>JBBQWR010000033.1:0-64133 GCA_038210495.1 Pirellulales bacterium
TCGCCGCCTTACGCAACGCGACGCTGGCGCTGCTCAGGCTTCACGGCCATACAAACATCGCCGCCGGCTTACGCGCGTACAGTTGGAACCTCTCCCGCCTCTTGGCCATACTAGGCAAATCCAAAAAATGAAAGGCCCTGATTGGGGCAGGACCGCTGGGGACAATTTATTGTAGCCGCATTAGAATGTTATTGCCTATAGTTGCCCGGGAATTCGTTTGTCAAATCCATCCCAACCCGTTAGGTAAGCCCCTAAAAAAGATTCAGGTGCAGATGATGGCGCAAAATAATGGAGCTCACGCCCTATAATCCTGTCACATAACAGGAAAATCCCGTTGAACATCATCCGCTCAATCGCGACGAGGTCCAAAACGAATCGACCGAGTCCAGGCCGCCGGTCGGCGAGGCTGCGCCTTCCGGATCGATGGCCGAAACGAGTGTCGCCAGATCGGCTTGGATCACCTTGAGCATGTAGAACAGCAGGATCGAGCTGACGGCGCCGATCAGCAGTAACGCGCTGGTCAGCCATTTGGTGCCCGGGATATCGATGAGCAATATCACCACGCCCGCCAGAACCGGCGCGACGAACGCCAAACCGAGATACCCAAACAATCGGCGATCGAGTCGGCGGAGTTTGCCGATCTCTTCGTAATTCGCTTTCTCCGTCGGAATCAGCAGCGGATAGAAGCCGCGTACCGAGACAAACGCGATCATGAAAAATGTCTGCGTCGAGGCGATCAGTCCGCAGATCACCTGCGACATGAAAAAATACCAATAGTATTTGGCGTCTTCGGCACGGAGCAATCCCGCGGCATTGAGCCAAGTCGGAAAGACGAACGCGGAGACGATCCAGAGCGAAAATCCCAAGCAGGCGATGACGTCTCCGTTAATCAGCGTGGTGCGGCGGAGCTGCGGCAATGTCGACGGCTCGGGCGCGATGCCGACTTTGTAGCCGCGAATCGCCTTCACCACCGGCCAAATGAGATACACGCCGACAGAAATACCGATCGCATAGGCGCCGCCGTTGACCGCGGCGATTTGTCGCTCAAACAGCGAAACGGCTTGGTCGCCCAGGTGGCTAATGATCAGATAGAAGTTGGCCACGATGTTAATCAGACTGAAAACGGCATGCGGAAATGCTCCCGCGGCGACGAAGCTGGCGATCGGTCGATCGCGCAGCTTCTGACGAAACGATTTTGCTTCCGGACGAAACAATCTCTGGGCGCGCGGTTGAAGGCATAGCTCCAGTTGCCGCGCCATGACTGCCGCGGTCGCCGGCCGATCTTTGACTTCGGGAGCGAGGCACGCCTGCAGCACTTGCTCCAGTCCGGGCGGCAGATCGCGGGGCAGCGCCGCGATCACGCTGGCGGGTATTCCGGCCCGGCGAACTTCGGCCAATCGCTTGAGCGTCTCGGCCATGCTCGCGAACACGCTCTCGTCGCCGAACGGACGAGAGCCGGTGAGCAACTCCCACAGCATGACAGCCAGCGAATAGACGTCGCTCCGGCCATCGAGTTCTTCGGGCTGCCGCGGATGGTCGGGATCGCTGGCCTCAAGTTGCTCGGGCGACATGTACGCCAGACTGCCGCCGAAATACGCCGCCGGCGTGGCGCCGTCCAGCTTGGAACTGAAGCTGACGTTGAAGTCGGCCAGTTTTGGCGATGCTTCCGCGGTGAGCAGTACATTGGCCGGCTTGACGTCGCGATGCAACACGCCGCGGCGATGGGCATAGTCGAGCGCGGCGGCCAACCGGGCCCCGAGCCAACAGATTGCCTCGGCCCAGCGAGCGCCCCCGAGCCGCCGCCGCGTGGCCGATTCGAGCGGCGGCGTCTCTCCGTTTTTTTCCAGACACCCATCGATCGCGGCCAGTAGCGTCAGGCCGTTCCAAGTCGCCGGGGGCGTCGTCTTGGCGTGGCGGATCACATCTTGCAGCGTTCCGCCCGGGATGTGCTGCATGTACATCAGCCGCAGCCGCTGCTCGACGAGGATCCGCTGATCGTATACCCGCACGATATGCGGATGATCGAGCTGCGCGAGCGTTTGCGGCTCCGATCCGCGATCGCGCGAGACCTTGAGCGCGACCATCCGCTGCATCGATCGTTGCCGCGCCAGATAGACCGAGGCAAACGCCCCTTCGCCCAGCCGCAGCAGAACGTCGAAGTCGTCGATCTGCTTGCCGACGTCGACCGGTGGGCGGCGATTTCCGACGGCCATCGTCGTCGTCTGACCGGGCTGAATGGTGAACATTCGCCGCAGTTGCTCGACTTGTTTCGGGAACCGGCGCAGGTAGTCACTGGGATCGGGCGGCGCCGGGGACATGCGCCGGACGTGATATTCCTCGTAGATCACGTCGCGCGGCACATGGCCATCGACCGACAGTTCGGGAAATTCGGCGAGATACTCTTCGATCGTCTTGGGCGCTCGCATGTGCTGCCAGCGATATTCCAGGTCGACCTTGATGAGCTCCGTCAGCAGCATCCGCCGCAGTTCAGGCGGCTCGGCGGGCATGAACTGCGCGAGATCGGGCGGATCGCCGCCGCGTTCCCAGGAAGCGATCAGTCGATCGACCTGAGCGGTGAGCTGCTCCCAGGCAAGCGTCGCATCGGCGCCGGCGGGCGCCGTTTCGGATTTCTTCTGCGCGGCGCTGGAGGTGGACATGGCGGTTGGCGGGACGGGGGACGACGGCGCGGGAGAGGCGACTTTTGGCTCTGGCTGCGGTCAATCGACTTCGAGCTTGGCGACCCAAGCTTCCCACCGCTTTTGGAATGCTTTTAAGTCGGGCTCGTCGAGTATTTTTTGGAGAGTTTTGTATCCGCCGGGATCGTCAGCCGCGTGGGCTTTGAATGCCCGGTAATACTTTTCCAACAGGCCGTGCTCTTGCAAGTAGTAGCACAGATACCGGGCCTGCGAATAATTTGTGCCCGGATCTTTGTGATAAAATTCTTCGGTCGTCGTGGCGCAGAGCGTGGCGAACGACGGAACGGTTCCCTTCTTGATGGCGTTTTGCAAAGCCGGCAATCGCCAATTCGTGTAGCCGTGGATGCGGCCGTCCTCTTCGCCGCAGTGCTCGTAGAGCGACGCGAGCCCTTCGTTGAACCACGAAGGGCAAGTGGTGAAATTGGCTGCCATGAACGGATGCACGATCTCATGGACCAGCGTGCCGCTGCCGGTCGAGATGTTCATGACCAGCGCCCGATGGACTGAGGTAAAGTATCCATAGGGTGTCGTTGGCTTGTCTTCGAAAAATTGCACCGCATGCTTCTCGTAGCTGGCCTTGTCCTTGAAGAGCCAGATGTCGAGTATCTCCGCCGGGTCGCGGTCGAAATACGATTGCTTCAGTTTGTCGACGGCCCAATGCACGGTCTTTTCCGACCGGCTTTTCACCGTCTCGGCCGATTCATCGCCGATGACGACAAACGGCGGCTGGAGCGTAATCGCGAAGCCGTCGGCCTCCGGCAGCTTGGCCTTGAGCTTGAGCACATGCTGGGCGTAATCGGCCGGCGAAAATTTGGACGGCTTGCCGCTGGCCGCCGTTAGGCTCAACTTGGCGTCGTCCGGATCCATTCGCATGCAAACGAGCGTCCATGTGTCGTTGGAATACTTCAGCGGCCAAAGTTTTAGAAATTGCGACTTCTTCATTCGCAGATAGGCGCCATCCGCCACGGCCGGATCGTGATAGATCACTTCCTCCGTCTTTGGGTCGTAGCCGAGCACGAGTCGAAAATGCTCGGTCGTGCCCGGACGATCGTCGAAGTGGGTGCAGACGATCGAGGGAAACCCGGCCTTGAGATCGGCCAAGATCGCATTGAAGGCTTTGTCGAGTGACGCATCGGCCGCGGCGACCGGAATTTTCTGCCACACCGGACCGACGCGAAATCCGATCGCGGTGAGCGCCCGGGCCAAATCCACCGTATAGCAGCCGCGTCCTTCGTGCGGATCGAGCTTCGATTGGTTGAACACGAAGTCTTGATCGAGCTTCTTGCCGAGTTTGCGAAGGACCATCTCGGCGCAAGCCTCGCCGCAGAAATCTGGCTTTTGCCGCACGTGGGGCACGCCTTCAATCAGGTAAACCCGCGGTCGCTCGACGGGACCAGCCGCCAGCTCCGCGCCGATCGACAACGGCCCGATGGCCGTTCCGATTACCGCGTAAACCGCCACCAAATTCACCGCGAACTTACGAGCGATGACACCGAGAGACGAGCGAGAGGATGACGAGGGACTCTTAACCGCGAAGTCGCGAAGAGCGCGAAAGACGAAGAAATTTCGAATTGATCTCGTGGGTGTCCTTGCCGCTGCAATGGCCTGGAGTTGTAGACCTTGTTGACTTTCCGTTGCGCTCTTCGCGTCGTCGCGGTAGAGCTGCTTCGTCTGCTCCGTATTTGGCGACATGCTCCGTTCCATAACGCCTCGCTTATTTGTTCCGTGCCGGAGACCTGCCCCTTACGTCGGCTCGCGGCGATGAATTCATTGTGGCGGCTGGGCGCGGTCCGGTAAACAGCGCCGTCAAAAAGCCAGCGGTAGAGACGCCGGCCGACTTACTTCGAGCCCATTCGCAGGGCCCCATCGAGGCGAATCACCGAACCGTTGAGCATTCGGTTCTCGATGATGTCTCGCGCGAGGCGGGCGAATTCTGCGGAATTTCCAGCCCGTGCCGGAAAAGGAATTTGCTCCACGAGCGATTGACGGATTTCGTCGCTGGCGCCGGCCATCATCGCCGTTTCAAACACGCCGGGCGCAATGGCGACGACCCGGATCCCGAACCGGGCCAACTCGCGCGCGATCGGCAACGTCATTGCGGCGACTCCGCCTTTGCTGGCGGCGTAGGCGGCCTGGCCGATTTGGCCCTCGAACGCGGCGACGGACGCCGTGTTGACGACTACGCCCCGCTCGCCGTCGGCCAGAGGCGCGTTGGACGACATCGCGGCCGCCGCTAGCCGCGTGACGTTGAATGTGCCAATGAGATTGACGCGCACGATTCGAGCAAAAAGATCGAGGTCGTGCGGTCCCGACTTGCCGACCACGCGCGCCGCTCCGAGAATCCCAGCGCAATGCACGACTCCGCGAAGCGGGCCGAAGCGATCGATCGCCGCCCGGATCGCAGCTTGTGTCTGAGCTTCGTCGGTCACGTCGGCGCGATGAAATTCGATCGCGCCGCCGCTTCCCGCGGCGAGCTGCACGCCGGCGGCGTCATTGAGGTCGGCGATGACAACCTTGCCGCCGAGCGACGCCAAAAGCAGCGCAGTGGCTTCACCGAGCCCGCTGCAACCGCCGGTGACCAGAAATGCGTTGTTGGCAATCTCCATAACCGTGAACATTAGACCGGATGTTCACGGCTCGCAAGAAGCACCGAGTCAAAACGTGGCGATCATCGACGCTTCACGCTTCCCGTCACTGCTGCGGCGTAAAGCGATAGTTGATGATCCGCTGACCGGCGATCTCATCGGCCCGAAGTAGCAGATTTTTGCCGATCAGCGCCGCGCCGTTGGCCAAGCGGTAGGTCTTCGTATCCGTGCCCCGCCCCAGTTCGACGACTTGGGTGACGACCGGCAGGCGGTCGGGCGCGTATAAGAAACATTTGAAACTGACCGGCTTATCCGTGTCGTTCGTCAGCCGCTGCTCGATTTCCAATTCGCCTTGCTCGTTGAGACGCGTGCTGACAGAGGCGTAGACATCGTCCAAGCCAAGATCGATCTCGCGACGGAGGGCAAACTGGTAGCGGCGATCGGCCATGATGTCGAACTCGAAGCGAATCTCCTGCTTGCCGGTCGCCGCGTCGAGCGGAACCTGGACCTGGAAGGGCTGCTCCAGCGTTTCGCCCGAGGCCAGCTTGAAATTGATATCCCGATCGGCCGTCTTCCATCCGTCGGGCAAAATCATCCGGATTTTTCCGCTGATGCCTTGGCCGAACGTATTCTTCATGACCAGCGCGTTGCCGCGCGTGACGCCGAACACGCTGGGCCACTGCGTCTCGGCCAGCGCCGCCGACATCCGCCACCGTAGTACGGGAGCATTGAGCCCCGTGATGAATGTGGGCAGCGACCCGACGTGAATCACTTGCTCGGCGCGATCGATGTCGAGCTTGGTCGGCCGACCCCAGAGGTCCATCTGCGAGACATCGTCTCCCAAATACAGCCGTTCGGTCGTCGGTCGATCGCTCCACAGGACCATCACTACGCGGCCGTCGCGCTGGAATATCCGGTTGACGCTTTTGTTGGGCAGATCGACGGAGCCAAGATATTGGGCGCCGCCCAGGGCTAGCGCTGTCGTCCGCCAGGGCAACAAGAGATCGCCGGCCGTGCCGTCTTCGTTCATCAGTCCGCGTTCCGCGCTAAACACCTCGGGCACGAAAATGGCGTCGGCGCCACCCATCTTGGCGGCCAACATGCGCCGAGCCAAGTCGCTCGCCCGCGCTTCCAAAGCGTATTCCGATCTGGAAAGCGGTTCGAGCACAACCCAGCGACGAGTCTTCACGTCATGGGTCGCCGCCAAATAGGCGGCTTGCTCTTCCCACGTCAGCGGCGGATCGGTCGACAGCGACACGGCGTCCCAGGCCTGCGGCTGCTTCGGCAGTTCGTTCAACCACGACCAGCCGATGCCGATGTTGACCTGCTGGCCGAACCGCGACGCATATCGGCGGAACTGATTGATCTTTTCGGCCGTTTTGGGATAGCCGACGAAACTCGTGTCCTTGTCGACGCCGAGTTCCCACCATTTCACCTTGAGCGACAGCGATGTGAGCACCGGTTCGAGCGACGGATACCATAGCTCCGGCTCGGTGGAAAAAATTTGTGCAGCCAAAAGCCGATCCGACTCGCCGAGTTTTTTCAGCAACTCAGCCGGCGGCTGGTTCAGCAGTCCCACCATTTCGATGTGCTGCAATCGCAATCGCTCGGCGAACCACACGAGTCGATCTCCGCGTCCCCCCTCGGGTCCGCCGGACCAAACCGGAAATTTCACCCAGTTCACGCCGGACTGCGAAAGTAGCTCGGTGAGCTCCGCCATGCTGAGCGGATTGTCGCCGCCGGGCAATGTCCAGCCGAACTCGCCGCTCTGGGGATTTGGCTCCGGACGCACGATCGCGAGCGACAACTCCCGCTGATGCACCAGTCCCGCGCGGCCGAGCATCGCGACTCGGGCGCGGTAAAAGCCCACGCCGGCGATCGGCGGACTATAGCTCGCCGAGCCGACGATGACTTTGCTGTGGCCCTCGCCGGCCGCCGGTTTCCCAGGTCCGACGGTCGTTTGGGGCACGATGTTCAACTGCTGCTCGTGGCGCTGGACGACGTTGCCGGCCGAATCGATGATCTGAAACACGACGCGCGAACTTTCCGCGTCAAAACCCGAGGCGGTGCAAGTCAACTTCGGCCTGGCCGGATCGACGTAGACATTGTCGCGCCTGTCGGTCTTGAACGTCATCCGCGGCAGTCGCCCGACCCACACGTCGGCGAACGCGGCAGCGCCCTGAATATCGGCCTGGTTACTCGGCTGCACGTGCAATCCGACCACGGCGTGATCGACCCCATCGCGGGCCGGCGCGATCGGGTCGATCCTCAGCCGGCGCCAACCGATCGAACCGCTGATATGCTCGGAGGTATATTGCTCAAGCGGCTTGTGCTTGGCGTCGTAAAAGGTGATCGAAAGGTAGGCCTCGTCGTGAAATAGCTTCTCCGTTTTGATCCGGGTCTCGACGACATAACTAAAGATGGCGTTGACCTTGATCTGAGGGCTGTAGACCGCAGCCGCGCCGCCGTCCATGTCGATCCGCAAAGTTCGCCCGTCGTCGATCTGAGCGTCGTCGCAAATTCGGGCAGGCACATAGGAAGGAAATGCCGCGGACCGCAGCCGCGTCCAACCGTCCGGCCAGTGGTCGAAATCCTGGTCCCATTGCGCGCCGAAATCGCAATGAAAGACCTCGACCGCGTCGGGATAACGACCGTCGGCGGCCGTTGGTGGCGCCGCGGCCGAGACCACTAAAATCAATAGACTCAGCAAATTCGGCATCGGCGGCAAACTCGATCACCAGCGTGCTGAACAGGTTTCTGCGCGGAACGGCGGAATACCGCGGAGATTTGGGAAAACTCGCGGCTTCAGACTCTATCGTCCAGATCGAGGCTAAGTCGCGAATCAACCTGGGAAGCGCCGGATTGGCGACGGTTGGCGGAGATGCTGCGCCTTGAATCCGCGAGGTCGCGTTGGCAATCGCGACCACGATCCGGGGCTTCGGCGAAGCGCCTCCAGCCTATGGCGCCCCGCCACCGAGCCCCTGGCGCCCGGCGGGGCACGCGGCTTTAGCGAGCTTCGGCCCGCGCGAGATTCACCGCCTGGGGGCACAAAAAACTCTCAAGCAGAGCCGGCTGTAGCGCGAAATTGAGTTGGACACGGCTGCCCACGGCTTGGCGCCTTTGGACCAAATCACGCTGTCGCGACGGCTCGTTGGCGCAGCTCGTCAGGCGCCCCAGCGGTTCCAGGCGCCAGCGGTCGCTTAGATAGCCGCGTACTTTTTCGTCCGGCTTTCCCAGCCAACTTGCGCCGCCAAGGGTCAACTCGACCGGACTCGTGATACCCGTCGGATTGAATCGCGCGGCCGCCGGCAGAATTCCCACCATCGGCGCCCGCTCGCCCCCCGGCAGTTCGCACTGCTGACACAAGTAGGCCAAGCCGCCCCCTTCGGCATAGATTCGTCGGCCGGCTCGAACGTGATCCCGCAGTGCGGTCTGCAAACAATAATTGTCGGCCAGTTGCTCGGCGAACAGCTCGGGATGGCCACAGCCGATATACACGATGTCGGTATCTGCGGGCAACGACTCATCCCGGAGCGGTGAAAAATCCTGGACGGCGACACCATGACGCTCGAGCGCATCGAGCGTGTCGGGAAAATACCCACAAAACGCCGCGTCGTAAGCAACCGCCACGGTGAGGCTCGTCGGTCCGTCGCATCCGCTAAGGCTGCATTGGCTGGCAAACTGCGGTTGACTTATCGAGCAGGCGTTTTTGACCGTCGGTTTCCCGGGAAACTCGAAACGATCGGCCAACGCAAGCAAACGGCCCAGCGAGGTGAATTGCCCGAAGCTGGCGCCGAGTCGCTGGCAAAGATCGAGCGGCGGCTGTCGCCCCGGCGGCAGTTGAGCGAGTTCATTGCGAGCGCCGGCCTGGAGCCCCATTCCGCCGACCACGGGAATTCCCCAGAGAGCTTCGACGACCGTCTGCCAGTAATGAAAATCGACCGGACTGGAGAGCCGATCCAGCAGAAGCCCATCGACCGAGGGCCGGGGTGGCAACCGGCAACCGGCTAGCGAGGGAGCGTCGACGACTCCCAATTTAGGCAGCGCCAGCCAATCGCAAAGCGTCGACAGGCGGCTTCCCGAGGCGGCGACTGACCGCTGGGCGTCTTCGCCTGAAATGGCATCTTCGCCTGAATTGGAGAAACCCCGGGCCGCATTAATGCTGGCGCTTGACCCGTTCGGCCAATCGCAAAAGCTGCCCTCGACTACCGACAGATCGGCTTGACGCGAGGACCGGGAAAATGTCCGCTGGGCTTGGTCCGCCGTCATTAGCCAACTGTCTAAATGCCGCGTGGCGACCCCGGTAATGGCTGTCGCTCCGTCCCCACAGGCGAGGCAGGCCCGGGACAGATAGTTTTGAATTCGCACACCCCGGCGATGTAGCGCATCGAGAAGTCCCCAAAAAATAGGCCGGTAGTCCATGCCCGACTGAATGTTTCCGACCGCGAGTCGAGACAGCGATGACATGCGGAGGCAGCCTGATTTGATTGGCTCGAAGTGAGGAGGGCAGCGAAAACGGTTCCCGGCGACTGCCACCGGAACCATTCTTAGATGCAATTTTCGAGGAGTCAAGCGATGGGGGGGTATGAGGTCGAGAACCGTCGCTTTCAGGAACACCGATCGCACAATGAAAAAGCGTCGCGGCGAGAGCGCCACGACGCCTTATTCGTAGGTCAGGCATCCTGCCTGACATGTTTGTCTATCGAGCCTATCCTATCGACGGACAGGTGGCTTACGCCCCCCGCTCGCCAACGTTCTTAGGACTGCCGGAGCACAATGTAGCGGTTTCCGCCGGTGGAGCGGATCAACAGCATGACGCCGTCCTTCAGCGACTCATGCTTCAGCGCATTGGCAAAATCTTCAACCGATTTCACGTCCGACTTGCCGACCTTGCGGATCAGCATGCCCGGTTGCAAGCCGGCCTTCGCCGCGACGCTGCCCTCCTCGATGTTGCGGATCAGAACGCCGCTGAAACCCTCGAACGTTTTGGCCTCGCCGCCCGCGAATTCGGTGACTTCCATGCCCAGATCGTTGGCCGAAAAAGTCGTCGGCGAGCGGTCGTCGCCGTGGCGCCGACTCATCCGGGCCCCACTGTCGGCTAGCGAATCGGGCAGCGCCTTGATGTTAATGTCCATCGACATCGACTTGCCGTCTCGATTGACCGTCAGCGAGTGTTTTGAGCCAACCGGGGTCTTCTCGACTAGGTCTCGCAGCTCGCGAGGATTGTGAACCGCCGTGCCGGAGAAGCCGGTGACGATGTCCCCCTCTTTCACGCCGGCAGCCGCCGCCGGAGTGTTGGGCATGACATCGGCCACGAGCACGCCGTCCCCTTTTCGAACGCCCAACTTGCCAGCCAGATCGGCGTTGATTTCTTCCAATTGAATCCCCAAATAGCCGCGGGACACTTTCCCCTTGTCGATCAACTGCGAGGTGATCCACTTGGCCGAATTGATTGGAATCGAGAATCCGATTCCTTGATTGCCGCCGCTGCTGCTAGCAATGGCCGTATTGATGCCTACCACTTCACCGTCGATATTGACCAGCGGGCCGCCGGAATTGCCCGGATTGATGGCCGCGTCGGTTTGCAGGAAGCGAGATCGGTTCAGATCGCTGAGCTCGCGACTCTTGCTGCTGATGATCCCCGCGCTGACGGTGTGATCCAGCTCGAACGGGCAGCCGATCGCGATGACCCAGTCGCCGACCGCCAGATCATCCGAGTTGCCTAGCTTGGCCGCCGGAAGATCGTCCTTGGCCTTGATGCGAATCACGGCCAAATCGGTCTGCGGATCGGTCTTTACGTCGGTGGCTTTGAATTCCCGACCGTCGCTCAGCGTGACAATGAGTTCGTCGGAGCCTTGGACGACGTGATTGTTGGTCAGGACGATGCCCGACTTGTCGATGATGACCCCCGAGCCGACGCCATCCCGCTCGGGAACGGCGCCGTTGTCGAATTGTTTGAAATCGAAGTGCTTGAACATGTCCGAATCGCCGGGCAGCATGTCTTCCAGCCCTTCGAGCGGATTTCGTCCGCGGGCCGTTCCCTTGACCTTTTTGGCCACGGTATGCGAGTGAATTTTCACCACGCTGGGATCCGCGACCTCGGCCGCATGGCGAAACGCATGCGAGAGCGCATTCGCGGCGCCGATCGCCTCATGGTCCTGGGGAGTCTTGGCAGAAACCGAATCGGCCCCATGAACTCGCCCCTGCCAGTTTGACAACCCAAAACCGGCCCCCGCGACGGCAGCCACCAGCCCCACCGCCAACCAATTCCCACGCAAGCTTGAGACAGCCATTGCACGTCCTCCTAAATCTTGAGCCATGAAATCGGGAAATTTGCGCCTGTTCCGACGCGCGAAAATAGCCGAGCGTCCAACCGATAGTTTCCACTCCGGAGAGAATCTTGCGTGCGGCGGCGGATTGTTCGGAAATCCGCATTCGTGGGATCAGCCCCGAAGGGGCGAAACATGGTAGCCCAGGGCAGAGGGAAACGAGCGTGGCCGCGTAGCGCCGCCCTGGGTTCGAGAACCAAAAAATATTGACAGCCCTGGAAGGGCACAACAAAATTGTGGCGGGACGCTTTCGCCAAAACGGGAATCCCAGGCGGTGAGCCATTCGTGATACGGCACGATTCGATCAGAGATCAATCTTTGTTTCGCCCCTCCAGGGCTAGTCCTTCCACTTTTATGAGTTCCCGGGGCGGCGCTCGGCGGCTACGCCGATTCGCTCTGCCCCGGGCTGATTTGTTGTTGCCCCTGTCGGGGCGAGTGAACCGATTTTATCGTGCACGGATACCAAACTTAAAAATGTCGCCTGGATCCAGGATCAGCGTCGATTCGGCGGTGATGTACGCCTTGCCTTTGACATGGGGAAAGATTTTGCCGTCGTGCAGTGTGACGTAGCCGTCGAACGTGCTGCCGATGATGCTTTCTTGGCGCCAGATTTGGTTTTCTTGTAGTTTGCCGTCGGCGAAAAGGCAGGCCAGCTTGGCGCTGAGGCCGGTGCCGCATGGGGAGCGGTCGTAGGCCCCGCCTGGGCAGAGCACGAAATTTCTGCTGTGGGCGTCGTCGCGAACCGCCGGGCCGAATAGCTCGATGTGGTCGATTTCTTGACCGTCCGGGCCAGTGACGCCGCTGGCGATCAACGTCGAGCGGACCGCGAGTGCAAATTCCGTCAGCCGTTTGATATTGTTCGATCCCAATTCGAGCAGATGCGTGTCAAAAGACTGTCGCGCGAGATCGATCAGGAAAAACCAATTGCCGCCCCACGCGACGTCGCCGATCACCGGACCGACGCCCGGCACGTCGATCGTCGCGTCGGCCGTCGTGCGAAACGCCGGCACGTTTTCCACCGTCACGGAGCCATCGTCGTGCAGCCAAGCCGTAACCGCGCCGACGGGAGTTTCCAAGCGATGTTCGCCCGGCTCGATTCGGCCCAGATGGGCCAGTGTCGTCAACACGCCGATCGAACCATGGCCGCACATCCCCAGGTAGCCGACATTGTTGAAGAAAATCACGCCGGCCCTGCAGGACGCATCGACGGGCTGGCAAAGCAGGGCGCCGACCATGGCGTCGAACCCGCGCGGTTCACTGATGAGCGCCGAGCGAAAATCATCGTGGTCGCGGCGAAACGCTTCCCGTCGCTCGGCCAGCGATCCGCCCCCCAGATTTGGACCGCCGCAAACGACGACCCGCGTCGGCTCGCCGGCGGTATGAGAATCGATTACGAAGGTGTTCATCGCGGCACTCGCAAATCAGCGGCTTTTCGGCAGGCGCCGTTTACGATACCGCGGCGCGGAACGACTGCAAGCGCTTTCGGGAATGGCAATCGGCGCCGCGAAATGAAATCCTTCTCAAAAGATGCCGACAGTAACATCCCAGAGGGACGCCAGACAGTAGCCGGCGGTAAGGCCGCAAGGCCGACACCGCCGGTTCCAATCGTGCTATACGCCACCGACGCCGGCAGGCGTCGCAGAAACGGCGAGACTCAACTGAATACGCGGCGCCACCCCTGCCGGGGTCGGTTGGAGTTTTTGGCTTTCGGTTCCGGTGGTATCGGCCCGTTGGGCCTCAACCACCGGCTATTGTCTGGCATCCCTGTCCGGGATGCTTTTGAGAGGCAAGTGCAATAAGCGCCACGGGCGCTGGCGGTCCGACCTCGGCTGGCTCGACAACGACGGCCGCATGCGCGACCGACCGGCGATCGTCGCGATGCCACAGTCGATAAAGGGCCGGCAGGACGATCAGCGTTAGCAGCGTCGATGATACAATGCCGCCGATCACCACGGTCGCGAGCGGCCGCTGCACCTCGGCGCCGGCGCCGGTCGCCAGCGCCATCGGCACGAATCCCAACGAAGCGACCAGGGCCGTCATCAGCACGGGTCGCAGACGGCTGAGCGAACCGCGGAAGATCGCTTCTTCCAAGGGCTCGCCAGCGGCGCGAAGCTGATTGATGAACGTGACCATCACCAGGCCGTTCAGAACCGCTACGCCCGACAGCGCGATGAATCCAACAGCCGCCGAGATCGACAGCGGAATCCCCCGGAGCCACAAAGCCAGCACGCCGCCGCACAGCGCCAGCGGCACGCCGCTGAATACCAGCAGCGCGTGCTTGACCGAATTAAACGTGCCGAAAAGCAGCAGAAAAATGAGCAGGAAACAAATCGGCACGACAATGCTCAAACGGGTCCGCGCGGCCACCATGTTTTCGAATTGACCACCCCATTCCAACCAACTTCCCGCCGGCAATTTAAGCTGGGCAATCTTCCGCTGCGCGTCGCCCACGAACGATCCAATGTCGCGGCCGCGGACATTGCATTGAATCACGATGCGACGCTTGCCGTTATCGCGGCTGATTTGATTGAACCCCTGCGTTAATTCGCATTTCGCCACTGAAGAAAGCGGAATGAACGCAGTGGAAGAATCCGGCTTTCCCGCCGCGAGTTCGTCATGCCGATGGGGCAACGGAATCGGCAGCCCGCCGATCTTCTCCGGATCGCTTCGCAACGAATCGGCCAGCCGCACGACCAAATCGAATCGCCGGTCTCCCTCTTGAATCTGACCGGCATGGGCGCCTCCCACCGCCGTGCCGACGACCGAATGGATATCGCTGATATTCAAGCCATAACGGGCAAGCGACTCGCGATTCGGCTCGACATTCAACAGCGGCAGGCCTTCGATTTCTTCGGCTTTGACGTTGGCGACGCCCGGGATGGTTTTGAGTGCTTGGCAAATCTCCTCGACCGGTTTTGCCAGCGCCTCGAAGTCATCGCCGTAGAGTTTGATCGCCACATCGCCGCGGACTCCGCCCAAGAGCTCGTTGAAACGCATTTGAATTGGCTGCGTGAAGCTGCAATTCGTGCCCGGCGCCGCCTTGAGCGCGACATCAAGTTGCTCCAGCAGCTTGGCCTTGGGCAAGCTCGGGTTGGGCCACTCGCGACGCGGCTTCAGGATCACAAAGGTGTCCGTGAAGTTCGGCGGCATCGGATCCGCGGCCACTTCGGCCGTGCCGGTCTTCGAGAACACGAGCGCGACTTCGGGCAGTTGACTCGCGGCCCGTTCCACCTCGAATTGCATCTGCTGGGCATCGCTCAAACTGGTTCCCGTGATGCGAGCGGCCGAGATCATCACGTCGTGCTCGTCGAGCGTCGGCGAGAATTCCTGACCCAAGCGAAAAATCAACCCGGCCGAAACAATGAGAATCGCGACAGCGGCGGAGACGACGAGCCAGCGGCCACGCAGGGCAATTCGTAGCAGCGGGACGTAAATCGCTTTCGCCCCGTGGATAAGAAAATTCTCGCGATCGCTGATGCGGCCGCGGACTCCGATCGCGACCAGCGCCGGAATGAACGTGAGCGACAGCACGAAGGCGGCCACGAGCGCGAAGATGACGGTCACCGCCATCGGATGAAACATTTTGCCTTCGATTCCGGTCAGGGCCAGAATCGGCAAATAGACCGTGATAATGATCGCCTCGCCGAAGGCCGTCGCGCTGCGCACTTGTTTGCTGGCCGCCAGCACAACATCCAGCCGCTCGCGCTGCGTTAGATTCCTACCGAGCTCTCGCTGCCTTTCGGCCAGGCGCCGCAAGCAATTTTCGACGATGATTACGGCCCCATCGACGATGATCCCGAAATCGATCGCTCCTAGGCTCATCAGATTTCCGCTGATCCGATTGCTCACCATGCCGGTGGCGGTCATCAGCATCGAAAGCGGAATGGCCAAGGCCGTGATGATGGCGGCCGGAATGTTCCCCAGCCCCAACAACAGCACGACGATGACGAGGATGGCGCCTTCGCCCAAATTGCGAGCGACCGTTTCGATCGTCGAGTTCACGAGCTTGGTGCGGTTGTAAACGGTTTCGACTCGCACGTCGGGCGGCAAGCTGCGAACCACTTCACCCATCTTGGCGTCGACGGCCGCGGCCACCGTTCGGCTATTGGCGCCGATCAGCATCATAGCCGTTCCGATCACCGCTTCGTGCCCGTTCTTGCTGGCCGAGCCCGTGCGGAGCTCTGAGCCGATGTCAACCGTAGCGACATCGGCGATCCGAATCGGATTTCCTTTGCGCCAGCCGACGACGACGTTGAGGACTTCATCGCTGTTCTTGAGCAGCCCACCGAGCCGCACGGGATACGACGTGCCGCGATGCTCGATATACCCCGCTCCCCCAGCCGCGTTATTATGGCGAAGCGCCTCGATGACATCTTCGAACGTTAGGCCGAATTTGATGAGCTTCAGCGGGTCGGGCTGAACCTGATACTGCTTTTCATAACCGCCGATCACGTCGATGCTGGCCACGCCGGGAATGCCCCTTAACTGTGGACGAACGATCCAATCTTCGACTTCGCGGAGGTAGGCCGCCAATTCGATGTCGGTCTCCAAACGCTGGCCCTCGGGCGTTAGATAAGCGCCATCGCTCTGCCAACCCGGCCCGTCATCTTTGCCTTGTTCTTGTTGCTTGGAAGGGCGCGCGAACTCCACCGACCACATGTAGACCTCGCCCAGGCCCGTGGTGATGGGGCCCAAACTTGGTTCCGCGGAGGCCGGCAGATTTCGCCGCGCCGCCGTCAATCGCTCGTTGATTTGATTACGGGCAAAGTAAATATCCACGTCGTCGGTGAATACGGCGGTGACCTGAGAGAAACCGTTGCGCGACAGCGAGCGGGTGTATTGCAAGCCGGGGATTCCCGCCAGGGCACTCTCGACTTGGTAAGTCACCTGGCGTTCGATCTGCTCGGGCGACAGAGCCGGCACGAGCGTGTTGATCTGCACCTGGTTATTCGTAATATCCGGCACCGCGTCGATTGGTAGTCGTGCGAGTGACCATAGCCCGATCGCGGTCACCACGATCGCGGCCAGCATGACGAGCCAACGGCGCTCGATCGAAAACTGCAATAAGCGTTCAAGCATGGACTTACCTCGGGACTCCGCGGCAGGATGCCACGGCTATGTATTCCGGCTCGCCACCCGCAACTAGCCACTCGCAACTAGCCACTCGTCACCCGGCATCATCAGTCTTCATCCTTCGCGCTGCTCTTCAGCAAATCGGCCTTGAGAATCTCGCCGCCGGAGATCACGATCCGTTCTCCTTCTTCCAAACCGGAGGTCACGCAAACCATGCCATCCGCGCAGGGGCCGACCTCAATCGGTCGCGCGACAAAGGAATTCGGATCGCTGGGGGAGGGAGTAAACACGATCGACTTCCCGGCGACCGAGTGAATGGCCGTTTGCGGCAACGTCAACTGGGCCTCGGAGGCGTCGTGGATCGAACTGTTCTTGAATTTGGCCCGCACGGACATGCCGGGCTTAAGCGCTCGATCGCCCGATATATCGATGCGGACACGCAAGGCGTGCGTCTCGGTGTCGATGCTGGCCGCGACATGCGAGACGGCGGCCGCGATCGACCGCTCGGCGCCGGCCGTCGTGATGATCTCGACCGGGGCGCCGACGGCGATCTCGGCGGCGCGAGGTTCTGGCACATCGGCCCAGACCCAAAGCGACCGCGTCTCGGCGATCACCAGCAGCTTTTCGCGATCCGGTTTTACCAACTCGCCGAGATTCACGAGTCGCTCGATCACTTCGCCCGCGAGCGGCGAGTGGACGATATAGCGGGGATTGATCTGGTTGTATTTCACCAGATTCTGAACGGCGGCGCCGTCCATTCCCAGCAGATGCAATTTGTTCTCCGCGGCGTTGGCGGCGGACTTGGCGGAGTCGAGCGCCCCTTCGGCTTTCTTCAATTCGATCTCGCGTTCCTGAAGTTCGGTAATCCCGATCAGCTTGTCTTCGTCGTGAAGCTTTTTGATCCGAACGAAAATTTCGGTCAGCGGCCGAATAGCGGCCTGAGCGATCGCGATCGCGTTTCGGCGCTGGAGGTACTCGCTTTGTGCCTCGCCCAGCTCGGTGCTTTCGATTTCCAAGAGTGCCGCCTTCGCCTCGACGTGATCGCCGATTCGAGCTTTGATGTCGACGATCCGGCCCTGCACGGGCGACCCAACGACCGCGATCGCCTCGCTATTGAACGCCACTCGGGCGGGCGCCAGAATCTCCGAAGACAGTTTGCGCCGGCGAACCGTGCCGATCCGGATTCCAAACTTGCGAATCATCTCGGGCGAAAGTTGCACGGTCTGCGTTTCGGACAGTTTGCTTTCGCCCTCTTTGGGTTCTGCTGTTCCGCTTTCGCCGTCGGATTTTGACGACGCTCCGGCGGGCATGTCACGCTCGCGAGTCATCTCGTATACGGCGTAGCCGGCGAACCCGATCAATACGACGGCCGTTATCCCATTCAGCCACCGCCGCTTAAGGGAAACTGACTGACTGGGCGCGCTCGTGTCCATCGGTCACCTAAGTGCCTAGAGTGCATTCATGCCAATCCGCTTCGCCAAATTAGCAAGCAGATACGACCGTTGAACGACAACCTGCAAGACGAGCCTTCATTGGGCGTCCGCAAGTCTTAGCCGCGCGAAAGCGCGTCGCGCATTCGCATCGGAGATACGGCAATCGTTTGCCGACCGACGCGAAAAATAGAGAAATCAAACGCGCAGCACGGTCGTCCGAAGCGACTCGATCGCCCCGGAAGTTGGCGAATCGCCACCCCGTCCCGTGTTAATCGGACGGAGCGGGGCGGCCGAAGCAATCCAAACTTCGCCTGCGAGCGTGAGACCGGTTTGGATTCGCGACGCCGACGTGGACGAGCCGCAGCGCCTATGAAGCGCGCCGTGGCCCAAATTCAACGGAATGTCCACGCAGCCGCCGGTGCCGCTAGACTGCGGCTCCAGATTCGCTGCGGCCAGCGATTGACCTTGCCCGCGCTTTTCGCGGCAAGCAGCCTGTTCGACCGGCGCCTCGATCGCCATGCCCCCATCGTCCTCTATGCAAAGCACCAAGTCGGATGGGTTTCCAAAGCTTAGAACGACAGCGAGAATCGCCAGCAGCCAACAAGTCGCGCGGCCAAAGCGGCGGCGGATGATGCGACTCGTGTTTGCCATTTTGGAGGCCGTTCAAAAAACGCGAATACAGTCTTCAGTATCTTTTCGATGCTAGTGCGACTGGCGTCGGCCTGTCAAGATCGACGTCTTAATACAAACTGGTGCTCGTCTCCGTCCAGCCGACGATCGGCGTGTCGGGCGGCACGATGAAAATCTCCACGCGGCGATTGCGGCGGCGATTGGCGGGGGAATTGTTCGGGGCGATCGCTTGCTCTCCGCCGTAACCGGCCACGCCCATCCGCTGCTCCGGTAGGCCGGATTTATGCAGATAGGTCGCCACGGCCAGCGCCCGTGCGGTGCTCAATTGCCAGTTGTCTCCGAAGTGCTGCCGCGTTTCCTTGCCGGCGATCTTTTGATTGTCCGTGTGCCCCACGATCATGATTCGCATTTGCTTCGCTTCGGCCGTTTGCAATATGTCGGCCAGATCGGCCAACAGCACGTCGGCCTGGGGCTTGAGTTCCGCGGCGCCGCTGTCGAACACCACGTCGGAATCCAGCTTGGCCACGCCAGTCTGCGGATCGAACTGCAAACTCGGATGCCGGCGCGACAGGTCGGCAAGCTGCGACGAGACCTCGGGCGGAATCTTGACCGGCCCGTGCGAATAGCTGGCGAACTGGTCGCGGAGCTTGTTTCGCTCGGTTTGGTAATTGGCGAGTTTTTTCTCGTCCGTGCCGCGCTTCTGATCGGCTAGGGCCAATTGCTCTTCGGCCAGGATGAGCTTGTCTTCGATCTGATGGCCGTGCGATTTGAGATTCTCGATCTCGGCGGTTTGGGCGTGCGTCTGCTCGGTGAGCGCGCGATTCTGCTGGGCCATCGTGTTGTACTGGCCCGAGGGGACCAACTGGCAGCCCGTGAGAAAACTAGCCGCCAAGCACGCCACATAGTGAGCGCGATTGCCAAGAAACGCCATCGTTCGATTCCTTTCGACGTAGGTCAGGCACTCCGTGCCTGACAGTCCAGCAACTCGTCACGCTGCCAGGCACGGGGCGCCTGACCTACCTTCTGCCTATAGTCCCGCCAGGCGGGCGCGACTACTTATCCATCCATCCAATTGTCTTTTCGATCGAATCAAAAATCGATGCGCTGACACCCCCCACGCCGTCCCAGCGCCAAATATTATGCACGATGTCCTGCATCACCATGCCGGTCATCAGCAGCAGCAGGGCACAGCACACAAGCCCCGTCACGGCCCAACCGGAAAATGGCGCTTCGGGAATCGCCGGCGTCGTGACGAGCGAGCTCGACATGAGGGCGCCACCCGCGGTGACCGTGCCGCCGAGGGGCGTTCCGCCGGCGTCTTCTTCGAGCATGGCGACCATGCCCGAACTGGCCGGAGTAAACACGCCCGAGCTGTCCTCGTCCGCATCGAGGGCAATTACCTGGGAGCCGCTGTCCGATTCGTCGCCCCCCGTGTCCATGGCGGGCGTGAGCAAAAAGTCTTCGTCCGAGCGGAGCTGCGTCGCCCCTTCCATGTCGGTCGCTTCTTCCAACGAAATAACGTCGGCCTCGCCCAGCTCGAGCAGTTCCTTGTTCGAGCCGCCCAGCATCAACGGCTCGTCCAGCGAGATGCCGCTGTCTTGTCGATCGACGAGGTGAATGCCGCTGTCTTGGGCGCCGCGAGTGATGTCGCTGCCCGGCTTCACGCTTAGCACGTCGTCGTCATCGTCGTAATTCATCGGTTGGACGTTGCCCGACTTCTTGGCGGTGGTGTCTTTACGTCCTTTTTTCGAGCTGCCCGTTCCGGACAGGTCGGCCAGCCGTACTTCATCTTCGGCGAATTTGAGCAAATCGGACGCTCCGACACCGCTGCCGCTCGGGGCGACGTGCAGATCGTCGTCGGGAGGCGTCTTTTTCTTGGAGTCCGACTTGCCGGCCTTCTTCGCGTCCGAGCCCATCGATTTTTTCGCGTCGGAACCGCCCAAAACGAGTCGCACGTCGCTGCCCACACCCGATAGGTCGGCGGCCAGCGTGACGTCGCTCAGCGACGGGTCGCCGGCGATGCGGATATCGCTATCCGTGACGGGTCCATGTGGGCTTCCCTTGCCGATAATCGTGCTCGATGCGCTTTCGACTGATTGGCCGAGTTCTTTTTCGCTCAGCAAAATCGAATCGTTGTCGAACTCCAAATCGGGCATCAAACTCCCGATGCCGGAGCCGGCGGCTCGATCCTTAATCGCGCGTTCGATGTCTTCTTGCCGGAATTTCGGCGGGTCGGTGCCTCGCAAGGGTTGGGGAATTTCCTTGCGATCGACCAACCGCTTGATTTCGTCGGCGGTCACGCCCAACATGCGAGCGGCTTCGTCAATTTCGATGAACTTACCGGCCATCGCGACTCCTTAGCCGAAATCTTTCGATCCGGCGGCTGCCATCGAGCAGGCTCTCCTGCGCTCTGCTCGACATGGCGGGTATCGTCTGTGCTCCACGCGATATTCGAACATCGCGAGTCGTCCTAGGATTGAATCTAAGTAAGGTTGCAATCGAAGCGCGTCGCAAGCGAACGCGGCCATGAATATGTGTTAGCGCTTTTCGAGCATCGCTCGTATTTCTCGCGGCATCGGACTGACGCAATTGAATTCGGACATCAACAAATCGTATTGAAAATTGCGAACGCTCTTGAGCGATACGACCCCGGTGGTGGTGTCGATGTGATAAACGCTCATCGCTCGCGTGCGCGGATCGATCACGATGAGTTGCTGCCGATTGTCGGGCGTTGTCGAAGTGAGTGTGATAAGCTCGCCGCCGGCCTCGACGTTCGCCGTTCGCTGCTGCGCGCCGGCTTCGTTGCGGGCGTTCAACAGCACTACAGCCAACAGCATCAGACCGGCGCCGATTAAGGCGCCAAGACCCGTCGTCCTCATAAGTCACCGCTGGGATTTAGGAGAGCTGGGGCCTTCAGTCCATTCTAAAAGCCCGATTTTCGATTACAAGACTTTGCGGCACGAATTGCCGCCGCGCGAAGGGACTCAGGGCCGATTGTAGCCAGAATAGGCGGAAAACGGCCTGGGCGCGGAGTTTAGCGGGGTCATTTGTGGGCTGCAAGGGCAGTCGGAGCGAGCGAGGGGCGACCACAACCCCACAACCGGGCAATATAGGTAAGATGCCCGTGCAACGTCGGTAACACTAGGCAAGATGGCTGTGCCACGTTCAGTTCCATCCCACCATCGGGAGGCCGGACCGTCAGAGGAGCGATGGCTGCGATTGGACACGCAGGCATCGAAAACGCTACTTTTTAGCCTCTTCCTTGATTCCAGTTGTCGTCTTCTTCGCAGCCGATAGATGATCGGCCCATTTTTTGAAAGCGGCGTCGCGCTCGGCCGGCGAATTGAACATCATTGTCTGCGGTTGATACAGCAGGATTTGATTCTGCTGAATCGGCTTCATTCCGAATTTCGTCGACTCCTCGCCGGAAAGCCGAATGCTGACGGCCAGGGCCACATCGCGAACCTCAAGCTGCTTAATCGGCTCGTTGGGCCCCAGCGGCATAGCACGGCACACATCGGTATCTTTCAGACTGGGGGCGATCGCGGGAAGATGGTCTTTGCCGCCAAACTTGTCGATCGCGATTAGGGCGGTCATCTTGGCCTGCGGCGTCAGTCCAGCCCGCTGCAAACCGGCGAGCGCCGGCGCCAAGCCTTCCTTCAAATTCATTTGCAAGGCGACTTGCAGATTGGTCTCCAGCGTGTCCGGGCTGGCGTCGCGACCGATCCAGGCGCCGAGAATCCGTTTCAGCAAATCGGATTGCGGCCCGGCGTTGAGGGCCATGCTGAACGCGGGGGGGAAATAATAAAATGTATGCATCTCTTCCGCCGAATCGCTGCCGATCTTGATCTCCTTGTCCGAGGCGACGAAGAAAAGCGCCGCGACTCGGGGGGTGCTGAGTTGATTGACGTTCTGGGCGCCGCCGAATCGCATCATGGGCGCCGTCGCGGCGGCCGCATGGATCCGTAACTGCAACGACTTCGCGACCGCGTCCGCGCCCTGATCGTAGGCGGCCATCAGCGACGGCTCGGCCCGCTGCATCTCGACGAACAAAGCTCTCGCGGCCCGGTCGGCGCCGATCGTCGATTTAAACCGAGACCAGCCGGGCAGATCGAGCCGCTGCGCATCGTCGACATCGTCGGCGAACACGGCCAGACGATGCTGAAAATCGGCCTCGATTACGGCCGTCAGCAATCGGCCGGCGCGAGCGCGAATCTCGGGATCGGCGTCCTTGAGCGCGGCGGCCAGAACTGGTTTGATTTCGATGCCCATCTTGGACAATTCGCCCGATGCCGCGTCGCGAGCCTGAAAATGGGGGTCGCCCAGCCGTGGAATCAGTTCGGCCGCGCGTCGCAAGTTTGTGTCGGCGGCCGGCGAGGCCTCCGCGGCGATTGTTAAATTGGTCGGCGGGATCAAGCCGCATGCCGCCAACGTCGAGCAAAGAGCGACGGTCAACCGGCCGGCGCGACATCCACGAACAGGCAAGCCTTGAGCCACGGTAGATTCTCCGACTTGGCGAAATCCCGGACATATTTTGGGGGGAGGCCTTATTGTAGGCGTTCCGCGATTCTCGCGTCCAGCGACTGCTCTTGACCGGCCGTGGCGATTTCGATTGAATCCCGCCCTCGTAAATCGTTCGAACAGCGATTTCTCGCTCGGCATGGGAATGGAGAACTTGGCATGGCCACGGTCAATGTGCAGCAAAGCGTTCGCGACTACGTCCTCGATCATTTGCTGCAGCGCCTACGGCGGACCCCTGCTCACGACGAGCCGTTCTCGCATTTCTATCTCGAGAACGTGTTTCCCGACGACATTTACGAGCAAATGATGGAGCTCATGCCGGCGCCGGCGGAGTACGAGCCGCTGTCGGTGGACAACTATCACAACGCCAAAGGCCAGAGCACCCGCGATGTGATGTCGCTCGATGAGAAGCACCTCGGCAAACTACCGGCCGAGAAACGCGAGTTTTGGGAGGCGATCGCCGGCGTGCTGCAATCGCCCGAATTGAAGAAGCTCGTGTTTCAGAAATTATCTACCGATCTGTCGGCCCGATTCGGCGTGAGTCGAGCGGAGACGACGAAGATCACCACATTCAGCAAGCCGTCGCTGTTTCGCGATTTGGATGGATACGAGATCGCCCCGCATCCGGACGGCCGGGCGAAGATCGTCACGATGCAGTTCTATTTGCCTCGCGACCGGTCGCAACTCGACTTGGGCACCGCGCTCTACAAATGGCGGCTCAAGTCGCTGAAGGGCCTCTACTCCTGGCATGGCCGGTTTCAGAAGGTGAAGCAGTTTGTCTTCCAGCCAAACAGCGGTTATGCGTTCGCCGTGTCGAATTCGCTACGCAAGAAAAGCTGGCATGGCCGCGAGTCGTTGCCCGAGGGTTCCGGCGAGCGCAATACGCTCTTGAATATCTACTTCGCCCGCGACGACCGAAAATATTAGACCCGGTTAGTTCGCCAGCTGGAGGCGCCGCCGGGTGCCCGGGGCTGGAGGCGCCTCGCCGAAGCCCCGGAGAATTGCCCCGCGACTAATTTCGTCGCGCGACGATGGCCGCCGGTTTGCCAATTTGTTCGATCGTCTCCCCGCCGGCTTGCCAACTGATGGCCAGCCATTGGCCATCGGCCGACCATCGCATTTGCCGTGGCTGCAGCGGCGGAGCGCCCGGCGCGGAAGCTATTTGTGCCGCCGCCGGGGGTAAATTATTCAACGACGCCGCGCCGGCCATGAACTTCGTCAACAGCCCAGCGTGGACATAGGCCTCGACTGCCGCGCCCTCTTTAAGCGACGAGGGCGCCGCCCCGATCTCGGGAGCATTAGCCGCGCCGAGCACGACGACTTCAATCGCATCTCGGGTGCTGCTCACTTTCAATTGAGCCGTGCCCATGGTTCTATCGAGCGGCAACGTGGCGATCTGATCGCTCACCGATTTCCAAATACCAGCCAATTGCTGGTCGGTTTCGCGGTTGAAGTCGCGTTCGATGGCGATCCGCGTGTGGTCGGCCGTAATCGATTCGGCCTGCGCGAGACTCTCGGCCGATTTCCGCGAACCGATGCGGGTCGCGATTCGTCCACGCAAGCCGGGCAGCGTCGAGTCGACCCCGGTAATTGTGGAATGCGTTCGTGCTGTCGTGACCGCCGGGCTAGAATGCATTCCAGCGGCGTCCATCCAGATCGGCTTCGTCGACTCGAATCGAGTGACACCCGAGGTAAACACTCGCACGGGACCGGCATAGGCGACACTGTCAAAAGCGGTTGACCCCGTGAAGCGCAACGCGGCAACGCCGGCTCGATCGTTGGGCTGCAATTGATAGTCGACGCGGCCCACGGTATGCGATGTCCCGCAGACTTGGGCGCCCAAAACGACATCGACCACGGGTGTTTGCCGATCAACGTTCCTAGCGGCCGTTTTCTCCAAGAACTGCCGCGACAGTCGCACATAGATCATGTTCTTGGGAACATCCTGCGACGCGGGCGCCAAAAATGGCCGGGCGCCCGCCGTAGTGGCGTCAAGAATCGCGGGAATTTCCGTGCCGGTGATGCTCTCGGGCAATTTGACGGCAAGCGACGTGATCGCCTTGGCGACCGTGTGCAGGACGGGTGAGCCGGCGACCCCCGCCGGGCCATCTTTGTGCGATTTGAGCAACTCTCGCGCGATCCGCCGATCGACGTCACTCAGGCGTTCCATCGCGATCGCGATCTCGACACCGTTGAGCTTGCGCAGGCGAGCGCACGATCGATCGCCGCCGACGAACGTCGCCCGAGTCGAGAATCGCCCGGTCGCGTCGGTCCAGACGCGTGAGGTCAATGCGTCGGGAACGGGTTTAGTCTCGGCGCCGAGGGATGGCGCGGCGCGGCCGATTTCCAGGGTGACAACAAGCAGCAGCATCACGCGGGACGACAGGCCTAGGAAGGATCTCATGGCGACGGGCTCATTGCATATATTTAGAAAAATGGAATTGCCCGCGATCACCGTGCATTTTTCGTACCCCAGAGCAACCTTGCGGTAAAGCTTTCTGTCGCATTTGCGGTTCGACAAATGCCAGCGAGACAATATAAGCGAATGGCATCAGGATCGAGCCGATCGCCTCGTCGTCGTTCAGACAGATCCTGAACGGAATCTGACACACCAAACGCTTGAAGAAAGGCTGCCGCCCGTTGCGCCGAAAAACGGCCGTAGCCTACGCTGCGGCGTTCAGCATGCCGAGTTCGAGATGCACCGATTCGACGGTCTCCGCGTCGATCAGCGCAAGCCGACGACTGGCGCCTGCCACCAGCGAGAGGTTCGCCAATTGATTCACCCGGCGAGGGATTCCGGCGGACAACGAGTGCAGGCAAATTATGGCCTGTTCGTTGAAGGCTGGCGATTTGCGGCCTGCCCGCTGGAGCGACCAGTTTAAATAGCCGGCCGTCTCCGGCTCCGACCAGGACTCGATATCGATCCGCAATTCGGCGAGCTCCAAGAGCCGCTGGGGCAGCGCGCCGGCCCGACCGGCCGCAAACGATAGCACGATCGTCAGCCGCGATTGGGCGCCTTTGTCGGCCTGGGCAATCCGGGCCACGTGTTCCAGCACTTCGCGCGACGCTTCGTGCGCGTCGTCCAGGAGCACGACCGTGTCAAGCTGCTGATAGCGATTTTCGGTGATCCGATCGAGCACGCCCCGCCACAAGCGGAACACATCGGCGCGGCTATCGGGATTGAGGCCAAGGTCGGCCGATGTGAGCCACAAAAATTCGCGCAGGTTCATGCCCAGCAAGCTTAGATTCACCACTTGGCTGCCGCCGAGCCGCAAATGCCGAGCGAACACCTCGAGCAGCATCGACTTGCCCGTTCCCGAGTCGCCACTGAGCAACCCCAAGCGCTGCCGTTCTTCGACGAGAAAATGGGCGCGGGCGAGCGCCTCTTCGTGCGTCGGACTTTCATAGAAGTTTCGCGGATCGAGCCCGCCCCGAAACGGCGTCTCGCGCAAACCCCAGTGCATGCGATAGGTCGGACTCTGGGTGGTTGCATTCATCCGTGAACTCGCTTCCAAAAACAAGGTGGGCGGCTAGTCGACGACGCCGCCTCCGGCCTGGCGTCGGATTCCTAACTTTTATCCAATCGGTATAATCGGCGTGAGACTTGAAGCTAGCACGCCACAACCCTATGGCTCGTCTTTAACGCGGCCGATTTTCTTGCCCGATCGATTTTATCACCCGCCGCCCCTGGTAGCTGGCGCCGTCTCCCTGGATGGTCCCGAGGCACATCATCTCATTCACGTCCTGCGGGCCAAGCCGGGGCTGGACGTGATCCTGTTTTCCGGTGATGGCGGCGAGCATTCCGCCCGGGTCGTGAACGTCGAACGGTCGGTCATCAGGCTGGAAGCCGGCGCGCGCCGCGAGGTCGATCGCGAACTGCCTATAGCGATCACCATTGGCGTGGCGATGCCCAAGGGAGATCGGCAAAAGTGGCTTGTCGAGAAGCTCACGGAGCTAGGCACGGCTCGCCTGACGCCCCTGATCGCCAAGCGAGGCGTGGCTCAACCGAGCGGTGACGCTCTGAAGCGATTTGAGCGCGCGGTCGTCGAGGCCTCGAAGCAGTGCGGGCGCAATCGGCTCATGGAGATTACCGAGCCCGTGGCGATCGGTGATTTTTTGGCTCAGTCGCCAGCGACCGTGCGGCTGTTTGCTCATCCGGAAGGACTACCGGCGGCGACGCTCGGAGAAGTCGGAAATCGGGAGTCGGGGTTCGGGAGTTTTGGTCAGCCGCAAGTCGCCGTGGCTTCGGCGCTGGAAGACGTGATCGTGCAAAACGAGGTGCTGATCGCGATTGGGCCCGAGGGCGGATTTACGGAAGCGGAAGTCGACCAAGCTCGCGAGGCGGGCTGGCGGATGGTGGGTCTAGGGAAACAGATCTTGCGGACCGAGACGGCGGCGCTGGCGATGGTGGCGGCGGTGAGCGTCTTGAAATCGCGGCGATAACGCGAATTATTTCTCAACGGGTTGATTGCGTTGGGGACAGCGGGTTTACGCCCCCCGCTCGCCGTTAGACGAGCTCGAGACGGCGGGTGCGCTGCTTGGCTTGGCGGCATGCCGCGCAGATTCCGGTGATGATCAGCCGGTGTCCGATTACGCGAAATTGATGTTCGCGCCCCACCGCGTCGCGAATTCGCTCCAGCTCTTCGCTAAAGAACTCAATGAGCTTGTGGCACTGCTGGCAGTAGAGATGATCGTGCTGGGGATAGCCGTAGTCGTGCTCGTAAACGGCGCGGCCGGCCAGATCCATTTTGCGCAACAGACCGGCCTCGACCATTTCGGCCAACGTGCGATAAACCGTCGGGCGACTCACCTTTTGCGTATCGACGACCTTGGTTAAATCGGCCAGAAGCTGGTCGGCGTCAAAATGCTCGTGCCGCTGGGCGACTTGCTCGACGATGATTCGCCGCTGGACGGTGATCCGCTTGCCGCGGCTCTGCAGGAATTCGGAGAAGCGCGCGACCGGCGTGAGCGCGACTTCGACGGCCTCGAGCGAGAAATCTTGCGACATAGCAGCCACTTCCGAGGATCATCGGGATTATTCATCGATTCTAGACCAAGCCCGGGCCGGGGCAAGTGGCGCGAATCGGTCGGCCGTTCCACGAAGGACGTTCGACGGCGGGAGGCCGAACCATCGCGCTAGTATTTCAAGCCATTCTTCCGAATGTGAACCATCGGTTTTTGGCCGTCGTCCAACTGGCCGTCGACGACCCGGGCCAAGAAAATAAGGTGATCCTCCGAGTCGATGTGACTTATTGGCTCGCAGCGAAGATAGCCGATCGCCCCGCTCGGCGTGGGAATCTCGCCTTCGGCTCGATGAATGGGAATGCCATCGAAGACCGATTCGCCGGACGCGAAGCCGCGGCCAAAATGACGAACCAGGGGCCGCTGATCGGCGCTAAGCACGCTGACGACGAACGCAACTCCGTCGATCAGCCAATCCGCGAGCGGTCTGTCGCGACCGAGCGCCACGGTAATCATCGGCGGGTTGAATCCGGCTTGCATGACCCAACTAGCCAGCATGCCCAGTTCTTCATCGCCGCGACGGGCGCTCAGCACAAACAATCCACTCGGCACGCGCCCGAGCACGGCGGCAATTGGCTCGATGCTCAAGCGGGCTGACCTCCCAGGCGGCGCAGCGGATGACCGACGCGCTGCTGGAGGCTCGCAAGCTTCCCGCTGAGTTGGCCTTGCCGATCGCGGCGAAGATCGATCTTGGCCGAACAGGTCACTCGGTCGGAGTCGGTGGCCGTCGCCTCGATGCAGCGGCGCACGACGTCCAAGACGGCCGCCAAATCTCCCTCGACAATCGTGCCCATCGAATGCACTTCATAGTCCAGTCCACTGGCGTCGACGATCGCCACGCACCGGGCGACGTACTCGCCAACGCTTGAGCCGGCGCCGAGCGGAGTCACGCTAAATTCCAGGAGCGCCATATTGTCACCTCGACCCAATTTCCTTGAACCTTCATCAGCCGCAATTGTACCGGCGCCATTCGCCGTGTCGAGATTGCGGTCCAATGCGCCCGCGAACGACCGCAGTGGCGGTTTGGACCGCTCTGGTGTATCCTCCAGCCTTCTGCCAGATCAATCTCCGAATGCGGGCCCGCATGGCGAATTTGTTTTCCAACTACGCTGTATTCCTGAAGCAATTTTTTCGCCGGTATCGTACGACCGGCGCCATCCTGCCCAGCAGTCGCCCCCTAGCGTCGGCGCTGTGCCGATATGTGCGAAGCCCCAGCGGCGCTGGCCGGCAGATTCTGGAAGTCGGCCCAGGAACTGGCGCGGTCACCGAGCGACTTGCCCATTTTCTGGCGGCCGACGATCGATTGACGCTCGTGGAACTGAACGACGATTTCGTCGCGCACTTGCGAACCCGCTTCGCCCGGGAACGAGCCTTTCAAGCCGTCTTCGATCGCACCAAAATCGTCCACGGCCGCCTCGAAGAGCTCGAAGGGGCGGGTTGTTATGACCTGATCGTTTCGGGATTGCCGCTCAATAATTTCGCAGTGGCCGACGTCGAACGGATTCTCAATGTCTTCGCGCGGCTGCTGAAACCCGAGGGCGTGTTGTCGTTTTTCGAGTACATCGCCGTTCGTCACGCCAAGACACTCGTCAGCGGCGCGGCGGAACGCAGACGCGTGAAGCAAATCGGCGAGCTACTTAAGGCGCTAATCGACCAGCATCAGATTCGCCGCGACGCCGTATGGTTGAACGTTACGCCGGCCTGGGTGCATCATGTGCGGTTCGGCGCCGCGCCGGCCGATATCAACCCGATGCGTTAGCGAGGCGGCGATCGGGAAAGCCGCGTGCCTCGCTGACGCATCGGGTTGGCATGCGCGCGAGGGGGCGTCTTCCTTGTCGGCCAATTACGCCACTCCTATACTTGGCTGTGAGACGAAAAACCCTGTTTATAGGGACCATCGCGATGCAATACCGACCGACGACTCGATTGCGACTCTTGGCGGGCCTCCTGATCTTGTCGCTTACGACAATGGCGCCCCGTTTTGTCATCGGCGCCGATCCGGCGAGCGATACCAAAAAGCCGGCCGTTGAACCGACGCCCCCGCCGAACAAAGACGCCGCGGCGGATCAGGACAAAGGCGCCGAGCCGAAAGCCGAGAAGCATTCGGCGCGAGACGAAGAGGAGTTTTACGATCTCTATAAGGCGCTGGCCGACACGGTCGATCAGGTCGATCGCAACTATGTCAAAAAAGTCGATCGTCGCGAATTGATGGAGGCCGCGATCAAAGGAGTGCTCAGCAAGCTCGATCCGTATTCCAGCTATATCGGCCCGGCCGACGCGGGACACTTCAAGGACACGGTCGAGAACCAGTTCGGTGGGATCGGGATTCAAATCACAATCGACGATGGGCAACTGCGAATTCTCAGCCCGCTGGTGGGTACGCCCGGGTATAAGGCGGGGCTGCTGGCGGGGGACAAAATCCTCAAGATCGACAATGACAATACCGCCAATCTCGATATCGAAGAAGTCGTGCATAAGCTCAAGGGGGACGCCGGCTCGAGCGTCAAACTGACGATCGTGCATCCCGGCAGCGCCAAACAGGAGACGGTGTCGGTCACGCGCGAAGTGATTCACATCGACACGGTGCTCGGCGACCGGCGCAAGGCCGACGACAGTTGGGACTTCATGCTGGATGCCGACAAGCACATCGGCTATATCCGGATCACGACGTTCAGCCGCGACACGGCACAAGATCTTAAAAAAGCGATGGACGATCTCCGTCATCGCAAGCTGCGCGGTCTGATCGTCGATTTGCGATTCAATCCGGGTGGCCTGCTCACAACGGCCATCGAAACGTGTGATATGTTTCTCAACGAAGGCCGCATCGTTAGCACCGAGGGCCGAAACACGCCCAAGCGGGTCTGGGACGCGACCAAGAAGAACGACGCTTTCACGGGCTTTCCGATTGCCATCCTCGTCAATCGTTATAGCGCCAGCGCCAGCGAGATCGTTTCGGCATGTTTGCAAGATCACGGCCGGGCGATGGTCGTCGGCGAACGATCGTGGGGCAAGGGAAGCGTTCAGAACTTGATCGAGCTCGAAGACGGAAAGAGCCTGTTGAAACTGACCACGGCGAGTTATCAGCGCCCCAACGGACACAACATCCACCGCTTCCCGGATTCCAAGGAAACCGACGAATGGGGCGTCTCGCCCAATCCCGGCTTCGAGATCAAGCTCAGCGATACCGAAACGGCTCAGGTCATGAACGATCGCCGGGCGCGCGACATCATCGCCGGCAAACACGGCGCCGCCGAAAAACCAGCAACGAGCGACAACGGCAAAGAAGCCAAGCACGTCGTCGATCGGCAAATGCAGAAGGCAATCGATTATCTCGCGACCGAATTGGCGCGAGCGCCATGATCTATGTTTTAGGATCGCGACGGACGCAGCAGGATGCCGCGGCTAGGTAACACGCATTACGCCCCACGCTTCACGCCCCTTGCTCATTCTTACGCTCGAAACCACCTGCGACGAAACGGCCGCCGCCGTCATTACGGACGATTTGCAGGTACTCGGGTCCGCGGTCGCTTCGCAAGACGCCCTGCATCGGCGATTCGGCGGCGTTGTCCCCGAGATCGCGTCGCGGGCCCATGTCGAGGCGATCCTGCCCGTAATCGACGAAGCGCTGAAGTCGGCGGGCGTAAAGCTTGACGCACTCGGCGCCGTGGCGGTGGCCAACACGCCGGGGTTGGCCGGCTCGCTACTCGTCGGGTTGGCGGCCGCTAAAACGCTGGCCGTCGCATTGAACATTCCTCTCGTGGCCGTGAATCATCTTCAGGCGCATATTTACGCCGCGCGATTGGCGGCCGGCAAAGATGTGTTTCCCTGCGTGGGGTTGATCGTCAGCGGCGGGCATACCAGCCTCTATCGCTGCGCGGGTCCGCTCGATTTCACGCGGCTAGGCGGCACGATCGACGACGCGGCCGGCGAAGCCTTCGACAAAGTGGCCTGCCTGCTCGGGCTGTCCTATCCCGGCGGTCCCGCGGTCGAAGCGGCGGCGCGCCGAGGAAATTCGCGAGCCCATGCGTTTCCTCGGCCGCTGCTGCGCGACACGGAGCGGCTGGACTTTAGCTTTAGCGGACTGAAAACGGCCGTGCGATACGCCATCTGTTCGCCCGACGCGGCGCGGAGCCCGGAGCCGCTGTCGGAACAGACGGTCGCCGATCTGGCCGCGAGTTTTCAGGCGGCGGCGATCGATTGCCTGGCGGCCAAGAGTCTGCTTGCGCTCGCGAAAAGTGGTTTTCAGCGGCTGTGCGTCGGAGGCGGCGTGGCGGCCAATCGAGCGCTATCGGATCGACTCGAAACCGAAACCCGACGCATCAAAGCGGAACTATACATCCCGCCGCCCAAGCTCTGCACGGACAACGCGGTGATGGGCGCGATCGCGGTAGAACGTCTGAAGGCGGGGCTGATCGAAGGCCTGGATCTCGATATCTATCCGGCGAGCGAAATTCGGGTCGTGCTTTAGTTTGAATGGGCGCCACATGTCTTGGCAGCCCTGGCGGAGCCAGTGGCGCCGAGAGGATTGGCGATTCCTCGAGCCCCTATCGCGTTTTGAATCAAATGGTAGCGGCCATTAAGGTCCGCCGCCGGGGGGCCGGCCGGCGCCCCCATTAAGCGTCTGCGCGCCAGTTGTGAAGTTAAATGTCGTCACGTCACCGACTGCGGAAAATAGCGGTACGACGCTGATCCGCACATACCGCCGGTCGGCCGACACGACGGCGGTCGCCGACATGTTGGTTCCCTCGGGCAGGGTCGTGATCACGGGCTGAAAACCGACGGCTTGCTGCTGAATGAACGGGAACAGCGGATTGTTGCCGGCGACCGGATTGTTCACCGGAACGCCGTTCACCGTTCGCGAAGCGGCCAAGGCCTGAACCGCGGCCGGGTCGTTCAGAGCGGCCAACTGTTGGGCCAGCTTGCCCCGGTCGCCCACGTCGACCCCTTGCGGCGCCTGATCTCCAGCCGCCATCTGCTGGAGCAAGGCCTGATTCACGCCGAGCACATTCTGCGTGGCGGCGGCGACTTGAGCCTGCGTTAGCGATTCTTGTCGCCGGCCGTCCTTGAGATCAAAATTGACGACAGCGTCTTTCTCGCCGAGCGGAATTTGCTTGTGAATTCGCGTGCTCGTTTTGTCGCCGAGGTGCGAATACACGTCGATCGTCACCTTGCCGCCGCTCACCTTGCCCCACACCCGGCGCAGGAGAACGTGGTATTGGCCCGAAAAGCCCTTCGTGACGACATAATCGGCCGAGATGCCTTCGCCGGTGGCGGCGTCCGAACGGTCGGCCGAGCTACTCAGCATCATTCCGCCCGACAAAGTTCGAGGGGTGCGAAACGAGCAGACGGAGCCAGCCGGTTCCTCGACAGACATATCGACCTCGGCGTCGCCCGTCCAACTGACGTGAACTTCGCAGTCGCGGATCGAGGCTCGATCGATGGCCGCCTGAAACTTCTCAGCCTCGGCGGTCCGCTTGTCTTTCTTCAATTGGTCGAGGGTGGCGGCGGCCGCCCGATGGGCGACCTGCACGACCGACATTTTGTCATTCGGCCAGGCTTGGCCCAACACACCGACGCAAGCCCACTGAATACCCTTCACGTCGTTCAGCCGCAGGGCGACTTCGATGCCGTGCATATATGGCTCATGGCGCGAAGGATCGAGTTGCGAGGCCTGACGATAAAGGGACAGAGCCCGGCTATCGAAACCATTGCGGCTCAGATAGGCGGCGACGAACATCAAATCGTTCGTGGTATTGGCGAACTGCACCGCCGACATCAAGGCCCGCTCGATTTCCTCGCGCGGTTGACTATCGGCTTGCATGGCCAAGGCGAGCGCCTCGTACATCCAAGGCTGACCGTAGCCATTGCGGAGAGCGGCCCGAAGCATGGCGGCCACGTCGGCGAACTTCCGCTCCGAGGTCAATTGGCGAGCCGTCTCGCGAACGGCGTGATCGCGCTGGCGACCGACCGACAGGCTGCGATCCTTGTCGGGAGTCGGCAGGTCGGCGAAATACTTGTCCCAAGCCCGATCGCGATCGGCGCCTTCGACCTTGATTCGGGCAACTGGCGACAGTTTTTCTTCCGTGCGAATTTGTTGCACGGGCGCCACGACGGCCGGCGAGACCTCAACGCGGCCGGACAGTTTCAGCTCAGCCGCCGGCTTCGATTCGGCTTTAACCGAGACCGTCGCAGCCGACTTCGCCGAGGCATCAATGGGGTCGGCGACGGCGAATTGACCGCCACCGCCCGCCCCGAATCCGCCACCGCCACCGCCGCCGCCGCCAAAACCGCCCCCGAACCCGCCACCGTTCATGCCGCCGTTTTGACCGCTATTGACGCTGTTTTGGCCGCCCAAACCGCCGCCCGTCTGAAACGGATTCACCGACGGATTGATGGCGATCGGTAGCACGAGATCAGCCACGGGATACACCTTCGTGACCGTCTTCTCCTTAGCCTTGGCGTCCGTGGTGATCAGCAGCACTTCATGATCGATGATGAAGTTCATTTCCTTTTCGCCGAGCATCAGACGCAGGGCCGACTTCAGCGAGATGCCCTTCAGCGTGCGAGTGATTTCCGTTTCCGGCGTAATGCCGGCGTCGGCCAGGTTTTTCAGATCGAGTTGGATTTCGATTCCGTGGCGGATCTTGAGAGCGTCGACCACGTCCTTAAGTTGCGTCGAAATAAAGTCCATTTCGGTCGGCTCGTCGAGGGCCCTGAGAATCTTGGCCTCGGCGCTGCCCGGGTTCTTGAGATCGACCGAGCGATACCGTTCGCGATCTTTTGTCAACTGACGCCAACGGTCGGCCGACGGATAGATGATCGGAGGTTCGTCCGGAAACGGAATGCTCGAAATGTCGACCAAATGCATCGTGGACAAAAAGTTTCGTTGCTCTTGATCGCGAAAACGGGCGTTTTGGAACGTGACCGTTTGAAACCGGGCGTTGATCGCGGCCGATGCCGTCACGGCATTATCCGGGTCGCTATGAACGGCTTCCGCGGCCGCTCTTTCGGCCTCCACGAATCGATCCTCGTTATCCTCGGTGACGCCTTCGGACATCAGCGCGTTCATTCGTTCCAAGAGCTGTTTGACCTTGAGCTCGTTGCGAACGAGACCCTCTTGAATTCTCTGATTGGCTACCGCCTGGGCGACGCGCTGCTGAGCGGCGACGTTGTTGGCTTCGAGTTCCCGCTTGCGAGTCTGCGCGAGCGACAGCACATCTTCGATCTGCTTGCGCAACTGGGCTCGTGTTTCGCCCGGAAGCTCAGCAGCCCGCATGACGCTTTCGCGTTTCAGAGCAAGGTCCTGGATCACCCGATCCGGATCGATCGAGACGCGTCCGCGGGCCTCTTGCAAGGCTTGATTGACATCGGCGATGATTCTCCCGCTGAGCACGGCCTGCCGGCGGTTGAAATCGGTGAGGAACTGGGCTCCTTGCTCGTCGGGCGTCGGAGGGCCCGCCGGCGGCGGGTTGACAATTCGCAATGTATCCGGCGCCGGCGGAGTCGGCGCCGAAGCGCCCTGCGGAAGCGGCTCGACTTGTGCGACGGGAATCACTCTTGTTCCCAGACCATCGAGTTGATCCTTAATCATGATCGCCCGTTGGTTCGTCGGATCGCGACGCAGCGCTTCGCCAACTAGCAGTTTGGCTTGCTGAACGTTTCCGGTCGCGACGGCCTGGGAGCCGAGCCGAGCCAGGCCCTGGGCGCCCAGATTCACCAGGCGGCGAGCTTCGTGCAGCCCATCGGTTCCCACGGTCGGCAGGCGGTAGCCGCCATCGCCGCGAGCCGCGTCGTACACCTGGACGAAATATGCATTTTCGGGGTTCGACTTGGTCGAGGTGGCCGTCCATCCGATCGATACCGGTTTGCCTTGCGACTGGCCTTCGAGCTTCAGGTCGAACGACGCACTGGGGGTTCCCTTGCCAACCAGCACCGTGTCGCGGTCGGTCCGCAGCGGCGGAACGTGTTTCGGGTAGACATCGGCGACTTCCTTCGGCAGCGCGAGTGTCGTCGGCCACACGACGGGTGACGTGGCAAACTGCGCCAATCGGTGGCCGACTTCCCGGCTGTTCAAACTCGGTGGATCGCGATCGGTGAGGGGATCGCTATTGACGATCAACATTCCGCCCGTCTGGTTGGCCAGCGACGCCAGGAGCGTGGCGTCAATGGCGCGTCCGATGGCAAAGCTGCTTACGGCGACGCGATTCTCGACCAACTGATCGACGATCGATTCATACTCGTCGGCCATGGCGTTGGCGCGGCTGGCGCCGTCGCCGATATAGACGAGTGACTTTGCGGCGGACGCTCTGTCCGCTTTGAAGCTGTCGATCGCTTTGGTCAGCGCGATGCCCATGTCCGTGGCGCCCAGCGGCACGCGACCGCGGAGCTTCGTCAAAGCGGCAGTCATCTCAGGTCCACGCGGAGCGACGAAGGCCGTCGTGAGTGGTATTGCATTTATGTCAACGGCAAGCAATTGCACGCGGTCGCGGTCGCCCAATTTCTGGAGCATGGCCGACAGCGTCTCGAGCGACTTCTCGCGATATTCGCCGACTTGCGCCGCCGACGTGTCGAACAGCACGACGATGTCGTTCGCCTCGCTGGCGGTCGCCGCCACGGCGGGCAGGCTGAGAGCGAAGTAACTCGCGCCGTCGGCCGCTTTGTACGTCTCGACTCGAGCGGCCTCTGTGCTCGGGCCGGCAGCCTGCGCGGCTGCGGCCATCAGCCCCAGCGTCACGCCGCTGAAACCAACGATCGCCCGCATCCAGCAACTGCGATTGGACTTGGACATGACTCAGTGCTCCTTAGTACAAACGCGACGTGCTAGCGGCGTTGTTCCGCGAGCGCCATAACAGGCACGTCGAAAAGAAAAGCCAACAGATACCGACCCGCGAGATAGTGGTGAAATGAGCGGGACGAAAAGCATACGACGCTACGACCCGGCTTCGCTTATTTTATTTACTCGGCCAGCGATACGCTACAAAAATCCCTGAGTTTTCTGGGACGATTGCGGCTTGGTTCGTCCCCGATCGCCGCGAACCGTCCCGACGGCGACTCCCGATCTCCGGCTTTGAGCCTGTCCAGGCGCTTTCACTGTACCGCTTTTCAGTCCATTGACGACAGAAATGATGGCCAAAACGCCCGGAGAACGGTGACAAGCAACGAATAGGAACGACTCAGGGCGGATTCTTGATCTCGCCCGCCGCTGGTCAATTGTATATTTTTCTAGGCGGGGACCAATTAAATGAGTCTTGCCGATTGATCCGGGGGCTTTCTTGGTGAAGCGGCAGGGTAATGCGTCTCGAATAGGACATCAGCGATGCGAAAAAACGTGGTCTTGTGCCTTGTCAGCGTGCTGCTTGGATTGGGAATCGCCGCCTTGCGTCCGGCCGCCCCGGTTGTCGCCAATCGAGCCGGCGCGGCCGAGCCCCTTGGACCGGATCTGCCGCGCGCCGAGCCACCGCGGCCGCGCGCCGAACCGTTGCGGCCGGGCCCCGAGATCGGCCCTGTTCAAAATCGCCCGCCGGCCGCCGCTTTTCAACAGCCGCTGGTCGACGACCTAACTCCCGAGGAACGCGTCAGCGTCGCCGTTTATGAGAACGTCAACCGGGCGGTCGTCAACATCGACACCAAGATCGCCGGCAACGGCTTTTTGATGTTCGACAATTCGCAGGAAGGCGCCGGCTCGGGCTCTGTCCTCGACAAGCAAGGGCACGTCCTCACCAACTATCATGTCATCGAAGACGCCCATGAGATCAAAGTAACGTTGTTCGACGGGTCGTCGCACGAAGCGCGGCTTGTCGGTCGCGATGTGTCCAGCGACGTGGCGGTTTTGAAAATCGACGCGCCGCCGGAAGTTCTTTTCCCCGTCGTGTTCGGCGACTCGACGCGATTGAAGGTCGGTCAAAAGGTGTTCGCCATCGGCAATCCGTTCGGACTCGAGCGAACGCTCACCACCGGCATTGTGTCGAATCTCAACCGCTCGATCCCCGCCCGCAACAGCCGTACGATCAAATCCATCATTCAAATCGACGCCGCGATCAACCCCGGCAATTCCGGCGGACCGCTGCTCGATAGTCACGGCCGGCTGATTGGGATGAATACGGCGATCGCTAGTCGCACGGGGCAGAATACGGGCGTCGGGTTTGCGATTCCCACGAACATTATCGCGCGCGTCGTGCCGCAATTGATCGAAAAAGGGCATGTCGTTCGTCCCGAGACGGGGATCACTCGCGTGTATCCCGTGCCGAACGATCGTGGGCTGAAAATCGTTACGATGGCGACCGGCGGTCCCGCGGAGCAGGCCGGTCTGCGAGGTTTCAAGCTCGTGAAACAGCGGAAGCGACAGGGCCCCTTCACCTACGAAACGGAAACGATCGACCAATCGGCGGCGGATACGATCGTGGGAGTAAACGGAGTGAAGACGCTCACGGCCGATGATTTTCTGAATGCGATCGAGGCCCACCGACCCGGCGAGGATGTCGTAATCAACGTCATCCGCGATGGCCACGAGGTCGGTGTCCGAGTGCATCTGGCTGCCGCCGAATCGTGAAAGAGAATTTGAGAATATACAGTTAGTCGGGCGCCCGGGGCGGGAGGCGCCTCACCGAAGCCCCGGAGAGTGGATTCGACACGGAGAGCAGGCCACCGAGGCTTTCCTTCGGTCCAGCCCCGGCTACCCAGTTGACTTTTGGTTCGCGTTTCTTAGACATTCGTCATTCCTTTCCCCATGACCTCTTCCTCATCCTCCTTCATCATCGCCGGCTGCCGCACGCCGATCGGAAAATTTCTCGGCGGCTTGGCCTCCGTGCCGGCGCCCGAACTCGGCGCGGTGGTGGTGCGCGAGTCGCTGCGGCGCGCCGGCATCGCGCCCGACTCGATCGACGAAGTCATTTTGGGCTGCGTGTTAACCGCGGGCGTCGGTCAAGCGCCAGCTCGGCAAGCGGCGCTCAAGGGTGGTCTAGCGCCTTGGATCGGCGCGCTGACCATCAATAAAGTATGCGGCTCGGGCCTGAAGGCGGTCATGCTGGCCGATCAAGTGATTCGCGCCGGTGACGCCCGGGCGATCGCCGCCGGCGGGATGGAGAATATGAGTCGCTCACCGCATTTGCTGATGGGCGTTCGCGAAGGTTGGAAATTCGGCGATCATCGAACGATCGACTCGTTGCAGCACGACGGGCTATGGTGCGCCACCGAAGACGTCGCGATGGGACACGAGGCGGATTTCATCGCGACCAGCCGCAATGTCAGCCGCGAGGATCAAGACGCGCTGGCTCTGGAGAGCCACCGGCGGGCCGTCGCGGCTCAAGTCGCCGGACACTTCGACGCCGAGATCGTGCCGGTCAAAGTGAAAGCTCGACAAGGCGAGGTAACCGTCAGCAAAGACGAGGGCCCGCGGGCAGATTCAACGGCCGAGGCGCTCGCGAAGCTGCGCCCTGCCTTTAATAGCGATGGGACGGTGACCGCCGGCAACGCTTCGCAAATCAGCGACGGCGCGGCGGCGGTGATTGTCGCCAGCGAGGCGATTGCGGCGACTGCTTCGGGCGAGACCATCAAAGCGAGAATCGTCGCGACGGCCACCAGCGGCGTGCGTCCCAAGGAACTTTTCATCGCCCCCGTCTCGGCCATCGAAAGCGTGCTGGACAAAGCCAAGCTAACGGTCGCCGATCTGGATCTCATTGAGTTGAACGAAGCGTTTGCCGCGCAGGGCTTGGCCTGTATGCGACCACTGCGTCTGGATCCGGCGAAGACCAATATCAGCGGTGGCGCGATCGCGCTGGGACATCCGATCGGCGCCAGCGGAGCTCGCACCTTGGTGACGCTGCTTTACAACCTCAAGCGGTTGAATCTCAAAACCGGTCTCACCGCCCTCTGCCTCGGTGGTGGCAATGCCGTGGCGATGATCGTCGAGCGAGTGTAGCTATCGCTATTTTCGCTCGGCCACGTCGCCAACAAACGGCACGCCCTTGACAGTTTTGTCGGCAGAGCGATAACACACGGTCACGCTTCGTCTAATGAAATCAAAGGAGATTGGGGATGTCGTCTGCCGCCACCGCTGCAAAGAAATTGGTCACGCTCATTCCCGGCGACGGCGTCGGGCCCGAATGCATCTTGGCCGCGCGGCGATTGATCGAAGCGGTCGGCGCTCCCATTCAATGGGAAGAGCGGGCGGCCGGGGCGAGCGTGTTCAAGCAGGGCATCGCCTCGGGAGTCCCCCAAGAGACGATCGAATCGGTCGGCCGCACTCGCTGCGTGCTCAAAGGTCCGCTGGCGACACCGGTCGGCTTCGGCGAAAAGAGCGCCAATGTGACACTCCGCAAACTGTTCGAGACGTATGGAAACATTCGACCCGTTCGCGAGTTTCCCGGTGTCACGACTCCCTATAGCGGGCGCGGCATCGACTTGGTCATCGTCCGGGAAAACGTCGAGGACCTCTACGCCGGCATTGAATATATGCAGACGCCAGGCGTCGCCGAGTGTCTAAAAGTCATTTCGCGAAAGGGCTGCGAAAAGATCGTCCGGCTGGGATTTGAGTTTGCCCTGGCCGAAGGACGCAAGACCGTCCACTGCGCGACCAAATCGAACATCATGAAAATGACCGAGGGGCTGCTCAAGCGTACGTTCGAGGAGATCGCGCCGGAATATCCGAGCCTCAATTCGAGCCACATCATCGTCGACAACTGCGCCCACCAGCTTGTGAAGAAACCGGAGCAGTTCGATGTGATCGTCACGACGAACATGAATGGCGACATCATCAGCGATTTGACGTCGGCGCTGGTTGGCGGGCTGGGATTCGCGCCCTCGGCCAATTTGGGCAACGACGTGGCCATCTTCGAGGCCGTCCACGGTTCGGCGCCGAAGTACGCCGGTAAAGACGTGATTAATCCCACGGCCGTAATCTTCTCGGCCGTCATGATGCTCCGGCATTTGGGCGAGTTTGAGGCGGCTAGCAAAATCGAAAACGCCGTGCTGGTGACCTTGGAAGATGGCAAGGCCCGGACCGGCGATGTGGTGGGTTACGACAAGGGCGTTTCGACGACGGTCTTCACCGACACGGTGCTTGGAAATCTCGGTCGCGTGTCGCAGAAGTGGCGGGTTCGCGATTATCGGCCGATCAAATTGCCGCAGATCAGTCCGGCCCCGGATTTCGTCACAGCCCAATCGCGCAGCGTCATCGGCGTCGATATCTTCGTCGAATCGCCGCTTTCGCCCAGTGAGCTCGGGTATAGTCTCGAGCAGATTTGCAGCGACTCGCCGTTGCGATTGAAGCTGATCTCAAACCGAGGGACGGTCGTGTACCCGTCGATTGGCGCGATTACCGATTGCGTGGACGAATGGCGATGCCGGTTCATGATGCGCGACGCGGCCGCACAGCTAAACGATCGGCAATTGTCGCAACTTCTCTTGGCCGTGGGCGCCAAACACGGCTGGGGCCACGTCGAGAAATTGCAAATATTCGACGGCGCCCCGGGCTTCACGAAATCGCAAGGCGAAGATTGATGGCCCGTACATAGCCGCAGCATCCTGCTGCGCCGTTAAGCTGATGCAGAAAAACTGTGCGGCGCAGCAGGATGCCGCGGCTATGGTATCGATCTCGCGGCGCCCGCCAATTGACCACCCAGCGCCAATCCGAAAGCTCCTCCTCTAGTGCAGTCCACTGAAACATTGATCCCGCTCGCATCCTATCGTCTTCAAATGCTTGGGCAATTGAGGTTCGAGGACGCGCGTAAGTTAGTGGGTTACATGCGGGATTTGGGGATCGGCGCGGCTTATCTCGCGCCATTTTTTCGAGCTTGCCGCGGCAGCACGCATGGCTACGATGTGGCCGACCCGCGGCAAATCGATCCGCAGGTGGGGACGGAGGACGATCTCAAGGCGTTTGCCGAAGACCTTCGTCGCGCTAATTTGGGTCTGGTGCTGGATGTCGTCCCGAACCACATGGGTATCGACGACCCGCACAATGTCTGGTGGCAAGACGTTTTGGAGAATGGCCCCAGTTCGCCGCACGCCGAATTTTTCGATATCGACTGGGACCCGCCGAAGTCGGCGCTGCAAGGGAAAATTCTGCTCGCGGTGCTCGGCGATCAATTCGGCAAAGTGCTCGAAGCGCAGCAGCTGCAGTTGATCTACGAAGAGCAGAATTTCTTCGTCCGCTATTTCAATCGCCGGTTTCCCACGGACCACCATTCGTGGACGCCGATTCTGAAGCGCGTCGTCGAACATGTATCACCCATCCTAGTGGCGGATAACCCGCAGCGAATGGAGCTGGAGAGCATCGTCACGGCCCTTGAACATTTGCCTTCGCGGAGCGGTCGCAGCCCGGACGCGGTTCAAGAGCGCTATCGTGAAAAGGAGATCGCGCGGCGCCGGCTGGCCAATCTGGTAACCGGCAGCATCGAGGTTCGCGACGCGCTCTCGGCAACGCTGCTGGAATACAACGGCCATCCCGACGACCCGCCGAGCTTCAATCTGCTGGAAGCCTTTTTGAACGATCAACCTTATCGACTGGCTTATTGGCGAGTGGCGACGGACGAAATCAACTACCGCCGGTTCTTCGACGTCGACACGCTCGCCGCGATTCGCGTCGAGCAGCCGAGCGTATTCGAGGAGGTCCATGTGGCCGTCTTCAGATTCCTTCAGCAGGGCTGGGTTACGGGACTGCGCGTCGACCACGCCGACGGACTGCTCGATCCGCAGGTCTACTTGGAAACGCTTCGGCAGCGCGGGCAGGAACAATTGGCCGCGCGAGCGGACGCGCCGGAGGTTTCTTCGCACACGGGCGGCACACCTTACTTGATCGTCGAAAAGATTCTCGGTCTCGATGAGTCTCTGCCGCAAGAATGGCCCGTCGACGGCGCCACCGGCTATGAGTTTCTCAACTGGTTGAACGGTCTGTTGGCGGATCGCAAGGGAGTCAGCGCTTTACGCACTGCTTACGTCAACTTCACGCGGCAATGGGATTCGTTCGCTCAAGTGCTGTTCGACAGCAAGCGAACGATTCTCGGCTCGTCGCTTTCGAGCGAGTTGTACGTCTTGTCGAATCAACTGGTGCGAATCGCCGATCAGCATCGCTGGTCGCGCGATTTCACTCGGCCGTCGCTGCATCGGGCGCTGCGGGACGTGGTGGCCTGTTTTCAGGTGTATCGCACTTATATTCGCCCGGGCGTGGACACGGTGCGGGACGCGGACCGACGGCGGATCAAAGACGCCGTGCGGCTGGCTCGGCGGCGCAACGCGGCGATGAGCCCGTCGTTTTTCGACTTCATTCAAACGGTGCTCTTGCTCGAAGACCCTGCTGGACTAACCGACGATCAGCGGCAAGCCCGACGGGAATTCGTGCTCAAATTTCAGCAGGTCACTGGCCCGATCGCGGCCAAGGGTTTGGAAGACACGGCGTTCTATCGGTTTTATCCGCTCGCGTCGCTCAACGAGGTCGGCGGCGACCCGGCGCTGGGGGCGATCACGCCCGATCAGTTTCATCGGCTCGTTCAAGAGCGCAAGCAGGGCTGGCCGAGCGCGATGTCGTCCACCGGAACTCACGACACCAAACGGGGCGAAGACGTCCGCGCGCGGCTCAATGTCTTAAGCGAGATTCCCGAGCCATGGATCGCGGCGATCCAGCGTTGGCAAACGATGAACGCCGGCTCAAAGCGCGAACTCGACGGCGTCCCGTCGCCAGACGCCAACGAAGAGTATTTGATCTATCAAACGTTGGCGGGAACTTGGCCGCTTAATCCAGTCGATGACTCCGGCTGGGAGCAGTATGTGAACCGAATTGTGCAATATTGCGAAAAGGCATTTCACGAGGCGAAGACGCACACGAGTTGGTTAAGCCCGGACCCCGAGTTCGACCAAGCGGTCGCGGAATTCGTTCGCGGTATTTTGGCCGATCGTGATTCGGCTTTCGTCGGCGACATGGGAAAGCTCGTCGCATCGATCGCCGACGCGGGATTCTTGAATTCCTTATCTCAAGTATTGGTGAAAATATGCGCTCCGGGCGTGCCAGATTTTTACCAGGGGGTCGAGCTATGGGATTTCAACTTGGTCGATCCCGATAATCGGCGGCCGGTCGATTTCGCCAAACGGAAACAAATCTTGGCGGATCTGAAAACCGCGTCCGACGATGGCTTGGAGGCCGTTTCTCGCGATTTGCTCGATAAATGGCCAGACGAACGACTAAAGATGTTCGTCACTTGGAGAGGTTTGCAAACGCGCCAGGCGCATCGCGATGTCTTCGAAGGAGACTATATACCGCTTCCGGTGACGGGACAGCGAGACGTCAACGTGTGTGCTTTTGCTCGACGTTCTGAGGGCGCCTGGGCGGTATGTATCGTGCCTCGACTCACCCACGCGGCTTGGAACGATGGAGCGGAAAACTCAAACAAGAATCGCGCGGCCCAAGAACCCGCTTGGCCGCACAGTTGGTGGTGGCGGGAAACGCTCGTGCATTTGCCCGCCGAAGCGCCTCAGCGCTGGCGACACGCACTGTCGGATCGGCGGCTCGCGACCGGCGCGGGCGTTCAAGGCGGTCAGACGCTCGATGCAGCGGAGGTTTTCGAAACTTTTCCAGTCGCGCTGCTTATTTCGGAGAAGGGTTGACCCGCCTGCCCGCTTGGCGTTTGATTTGCTCTGCGGGCAAACCTCACGGCTATCACCGCGCTCGCCGGCCGATAGTCATTAGTCGGCGGCGAGCGCACTGAACCTCCGAACGTCGGCACGCGCGCCGGCGCATTGGGCCCCCCAATCAAGAACGAGAAGGATTTTCATGGAAACGCGAATTTGGCCAGGGCGTCCCTATCCGCTCGGCGCCACCTGGGACGGCAGCGGCACGAATTTCGCGCTCTATTCGGAGCACGCGACGAAGGTCGTGCTCTGTCTGTTCGACAGCGCTGACGACGAAAAAGAATCGCAGCAGACCGCGCTTCGCGAGCAGACCGACAACGTTTGGCATTCCTATTTGCCGGACGTGTTGCCGGGCCAAGTCTATGGCTACCGGGTCGAAGGCCCTTACAAGCCGGCCGAGGGACATCGTTTCAACGCCAACAAGGTGATGCTCGATCCGTACGCGAAGGCGCTCGCCCGGCTTACTAAGTGGGGCGATGAAATGTGGGGATACCATATCGGCGACGAACAGCAGGACCTATCGTTCGACGAGCGAGACAATGCCAAATTCGCGCCGCTGGCCGCCGTCCTGGACGAAGCATTCACCTGGGGCGACGATCGCCGGCCCGAGATTCCTTGGAACAAGACGATCATTTACGAGATGCACGTGAAGGGCTTCACCAAGTTGCATCCCGAGGTGCCGGAAAAACTCCGCGGCACGTATGCCGGACTCAGCAGCGACGCCGCGATCAAGTATCTCAAGGCCCTCGGCGTTACGTCGGTGGAATTGCTGCCCGTGCATCATCACGTCGACGACCGGCATTTGGTCGATCGCGGCCTAGTGAACTACTGGGGCTACAACACGCTCAGCTTCTTCACTCCGGAGCCGCGATATGCCTCCGTCGAATTGGCGGCCGATGTGGTTCGCGAGTTCAAGACGATGGTTCGCAACCTGCACGCGGCAGGTATGGAGGTCATCCTGGACGTCGTCTACAACCACACGGCCGAAGGCAGCCAGATGGGGCCGACGTTCTCGTTTCGCGGGATCGACAACGCCGCGTACTATCGGCTGGCGCCCGACCCTCGCGGATACTACGATTTCACCGGCTGCGGCAATACGTTCAACATGCGCAACCCCCGCGTGCTGCAGATGATTATGGACAGTCTGCGGTATTGGATCACGAATATGCACATCGACGGGTTCCGGTTCGATCTGGCCAGCACGCTAGCGCGGGAGCTATTGGAGGTCGACAAGCTAGGCGCGTTCTTCGACATCATCCACCAGGACCCGATCATCTCGCAGGTCAAGCTGATCGCCGAGCCGTGGGACCTGGGCGCCGGGGGCTATCAGGTGGGTAACTTTCCCGCGTTGTGGTCGGAATGGAATGGCAAGTACCGCGATTGCATCCGGCATTTCTGGAAGGGGGACGGTGGCGTTGTGTCGGAATTCGCCACCCGGATTTGCGGATCGAGCGATCTCTACGAATGGAGCAACCGTCGGCCGCATGCCAGCATCAACTTTGTTACGGCCCACGACGGTTTTTCGCTCAGCGACATGGTCGCGTACGACCACAAGCACAACGAGGCGAACCACGAAGATAATCGGGACGGCACGGACGACAACATTAGTTGGAACTGCGGCGCCGAAGGGCCGACTGAGGATCCCGCAATCATCGACCTCCGCGAGAAAAAGAAGAAGGCCTTTTTGGCGACGCTCCTGCTGTCGCAGGGGGCGCCAATGTTGCTCGCCGGCGACGAGATGGGCCATACCCAACAAGGCAACAACAACGCCTATTGCCAGGACAACGAAATCTCGTGGCTCAACTGGGACCTCAAACCCGAGCAGGAATCGCTGGTCAAATTCGTCCGTCGGGTGATCGCCCTGTATCATGCCGAGCCAGTGTTCCAGCGGCGCCGATTCTTTCACGGAGCGGATATTCAGAAGGAATCCGAGTTTGACGGTCCCGGTATCGCCTGGCTCGAGCCCAGCGGCAAACCGATGAGCGGCGATGCCTGGAACGGCGCCAACGTCCGCTGCCTCGGGGTTCACCTTTTCGGCAAGAACATTGATGTCGACGAGCATGGCGAAAACATAGCGGGCGACGATGTGCTGATGCTATTCAACGCCGACCACGGCAAGCCGATTACCTTTAAACTGCCGCCCGTCAAAGACTCCGGCCCCTGGCAGTTGGTCTTCGACACGACCCGCGACCTAAGCTTCGAAATGGAAGTGGCCAAGGAAACCTACAAACTGCAATCCGTGTCGGTCGTCGTTTTCCGCTCGAAAAATCCGCAACGGGAAGAGACGATCTGAGAGCGGGCGGGCTTTTAACGGTCTCGTCTTACGCTCGTCTCGCTAGGTTTTATCTTGTTTTTTGTATCATTGTTCGCGTTCTTTGCGACTTTTCGGTAAAAGAGGAAGCGGCTAAATTAGCCGGCAGCGACGGAAACCCAAAGGCACTATCACGTCATCGCTGATTCGCATTTTTTCCTTTCACGTTCGAAAGCTCAAATGCCTACCCCGACGCAATGGCCTACTGTGCATTCAATTACGGTCGGGATCGTGCTTGCGACAGTTTTGTTTGTTCCCGCCACGCTTTGCGCGGCCGACCGCACGGAAAAACCTTGGCCTCAATTCCTCGGCCCCGATCGCAATGGCATTTCGAGCGAAACGCATCTCATCGACAAATTCGAGACGACTGGCCCCAAAGTCGTGTGGCGAGTCAGAGGAGGGCTTGGCATGTCGGGAATCGCACTGGAGGGGCGCCGGGCTATTACACTCGTCGAACGCGATGGCAAACAAACCGCGCTGGCGCTCGATGCCGGGACAGGCCAGGAACTTTGGAACCGGCCCGTCACTGACGAATACGAGAATTCGATGGGCTCCGGCCCCCGCGCGACCCCCACCATCGCCGGCGAAGCAATCTATGTTTACACGGGCGAAGGAGTCTTGGCTGGGCTCGATCAAGCCTCCGGAAAGATTCATTGGCAGCACAACGTCGTTAAAGATTTTGGCGGCACTGTCGCGGATTACGGCATGGCGAGCTCTCCGCTTGCCGTGGACGGATTGGTGATTGTGATTCCCGGCGCGCCGGGCGCTTCGGTTGTCGCTTACCACGCCGAAACGGGAAAGCTGGCCTGGCAAACGGGGGACGATGCGGCCGGCTATTCTTCACCCACGCTGCTGACTATCGGTGGTCAACGACAGATTGTCGCCTTCACCGGTAAAGCCGCAATCGGACTCGAGCCGGCGACCGGTAAGGTCCTTTGGCGGTATAGCTTCACGACGGATTTTAACTGCAACACCGCCACGCCGATTGCAGTCGGTGACGATGTGTTCATCTCGTCTGGCGAGAATCACGGCTGCGCTCTGCTTAAGCTGAAAAAATCCAGCGGCGGCTTCGATGTGAGCGAAGCGTGGACCTCGTTCGGCGTGAAGAGCGTCATGCGCAACGAGTGGCAGACGTCGATCTTGCTCGACGGCTACCTTTATGGCATGGACAATGTCGGCGGCGCGGGGCCGGTCACGAACCTGAATTGCGTCAACGCCAAAACGGGCGTTCGCGTCTGGCAGCAGGCCAAGTTCGGCAAAGGTAATCTGATCGCCGCCGATGGCAAACTTTACATCGTGACCATTAAGGGAGAACTGGTCATAGTCCGCGCCAATCCAGCCAAGTTCGAGGAGCTTTCGCGGGCCAAAGTTCTCCAAACGACCCGCCAAGCTCCCGCTCTTCTTGGCGGACGCCTCTATCTCCGCGACACCCAGGAAATCGTCTGCGTCGACATTCGGGCCGGGAGGTAAATCTTGCGATTGTCCCCGAAACTGCGACGCAGTAGCCGCAGCGGCGTCATCATTGGCAGCCAATACGAAGCACGGGATACTAACCCGAAACGTAAGTGAGGAGTGAAGACCTGATTACACGAGCGACTATCGACGTCTCGCTTATGCTTCGGGTTGGTATAACGAGCGTTTACTTTTCATCAGCATTATCACCTTCTCCGGGCCCTTGGGATTGAGGTTCAATATGGCATATCGGGAAAACGAGCCACCGATGGCGGAGCCAATCGCGTACTTCATCACCTGGGCGGCGTATGGGACGTGGCTGCCAGGAGATGAACGAGGATGGGTCGAGTATCGCAACGGTTGGCAGATGCCCGATCCCGTTCTCAAGCTCGAAGCAGCCGAGGACGCCAATGTGCTAGACGTCGGGCAGCGTGCCGCCGTCGAGAAGCAGATTGCCGACACGTGCCAGTATCGCCGCTGGCAGTTGCATGCCGTCAACTGCCGGTCGAATCATTTGCATGTCGTAGTGACCGCCCCTATATCGCCGACTCGCGTTCGAAGTCAGTTAAAGGCTTGGTGTACTCGGCGACTGAAGGAACTCGACACACAACGGCGAACGTCACGCGATTGCGTGCCACGAGAAAACTTTGGGCCGAGCGCGGCAGTCAGCGGCATGTGAATGATGATGACAGTTTGGAAGCGGTAATCCTGTACGTTCGCGACGCTCAAGATGTCCCGCGTCATACTAACCCGAAACGTCAGTGAGGCCGCGGCACGCTAAGTCCTATTGGCATCGCTCCCCCTCGCTTACGCTTCGGGTTAGTATCTGCGTAGTGCCTTTAATCCTCGTCACGAAGAATCCGACAGATAACAAATCAGCGAGCGGCCATCCAGTTCGACGATGCCGGTGAGCGGGGCGCCGGGGCCGTCGAAGCTCGGGAAGATGTCGTTGGGGGTGTCGGCAGCAGTGTCGAGGAATTTTCGCCAGCCCAGGCCGCGCAGGGCGGCGGGGATCGTGAACGTTCGCGGGCCGGCGCCGGCATGCAACAGGATCATCACGTGCCGCGGCCGTTGTTGGACTGTCGGTGGACCATTGACCGGACGCGCCACGGCGGCCTGCTCTGGCGTGAGTTGAGAACCCGTGTGAATCGCCGAGGGAAACTGCGCGATGGCGCTGGCAGTCGCGGACGGCTTCACCCCTGCGTTGAGCCTACGTTGAACTTCGGCGGCATTGGGCGCTCCGAAGACACAAATCAAACTCGGGTCGTTCTGTTCCCAATTTCTCGCGGTTCCGTCGGCGCTAAACCAATTCACGTCGGGGAGTCCGCCCCCCTTTGGCGACTCGCCACGCAGGAAGTCCTTGCGACGCAGCGTCGGATTCTCGCGGCGCATCGCGATCAGCGACGACACGAAGCGCACCAATTCGGCGTGCTTCTCCACCAATCGCCAGTCGAACCACGAGATCGGGTTGTCCTGACAGTAGGCGTTGTTGTTGCCGCGCTGCGTCCGGCGGCATTCATCGCCCGCGAGCAACATCGGCACGCCCTGGCTCAACAAAATGGTGGCCAAGAAATTTTTAATCTGCCGCAGCCGCAGTTTCTCGACGTTGCGCCGACGAGTCGGACCTTCGACGCCGTAGTTGTCGCTCAGGTTGTTGTTGTCGCCGTCGCGATTTCCTTCGTTGTTCTCTTCGTTGTGTTTTTGCGAATAGCTGACTAGATCGTTGAGCGGAAAACCATCGTGCGAGGTGATGAAGTTAATGCTGTGGTAGGGACTGCGGCCGCCGGCTTGATACAGGTCGGCGGAGCCGGAGATTCGCGTGGCCAAGTGGCCTGTCTGAAAGGCGTCGCCGCGCCAATAGCGGCGTATGTCGTCGCGATATCGGCCGTTCCACTCGGCCCACCGCAATTGGCCAAACGAGCCGACTTGATAGGCGCCCGCGGCGTCCCAGGCCTCGGCGATGATTTTCGTATCGGCCAATAACGGGTCTTCGGCGATTCGCTCGACCAGCGGCGGATTGGGGACCAGTTCACCGTTCCGATCGCGGCTGAGAATCGACGCTAAATCGAAGCGAAACCCGTCGATGTGATAGTTGTTGACCCAATGCCGCAAGCACAAAAAGATCAGCTCGCGGACGATGGGATGATTGCCGTTGACCGTGTTGCCGCAGCCGGAGTAGTTGCGGTAGTAGCTACCCCCGTTGCCCAGCATGTAGTACACGCGGTTTTCGAGCCCCTTGAAACTGAGCGTTGGCCCGAGTTCGTTGCCCTCGGCCGTGTGATTGAAAACGACATCCAGGATCACTTCGATGCCCGCGGCGTGCAGGGCCTTGACCATTTGTTTGAATTCGACCACCTGGGCGCCCGGCTCCTGGCTGGACGCATAACCTTGGTGCGGAGCGAAGAACGCTAGCGAATCGTAGCCCCAATAGTTCGGCCGCGCCAGGTCGTGCCCCAGCGGACTTTGCATCGGAAACTCATGGACGGGCATCAGTTCGACGGCCGTCACGCCCAGCGACTTCAAATAAGGAATCTTTTCGATCACGCCCAGGTAGGTGCCAGGATGCTCGACGCCGCTGGTCGAATCGCGAGTGAACCCGCGGACGTGCATCTCGTAGATCACCGTGTCCGACAGGCCCCGGCGCAAGTGGCGGTCGTCTTCCCAGTCGAAATGCTCGTCGACGACGACGCATTTCGGCGGACGGATCACGCCATCGGTGGCTGGCAGAAACCGTCCTGCCAGCGCTCGCGCATAGGGATCGATGAGCCGCGCGGCGCCGTTGAATCGCTGCCCGATCTCGGGATCGAACGGCCCATCGGCTTGAAAATGATACAGCGTGCCAGCATTCACGCCCGGCACGAAAATGCTCCACACATCGCCCCAACGATCGGTCTGCCGGTCGAAGTGAATAACCTCGCTCGGCTCGCGATCGTCTTGATGAGCATAGAGCAGCAGCCGCATGGCGGTGGCCGAGCGGCTGAAGACGACGAACTGCACGCCGCCATCGTGAATGATCGCCCCGTAAGGAAGTGGATAATTGAACTGTAGCGCCGGGTGGGGATGAGGAGTCAACTTGAGCACGGTTCCATCCAGTTTCTGGGAGTCAGTCATCGTACTCACTACCATACCACTGGAGTTGCGCCCGGGCGGCTTGCAAGTCTCGAACCGATCGGCGGTTTGCGAAACTTTCTGACCGGTCGAGTCGGTTGGTTTAAGTCGCGCGAGTAACCAAACTTTGTCGCTGCGCTTAACGCAACGCGCTACCGAAATATTAGCGATAACTGACAGACTCAACTGCCACATGGCCCCGCTGATCGAATTGAACTTCATCGTCGGACCGCGCTCGGATGCTGTCAACTTGCCGGATAGGACGCCATCGCAGGCCCCGACCGATACGGTTGCCCAGATATCTTTCACGGCGTGTCGCTGTTGGGCAGCTCCCTTTTCTGGCCCCATTTTCACTGTCAGTAACCGTATGCGTCAGGACCTTGTTTCCTCGGACTTTGTTGCAGGAGTTCTCAAAGGGCAAACGCAATTCGTAATCGGAACTGCGGAATGGCAATTGCTAATCTGTGACAATTCTTCCGGCGGCGCTTAGGATGGGCGGCGTCGCCGAAATGCTGGCGCGGTGGATGTTGGCACGCGCAGTTTTACCTACGCCCTACACATTACAAGGAGTGAGGCAATGCGAACGTCGTCAAAGTATTTAGTAGCCGCCGTGGCGGTCTGTGCACTCGCGAGTGGCTTGAATTCGCGGGCGGCCGAGCCGGAAAATCGAACCGACCGCGAAAAGAGCACGACCGCAGTCGACTCGAGCCGCGACAAAGACGCCAGCCGAGATCGCGAAGGCCATGAAGGTTCGTCCGCGAATATGGACAAACATCTTGCGGACAAACTCATCGGCATGAGCCAAGGGGAGATTCAATTGGGCAACTTCGCCCTCAAGCACACGCAGAATCCCGAAGTTAAGAAATTCGCGCAGATGATGGTTCAGGCTCATACCGAGTTCAACAACAAATTGGCCCGTTATGCGAGTGAAGGCGTCTGGAACGAGAATCGCTCGGGCGCCAGCAGCGACAATCGTGCTCACCAGCCTGAGACAACGACAAACGCGGCTGACAACAAGAACTCCGATAACAAGACCGCGGACAACAAGTCCACCGAAACGAAATCCACCGAAAACGGTGGCGATCAACATGGCGATAAGATGGTCCAAATCGGCAAAGACATGGGCGACCAGATCAATACCGCGATCGAACGCGAACTGGGCCAATATCAAGGCAACGAATTTGACCGAGCGTATGTCGGTCAACAATTTTGGGGACATGTCGTGTTCATCGCCACCGCCAAGGCGATGGACAATCATATTGGCTCGAACGAACTGAAGCAGGTGGTGCAAGAGGGCGAAAAGGCGGCGAATCACCATCTCGACGAAACTCGCAAACTGATCCGCGAGATATCGTCGAACGTAGCTCGTGCCGGTAGCAATACTGAAACGCAGCCCCGCCGGTAACAATGTCTGATGTGAGTCGATCGACGAAGTGGCCGCCGCAAAATCAGTTTTGCGGTGGCCACTTTTCGTTTCCGAGTCCTGTGGCTGGATTGACGATTGTTAAGCAAGGCGCCGCTTCTACGGTTATTGTCATGGAGACGCCGTTAGGTTACCGCTCGCAATCATATGTCCGGAACGTTAATCAAATCTCGCGAGGCGGCCGGCCAGGAATTTTGGCCGGCGGCGGTCCCTCTTGCGCTGATGCCGGCGATCGTCGGCGTCTGGCTGTTCGACGCCCCGCCGTGGCAAATGATGTGGGGCATGGCGGTCGCGATCTATTTGGGCTTCAAATGGCTCAGTTTTGCAACTTGCGACCGGCGCCAGCGGGCGTCGCGGGGTTGGGCGGTGGGCTATCTACTGCTGTGGCCCGGCATGGATGCGAAGGCGTTCTTCGACGACCGGCGGGAAGTCGCCCGACCCGCGATCGGCGAGTGGCTGCTGGCGGCGGTCAAGTTGACGGCCGGATTGATTCTGATTTTTGTCGTCGCCCCCCGAGAATATCCGACCCGGCCGTTTTTGGCTGGCTGGATCGGCATGGTGGGAATCGCGCTGGCGCTGCTGTTCGGGTTAGTTCATGTCGCTTCGCTCGCGTGGCGAACGCAAGGAGTCGACGCGGCGCCGATCATGGATTGGCCGCCGTTGGCCACGTCGCTCGGCGACTTTTGGGGCAAGCGTTGGAACCTCGCGTTTCGCGATTTGATGTTCCGGTTCGTGTTCAGGCCGCTGGCCGGCGTCGTCGGAACCGTGGGCGCCGTGATGGGCGTCTTTCTTGTGTCGGGCATCGTCCACGATGTCCCCCTTTCCGTTCCTTCGCGCGGCGGTTACGGCCAGCCGCTGTTGTACTTTCTGATCCAAGGCGCCGGCCAGTTGTTCGAAAGAAGCCACGCCGGTCGGGCGATCGGGCTTGGCCGTGGGATTCGCGGAAGAATTTACGCCGCACTGCTCGTCTTGGGACCGCTCGGATTGCTATTCCATGCTCCGTTCATTTACCGAGTCATCCTGCCGACGCTGCACGCGATCGGCGCAATCTAAGAAACTCTCACAAAACAGCCTGAAAGAAGGGGGCAGTCCCCCGGCGGTTTTGTGAGGGGTTCTAAATAACAGTTTGCGAGACGCAGTCATGTTCTCACTCTTAAGACCGACGACGGGAAAAATTGACAAGTTTCTAGCCGATCAGAACAATCGAGAACTGTCGTACTTGGCCATCGGCGCCTCGTACCGACTGCCGCCGGCCGGTTATGCGATAAACCATCGCCGAACAAAACTCGGCGAAGGGGAGGCGGTGTTTCATGCGGCCAAAGAAGCTTTTCGACGCTGGCGGCAATTCGAGATCGGTTGGATTGCAATCAGGTCGTCGACGGCCGAACCCGTGGTTGGCGCGGCGGTCGCGATTCAAATTCGCGTGTGCGGCGCGTGGTCGCTCAGCGCGTGTCGAGTCGTCTATTCGATCGACGAGCAGCGGTTCGACAAAGATGGCGCGGCCGTGTGGCGATTCGGCTTCGCGAACGGCACATTGCCGGATCATGTCGGAACCGGAGAAGAACGGTTCCTGGTCGAGTGGAACCTATCCACGGGCGAGGTGTGGTACGATATTCTGGCGTTTTCGAGGCCCAACCACCTACTGACCCGCATGGCCGCGCCGATCTTCCGCCGCTTTCAAAAGAAATTCGCCCGCGACTCCTCAGCCGCCATGCTTCGGGCCGTTCAATCGACTGCCGGGAAACCGACCGAGGCGGTCACAACTCGATGAACGACGAAGCCAACTACGTCTGCGATTCGTGCGGCGAGGAGATCGTCGTGCCGCTCGACCTCACGGCCGGCGCGAGCCAGAAGTACGTCGAAGACTGTCCCGTCTGCTGTCATCCCAATGTCGTCCATGTCGAAATCGACGAAGACGGCGCCGCGCAAATCTGGGCCGAAGCGGAATAATTTCTCAACGGCGGCGATCGCCCGTCAGCTCGGACAAGTAATACAGCAGCGTCAAAATCGCTTGCAATGTCGCGGCCACGTACGTGAGCGCCGCCGCGTTGAGCACTTTGTTGACATAGAACATTTGCTCGCGCGGGACGATGTTCAAGCTCACTAGTTGTTGCTTGGCCCGATGGCTGGCGTCGAACTCGACCGGCAGATTGATCAACTGAAAGAACACGACGCCCGCGAACGCCACCACGCCGACGATAAACAGCGGCTTAAAATTGAAGATAAAGCCGAGCATCAGCAAGAATCCACCGATGCCGCTGCCGAAGCCAGCCATGGGAACCGCGGCGTTGCGAATTCCCATCAGCACATATTGCTGAGCGTCTTGCAGGGCGTGGCCCGACTCGTGGGCGGCGATCCCCACGGCCGCCAACGTCTGGCCGCGGTAGACCTCGCTACTTAGGCGTAGCACCTTCTGGGCAGGATCGTAGTGATCGGTCAGGTGGCCGGGTATCTCTTCGATCGTCACGTAGTTGAGTCCGGCCGAGTCCAGCACATGCCGAGCGGCGGCGGCGCCGCTGAGTCGCGAGGGCTGTTGCTGCGCGGCGCGATAGGTCATCGCAATGCGAATTTGAGCCCATAGCGCAAGCAGTAGCGCGGGCGAAATCCAGAGCAGATACTTGAAGTTGTAGTGAAGCGGATCCCAGAAAAACATGTCTTGCCGTCTCTTTCTGCATGGTGGCGGTCCGGCCATGCTAGCACGAACGAGTCGCCCGTGGCGTTATCCACTTATTCGCAAATGTTCGGTTAGTCTTGGAATTATATGCAAGCGTCGTTCAGAGTGGAGTGACGCTGCGGGGCGGCTCATCAAAGGAGTGAAATTCACTGGATTGGTGAGGCCCTGGATGCCGCACAAGCCGCCAATGCCGGCAAGCGCCCATCGGCTAATTCGGCGCAACTCCACCAAGCGTGGTCTGACGATCGGTCGGTGGTCCACGTCGCGACGACAACTCGTTGCATCGCATCGTTGCATCGCAATGGCTCGACGTCAGACCTTCGGTCCGAGCATCGTCGTCGCCGAGCCATTTTTCATCTCCCCGTACAAGGGACGTTTCCCTGCGGCTGTGAATTCGCCGCAACTCGTGCGAGCGTCTCGGGCTCGATCGCGGGCGCCCCGAAACTGTCTCCATGTCGGTGAAACAGGGCATAACGCGAATGGCGCCGGAAAAAATATATTTTTCCGCGTAAGTCTTGTTGACATCGGCGGTTGAGCGATCGGCTCGAAATCCGCGTCGCTTTGGCGCGCCACCTGCTTTAGGGAGCGTCGTCAACTAAGGCTCGCAAAGCCAAGTGGCGACCTCAGTTCGCCACAAAATTTGTGCGAGCCGCAGATGAGGGAAATAGGAGTCGGGAGTTAGGGAGGGTGGAAAACCTCTGCTTCCCCAAATCCCAAATCCAATCGTTCGAATCGCAGGCGCCCACGTGGCGCTCGCAACCGCGGGAAGCACGCAACAGAGTTCAGGCAAAGCAGGCTTCGTTCCGTTCACCACGTTTTTTTCCACTCCGAGAAATTGAACCATGGCTACTCTTGTGTCTTCCGTCACGGCTCCGCGGATCCACGAACAATCGCGGCCCGATCGCCCCCTTACTCGCGAAGTGGCCCGAGGCGGGCTGGAATGCTTGATCGTCTCCACCAGTGGCGCTCGCCGCGAACTGCTGTCGCAGGCGGCCTCCGACAGCGGCTGGTCGAGCGTCGTGTGCGCCGAACCGGAGAGTGCTCGCCGGCTGGCCAATCGCATCGCCGTGAAGCTGGCGATCATCGATCTGGAAAAGGCGCCGCCGGCCGATTGCGGTGGACTCCGCGAGCTATCGGCCGAATTGGCCGGATTGGGCGAGGCGCTACTCGTCGTGTGCGGCGCGGATGGCGACATCCAGCAAGAAATCTGGGCCCGACAACTCGGCGCCTGGCTCTATCTGCCGGGCATGGGTGGCGGCGATGCGATGGCAATGCTCTGCCAGGAAGCCCGGCAAGTCGTCGAGAAGGCCAATTCCGGCGGACGTTGATCTGGGATCGATGGCGTAGCGGATGGCGATCGCGCGTCCGCGACTCATCCGATCGATGCGGTTTTTCGAGCAGTCGTTTTCAACAGACTTTTTTCAACCATTTCGTTTCACTTTAATTTGAAGGAGTCTCACCATGCAAACTCCGAGCTATGTGTCTCAATCCGACGTCGAATTCGATTACTCCGCGGACTGCAGCCGACGCGATGCCAATCGTTCGAGCGGTAAACGCCGCCTGAGCTACTCGCGCACCGGCCGTCAGCCCGTGATGGTCAATGGCATTCATCGTCGCCGGCACAAGCGGATCAGTTGGTAAGCGGTTGCGCGGGGCCGCGGATAGGCTTGGTTTACGATCGCCGGCAAGGATCGTGGAGGCAAGGCGAAAGCGCGGTTAAGGGCTCCATCGCTTACTTCGTGCGCTCCAACGGAGCGGCGCACGAGAAGACGCGCGGAATGTGCCGGCGGCAATCGGACTAGGAACCCGCGCAAGAGAGTCGATTCTTGACAAGGACGTCGAGCGTCAGGGCAAGGAGATCGCTATCAACCAGATGGTCCATCGATCGCCGCGGATAGTCCACGAAGGCGCGATTGAACGGACGAACAACCGGACCGCCATGAGCTGTTGGATGCGTGCAGGCAACCGATGGTTCGCGCTCGATCGGAGCGCCGGTCAACTCGATCAAGTGAGGTCGCTTCGTCGACCTCGGGTTAGACATCACCGATCCCTCATCGCGCACGAACTGCGCGCATAGCGGATCGGCGCCGATCGCCCCAGTGGCGGAAGCGCCAGCGTTCGGCGTTCAGCGTTCAGCGTTCAGAGTTCAGAACACGAGTTTTTCATGCGTTCACAATTCAACTCCCTAGCGCCGCATCGCGGCGCTCTTGCGCCGTCGTGCAGGGCGGATGCAAGACCAGCGAGCTACGGCCCGCTGGAATGGCAACTCCAACTCACAGGATCACCACCCCATGCGATTCACCCCCGGATCGGCCTTCGGCAGGCCTCGCTCGTTGCCGACCAAGATCAAGATCGTTTGCGCGCTGCTAGCGCTCGCGCTTTTGCAAACTCGAGCAAGTTCCGCCGCCCAGGTATCGTTATCCAATGCGTTTTTGAGCGACCTGCTGGCGCCCAATGCCTACGCGGTTGTAGGCACCGAGCGTTTCGACAACTTTACGTTTATGTCGACCAGTAGCGGCGGCGCCTTGCAGCCGAACCCGTCGATCATCAAGGTAACGGGTTACACCAACGGCACGGCGGGGGGTTTGGTTTTTCAAAATGGACCCTTCCTCGCCGTCAACAATCAAACGATGGACGGCCGGCTGGCATTCAATGTCACCGAACTCGATCCGATGAAGCGGATCACCAATGCCGAATTGAATTTCACGGGCGCCACCTCCGGCGGCGGCATGAACTCGATTCTCGAAGTCGTCCGCGACTCGCTGAACAACCAGCTAGGCCAAGGACTGGTCATTCAGCGGCAGGATTTCCCCAATGGCGGCACGTCGTCGAACACGATCGCCTTTGCCCCGCAAACGACTATCCAGATCAGCAAGGATATCTCGCTGCTGGGGACGGCATTCACGGGCACGGGGGCAAACGTCGCCCAGATTAGCGATTTCACCCAGGCCTTCGATCAGACGGCGGTGCCCGAACCCAGCAGCATCGCCATGTCGGCGATGGGGTCGGGAGGGCTGCTCTGGTTCGGCTGGCGAAAGCGCAAGCGTCTCAAGCGAGCCGCGCTCCCGTCTCAACAACAACCGGCACTAGCCGTCGCGTAACTCTCAATCCTCAACCAACAATAGAACCCGTCAGCGGTATCATTCGCGAAGCGCGTATCGGCACTTCGCTCTCACCGGCCGCTTGAGTCGCCGGGCCTGCACTCCCAGGCGACTCGCGGCCGTGTGTCTTGTCGGGATCGGGAGTCGGAATCCTTGAGTCGCCACGGCTGCAACCCGTCGGCGATTCGGAAACGGCTCCCGATCCCCGTCCGAGGCCAACAATAGCGGCCTCTGGCGGAATGCCGTAGAATCGACTCCGGCAATTCTTGGAACTCTGATTGAGGCGGACTGTGCGATTTTCGCAACCTACGCCGGGCGCGCGCCACGCATTCACAGGGCTTCTCGCCTGCGCGTCGTTGGTCCTCGCCGGCTGCGTCGATCGGGCCGACCAGCCGGGCTTGGAACTCGTCTGGGGCCGCGCGGGTACGTCCAACGGCCGATTCGAGAAGCCGCGGGCGATCGCCATCGAGCCGGTCGACGGTCCCTATAAGGATCGACTCTATATCGTCGATGTGACCGCGCGGATTCAGGTCTTCGACATGGACGGCAATTATCTGATGCACTGGCAAACTCCCGCGCACGCCAACGGCCGACCGACGGGAATGAACTTCGATCGGGCCGGAAATCTGCTCGTCGCCGATACGCATTATTATCGGCTATTGATCTATTCGCCCGAGGGAACGCTTTTGCAGACGATCGGCGGCGTGAGTGGACATGGCCCGGGTGAGTTCGGCTTTGTCACTAGCGCCGTGCAAGACTCCGCCGGCAACTACTACATCGCCGAGTATGGCGAGTACGACCGGATTCAAAAATTTACGCAGAGCGGCAAGTTCATTACTCAATGGGGCAGTCACGGGCCGGAGCTCGGCCAATTCGCCCGCCCGCAAAGTTTGGACATCGACGCCGACGATCGCATCTGGGTGGCCGACGCCGCCAATCATCGCGTGCAGGTCTTTGATGCCGGCGGCAAATTGCAATCCCACTGGGGGCATGAAGGAACGGCGCCGGGAGCGCTCTCGTATCCGTATTCCATCAAGCTCGACCGTCAAGGCGGCGTTTACCTTTGCGAGTACGGCAACAGCCGGATTCAAAAATTCACGCTCGACGGCCATTCGCTCGGCTGTTGGGGCGAAAGCGGCCGCGACCCGGGACAACTTTTCAACCCCTGGGGGATCGCTCGCGACAGTCAGGGCCGAATCCACGTCGTCGACTCCAACAATCACCGCGTCGAGCGATTCCGGCTATGATTGCCGCGATCGCTTGCGACGCGCGTTTTGGTTTTGGGCGCGAAAACGCGCATCGCGAGCGAACGCGGCTAAATTTGCGTAATTCGTCATTTGTGCTTCGTCATTCATTCGTCATTCGGCATTAGACATTATTTCTCCGTGCTCAATTTTCACGTCAGCTTCGACTCGCCCGGCTATCTGGCGCTGCTTGTTGCGCTGCCGCTGCTGTCGTGGTGGAGTTACCGCAGCCTGGCAGCGCTCGGGAACTTTCGCCGCTGGGTCGCGATCGTCGCGCGGTCGATCGTGATCTTGCTCGTGGTTCTGGCGTTAGCCGAGGCGCAGTTCAAACGCATCAGCGAACGGCTCACGGTGATCTACTGCATCGACGAGTCGCTGAGCATTCCCGAGGCGCTCAAGCCGGCAATGATCCAGTATGTCAACGAGGAGATCGCCAAGCATCGCGAAGGGCAAAAGCTCGATCGCGCCGGCGCGATCGTGTTCGGCGGCGATCCGGCGATCGAGCATCCGCCGTACGACGACAATATTGTTGTCAGTTACAACAGCGAATCTCAGTTCGACAAAGAGCACACCAACCTGGCGGCGGCCCTTCGCATGGCGCAGGCCATGTTTCCCGAGGACTCGGCCCGCCGCGTCGTGGTGCTCAGCGACGGCAATGAAAACGTCGGCGACGCGATCGAGCAGGCTCGATCGATGGTGGACACCGGCGTAAGTATCGACGTCGTGCCGATTCGATATCAGCCCCGTTCGGAAGTCGTCGTCGAAAAGGTGACGATCCCGCCGGACATTCATCGCGGCCAGCCGTTCGACTTGCGCGTCGTGCTCAATAACGTCACGCCGAGCGAGGCCGGCGGCAAAACCACAAAAACCGATCGAGTCGCCGCCGCCCCGGTCAAAGGGCGTCTCAAGATCACTCGCAAGACGCGCGACCGCGAGCAATTGCTCAGCGAGCAAGAGGTGACGCTCGAGCCGGGCAAGCGCGTGTTCACGCTCCGCGAAGAGATCGAGTCGCCGGATTTTTACACCTACGACGCACAGTTCATTCCGGACGACGTCGCCCGCGATCCGGTTAAGCAGAACAAGCGGGCGACCGCCTTCACGCACGTCCGCGGCCAAGGCCAAGTCCTGCTGATCGAAGACGAGGACGAGCGCGGCAAGTTCGATTATCTGGTCGATCGGTTGCGACATGAGAACTTGCAAGTCGCGGTGCAATCGACGCGCGAGACGTTCGCCACGCTGGCCGAATTGCAGCCCTACGACACGGTCGTGCTGGCCGACGTGCCGGCCGAGCATTTTACCGAGGACCAGATGAAGATGCTGGTCCGCAATACGCAGCAGATGGGCAGCGGGCTGGTGATGCTCGGCGGCCCCAACAGCTTCGGCGCCGGCGGCTGGACCAACACGCCGGTCGAAGAGGCGATGCCGGTCGATTTTCAGATCAAGAATTCAAAGGTCGTCCCCGTGGGCGCCCTGGCGATGTTGATGCACGCCTCGGAAATGGCGAACGGCAATTTCTGGCAGAAAAAGATCGCCCAAGAGGCCCTACGCTCACTGGGCACGCAGGATTATTGCGGCGTCGTGCATTGGGACGGCAACACGCGCTGGTTGTGGTCGGCGGGCATGTCGCGGATCGCCGGCAATCGCGATATGATGCTCGGCCGGATCGATCGAATGACGCCGGGCGACATGCCCGATTTTGAAGGGCCCATGCAAGCCGCGGCGCAGGCCTTCGCCAATCTGCCCGACGCCGCCGTGAAGCACATGATCCTCATTAGCGATGGCGATCCCGGGGCGCCGACGGGCGCGACGCTCAAAGCCTTCACCGATCAAAAAGTGACGATCTCGACCGTCGCCGTGGCGGCCCACGATCGGGCGAACAGCCAAACGCTGCGCGACATCGCCGGCGCGACCGGCGGCAAGTATTACGAGGTGCAGGCCAGCCAGCAATCGCAACTCCTGCCCCGGATTTATCAGAAGGAAGCCCGGAGCATTTCGCGGCCGCTGGTTTTCGAGCACGCCGCCGGTTTCACGCCGCAGGTCAAGTTCCCGCACGAGATGATTCAGGGTCTGGGGAAAGATTTCCCGCCGCTCACCGGCTATGTGCTCACGAGCGTCAAAGACAGCCCGCTGGTCGAGGTGGCGCTGGTCAATTCGCTTCCCACGGGCGAGGAAAAATACAATACCCTGTTGGCCGGTTGGACGTATGGCCTGGGCAAAGCGGTGGCGTTCACGAGCGACGCCGGCGCCCGCTGGACCACACCCTGGACCGAGTGGCCCGGCTACGACAAGCTGTTCAGCCAGATCGTGCGCTGGTCGATGCGCCCGGCCGGCGATCAGGGGAAATTCTCTCTCACGAGCGAAGTGCAAGACGGCAAAGTGCGAATGGTCGTGACGGCCCTGGACAAAGACGACGATTTTCTGAACTTCCTCGACATGGGCGAGAGCGCCGTCGGGCCCGACATGAAACCGATCGACGCCAAGATCCGCCAAGTGGCGCCCGGCCGATATGTGGGCGAATTCGACGCGAAGGACGCCGGCAGCTATTTGCTGATGCTCTCGCCCGGCGCGGGCATGGCGCCAATCTTGAGCGGCGTGAACGTGCCGTACTCGGCCGAGTTTCTCGATCGCGAGCCGAACGAGGAATTGCTCAAAACGATGGCCGGCCTGACGCCGCGCGGCGGCTCGCCCGGGAAAATCATTCAAGACGCCAAGGGGGACGGGATCGAGCAGTGGCTGGTCGACTTCAACACGTTTCGCCACGACATGCCGCCGGCCAGTAGCACGCAGCCGATCTGGCACTGGCTGGTGCTGGCCGCCGCCTGCGTATTTGTGGGAGATGTGTTCATACGCCGCGTGCAGGTGAGTTTCAATTGGGCGCCGGCGCTAGCTCGCAAGGCGATAGCCTGGGTGCTGCGGAGAAAGCCGGAAGCCGCGCCAAGCCCCGTGCTCGCGCGCCTGCGGAGCCGCAAGGCCGAGATCGATTTATCGATTGAGCAGCGCCGCGCCGCGGCAAGATTCGAGCCCGCGCCCGACGCAGCGTCGTCCGCGCCGCCGATCGCCGAGTTGGTCCCCGAGACCGATGACAAAACGAAGCAAGAAAAGCCACCGCCCAAGGTTGGCGGCGAGAAGCCGGACGACGGTGATAATTACACCAGCCGGCTGCTGAAGGCGAAGAAGAAGGTTTGGGATGATAAGAAGAAGGAATAGCATTACCCTTTTCTCAGTCGCGGATGTCCGCAATTAGCTGCAATGTCGCCGTCCATCGACTGCATGGCCAACTTGAAGGCATTGAGTTGATCGTTCCGGAATGATTTACGAAGAGACTAGATTCGTTTGACTAGCACCTCGCTGTTTTTTTGGTGAATCGAATGCTCCACTTTCAATGCAAGGCGTGTGGTAAAAATATATCCACGTCAGAAGCGAATGCTGGCAAGCGAGGACAGTGTCCAGGGTGCAAAGGTGTAATGGACATACCAAATGTGTCACCACCGAGCCCACCGCAAATATCCTGTCCGCCAACACAATCTTTGCTCCTGTCGCAGCCGCCGGTCGCTCTTCAGCCTTCGTTTACGCCGTCGCCATTTCCACCGCCTGTGGTGCTTTCTCCGCCGCCGCTTCCGACAACTGATGCACCAAGTGATGTAGGTCCGTTTGAAGATGCGTTTGGGACTTCCGAAGGTCAAACGGAAGCCGGGTCGGCGTTAGTTCCGGGTCTTGAAAGCCGTCCTTGGGAATTGGCATTTCCAGACTTATCACGATTCGGCGACAGTCCCAGGGCGAACGCATCACAGCCTATACAAATTATCACCATGTACACTGGTTTGGGCAAGGCTGACAGCGAAGGATGGATTTCGGGGCGACAATTGTTGTCGCCTGACGGAACGAATCCTTTGGTTCATGGAGGTTGGTCA
>JBBQWR010000034.1:0-63351 GCA_038210495.1 Pirellulales bacterium
AACTTCGGTTTCAAACCACGAATCTCGACGGCGTCCATACCTGGTTCTCCGGGAAGGCGATCATGAGCCGGTCCTCCGACCCCAACCAAGTCTCGCCGATTCCGACAGATTCACCAAGAGGAACCTGGCGCTGTAGTATTAGAGCGTACAATAAACGCGTCCAATTGCCGATCGCCGTTTCGGTTACGATTATTTTCCAGGACCGGTCGCATGAGTCTGTTCGAGGCCGCGGAGCAGGAAAACACCAGACGGGCTCAGCCATTGGCGGCGCGGATGCGGCCGGCGACGCTCGATGAATTCGTCGGACAGCATCACTTTCTCGGCGACGGAAAACTACTTCGTCGGCTGATCGCGGCGGACCGGCTCGGCTCCGTCATCTTCTATGGTCCCCCCGGCGCGGGAAAGACCACGCTCGCCAATCTGCTCGCCTCAGCGACAAAAAGCTATTTTCAGCAACTGAGCGCCGTCGCCAGCGGCGTGAAGGAGCTCCGCCAGGCGCTCGACGAGGCTCGCGACCGTCTTGCAGCCGATGGCCAAAGGACCCTGCTATTCATCGATGAAATCCACCGGTTCAATCGATCGCAGCAAGACGTGCTGCTGCACGACGTCGAGGAAGGGGTCGTGATCCTAGTCGGCGCCACGACGCAGAACCCCTTCTTCGCGATCAACAGCGCGCTGGTCAGCCGCAGCCGGGTGTTTGAATTCAAGCCGCTGTCGGTCGACGAAATCAAGGCGGTCATTCGCCGGGCGCTAAGCGATCGCTCCCGAGGCCTCGGCGATCGGGCCGTCCATATGCACGAAGACGCGCTCGAGTTTCTCGCCAAGGTCAGCGATGGCGACGCGCGAAAGGCGCTCAGCGCCCTCGAGGTCGGCGTCTTATCGTCGAACGAGCGACCAGTCGAATTCACCAAAGCGCTGGCCGAGGAGTCGGTGCAGCGCAAAGCCGTCGAGTACGACCGCTCGGGCGATTCGCACTACGACTCGGCCAGCGCGCTGATCAAGAGCATCCGCGGCAGCGATCCGGACGCCGCGCTGTATTGGCTAGCCCGAATGCTCGAAGGAGGCGAGGAAGTGCGGTTCCTTACGCGCCGGCTCGTCATTTTGGCCAGCGAAGACGTGGGAAACGCCGATCCGCGGGCCCTGCCGCTGGCGGTCGCTGCGATGCAGGCCTGCGAGTTCGTAGGATTGCCCGAGTGTCAGTTGACGCTCGCACAAACGGTGATTTATCTCGCCTGCGCTCCCAAAAGCAATGCCTCAACAGCGGCGATTGGGGAAGCGCTAACCGATGTTCGCGAAGGTCGGCTATTGCCGGTGCCCGTGCATTTGAAGGATAGTCACTACCAAGGCGCCGCTCGGCTGGGTCACGGCGCGGGCTACGAGTATGCCCACAACGCCGAGGACGCCGTCGCAGCGCAGGATTATCTCGGCGTCGAGCGAGAATACTACCGTCCAGCGCCGCGGGGATTCGAGCGCGAACTGGCCGAGCGACTCGAAGCGATCCGCAAAAAGCTCCGCTCGTCGCGAGAAAAAAACAGCTCCGAATGATGTCCCAAATCGCGCCACGCCTCACGCTTTACGCTTCACGCATTTCACTTCAGCGGATTGTGATTGAGCAGCAGCCAGTACAGCCCCAATTGTCGAATCGCCTCGGAGAATTGATCGAAATCGACCGGCTTCACGACATAGCTATTCACGCCCAAGTTGTAGCACTCGGCCGCGTCGCAGTCTTCCTTCGATGAGGTCAGCACGACCGTCGGAATGGCCCTGGTCCGTGCATCGGCCTTCAACGCCCGCAGCACCTCGATGCCGTTCACCTTCGGGAGTTTCAGGTCGAGCATCACCAGCTTGGGCAATATTGGGAGCCGCCGCGCCGGATTGTCGCCGAGGCCCAACAGGCACTCCAGCGCCTCGGCCCCGTCCCGCGCGACTTCGATTCGATTGGTCGCCATGAATTTGCCGAACGTCCGGAGCGTCAATTCGACGTCGTTCGGATCGTCTTCCACGAGCAAGATGTCGACGGCTCGATCAACCATGGGGCGCCTCTGGTGGCAGCGTAAAACTAAAGATGGCTCCTTCACCCAGGGTCGCGTCGGCCCAGATACGGCCGCCGTGTCGTTCGACGATTCGCTGAACGATGGCCAGCCCGACCCCGGTCCCCTCGTATTCCTCGGCCCGATGCAATCGCTGAAACACGCCGAACAATTTATTGGCATATCTCATATCGAACCCGACGCCGTTGTCCTTGACGAAATAGACGACGTCATTACCCTCGGTCCGGCTCCCGAAGTCGATCCGCGCCACCTCGCGCTCGCGGGTATATTTAATCGCATTGGAGATAAGATTGATTAGCACCTGCCGCAGCAAATCCGGATCGGCGGCCGCCGAGGGAACTCGCGCGACGGTGAACTGGATGGTTCGACCGGCCCTTTCGGCTTCCAACCGGTCGTACACTTCGCGTGCCAGATCATCCGGTCCGACCTTGGATTTCTTGAGCGGTTGGCGACTGAGCCGCGAAAACGACAAAAGGTCGTCGATCAAGTTTCCCATCTGCAGGGCGTTTTTTTGAATGAGCTCCAAATAACGGCCGCCGGCTGGGGTCAGCCTGTCGCCGAAATCTTCCTGCAAAAGGCGGGAAAACCCGTTCATGGCCCGGAGCGGCGCTCGCAAATCGTGCGACACGCTATAGCTGAATGCCTCAAGCTCGTGGTTCGCCTTGGCCAGTTGCTCGGTCCGCTGCTCGACCCGTTGTTCGAGATCGGCGTTCAGCCGGCGGATTTCTTCCTCGGCCAGCTTGCGATCCGTCACATCGCGCACAAAACCATCAAAGTATATCTGCCCGTCGGACTCGATCGCCGCCACCGATAGCTCGATGGGAAATTCGCGACCATCCCGATGCCGGGCGAATATCTCGATGCGGCGATTCAGAATCGGGCCTTCGCCGCTGGCCAAATATCGTTTCAGCCCTTCGGAGTGCAGTGATTTAAATCGCTCGGGCAGTATCAAATCCGCGAGCAATTTGCCGTGCGAGTCTTCCCGGCTCCAGCCAAACACATTTTCGGCTTGCCGGTTCCAGCCGACGATGCGTCCCTCGACGTCGATGCTGATGAAGGCGTCCAACGCATTTTCCAAAAACTTCCGCAGTCGCCCTTCGCTCTGACGCAGAGCCTCTTCCGAGCGCCGCTGCTGCGTAACATCGCGAAACACGAGCACCGCGCCCCCGACGCTCCCTTGCTCGTTGCGAATCGGCGCGGCGTTGTCGTTGATCGGCCGCCGCAAACCATCCTTGGCTACCAACAGCTTGTGGTTTTCGGCGGCGACGACTCGATTGTCGCGAAGCGATAGTTCGGCGGGATCTTCGACCGCGACGCCGGTTCGCTCGTCGACGAGCTTGAACACGCTGGGAAGCGAATGGCCGGCCGCTTCGTCCTCGTCCCAGCCGGTGAGCGATTGGGCGACGGCGTTCATGAACGTGACGTGCCCCTTCGTATCGGTTGTGATCACTCCGTCGCCAATGCTGGCCAGCGTCGTGCGAAAGATTTCCCGCTGCGCTTCGAGCACGCCGGCCGCGGCGAACTGGGCGTTCAAATGCCGCCGCATCAGATAGAACACCAAGCCAACCAACGTCAAACCCAAGATGGCCGTGAGCAGCCCGGAGCCGATCGCGATGCGATAGCTCAGCTTCGATCGAATTTGTCGTTCGTGCAAGATGTCGCGCTCTTCGGTCTCCATTTCGCCAGTCACAATCCGGAGGCCTGCCATTTGTTTCAGTCCGATGCCCTCCACGACCAACCGCTGCGCCGCGTCGAAGCCGTGGTCGCGTCGAGTATTGACGACCCGCTCGAGCTCGACCAGCTTGCGGTCGATCCGATCGCGAATTTCCGCCAGCCGGGCATGTTGCCGTTGGTCGTCGGACAATAGCCCGATGAGCCGGCGAACTTTGGCGGTGACGGTGCTTCGCGCTTTGTCGTACGGAGCGAGATAGGCTTCGTCGCCGGTGATCACAAAACCGCGCTGCCCGGTTTCGGCGTCGGTCACGGTGGCCACCACGACGTCCAGCGCGTCCAGAACTTCCTGACTGTGAACGACCGCGCGCACGTCCTCGTTGAGTTGCCGCGTGTTCCAGTAGTTGAGTCCCGCGTCGACCAACAGCAGCATGACCGCCAGGCCGAGGCAGATCGCAAGTCCGCGGTCGAAATTGCGTCCCATAAAAATCTGGGGTGAACGAAGGCCAAGAAAAGCGTAGACCGAGAGATGAGAGAAAGCCGGCCGACCGCTCCTATTTTAGTCGCCGCAACGCGAAAACATAGCGGCGATTCGTCCCAATTAGCCGCGGCGATGCTCCGCTCGGGCCAATCCCGCGGCGCCGATATAACCGGCGTCGCCGCCAAGCTGGGCGAACTCGATCGTCGTCTTAGCCGCTGGAATCTCAAACGCCCGGCGGCGCACCTCCTCGCGCACGCGCTCCAAGAACCGCCGGCCAAGTTCGCTGCCTGCGCCGCCGAACGTCATGGCGCCGCCGAGCACGACCCCCGTCGGATCGATCGTATGCATCAGCGACACGATCCCGATTCCCAGAAACCGAGCCGTCTCCATCACTATCTCGTCGCTGAGGGCATCGCCACCGGCCGCCTCGGTCGCGATCGACAGCGGCGTCAGTTTTTCTCCAGCCGCCAATCGAGCGGTCAGCGTGCTCGTCCGTCCCGCCGCGAGCTTCTCCTGCGTTCGCTTGACGACGGCATTGGCCCCGGCGTAGGCCTCCAGATGCCCGCGCTGGCCGCAACTGCATTCCCGGGCGTCGTCGCGATAATCGATAATCGCGTGGCCGACTTCGGATCCGTGGCTGTGCTGACCCATCACCATCAGGTCGCCGATGATGATTCCGCCGCCGATTCCCGTGCCGAGCGTAATCAGCACCATGCTATGCATGGCGCGCCCGGAACCGATCCAGTATTCGCCGTAGGCGGCGGCCTTCGCGTCGTTGGAGAACGTGACCGGCAAGCCGAGATAAAACCCGACGCGATCGCGGATGGGAAAGTTCCGCCAGTTCTTGATGTTCGTCGGCTCCAGCAACATCCCGTTGGGAATGTCCATCGTGCCGGGCGTTCCGAGTCCCGCCCGGCCGACATCGCGAAGATTGACGCCCGCGGCGGCGATGACTTGTCTGGCCGCCTCCCCCATTCGCCGCGAGGCATCCTCGGCGCCCGTCTCAGCCGCCGTGGGAATCGACAGATAGCCAAGCGTCCGCCCGTGGTCGTCCACCAGCCCAATCTTGATATTCGTTCCACCGACGTCGATGCCCACAAACAGCGGCGGCTGAGCCTCGCTCAGGGCGATCGTTTCGCGATGGTCGGACATAAGGCGAACAATCGTGCAAGGAATCGCGGGGCATTAATTCTTATAGCCCAAATAGTTTCGCCGTCGCAAACCACAACAGCGCGCCGGCCCCGCGTTCCGGGTGGCCATCGAATTCGATCGCGGCCGCTGCGCCCTTGGCGAAGTTAATTTGCGTTTGGCCGCTACCGATAAGCGCCGATACAAATGCGCTGACGTCGGGTTCGTGGCCGACCCACGCGATTTCGGTCTCCGGCTGCTCGGCTGTCCACGAGAGCAATGTATCCAAGTCGCCGTGCGGCCGCAGAGCATCGACGTCGATCAGTCTCGCTCCGCCGTCCAAACGATCGAGGATCAGATCGGCCGATTGGCGGCAGCGGATCAGCGGACTGGTCGCAATCAGCTTCGGTCGGAACTGGCCCTCCGCTAATCGCGCCGCCAATTTGAAAAACCGCTTCTTCCCTTTGTTGGTCAGCGGCCGCAGATCGTCGTCGGGACACACGTCGGCGTCCCGCTCCTCGGCCCAAGCATGCCGCACGATGTAAAGAATCATTGGGCGAGCGGGCAGGCGTGAGCCCCCCTGTCCTAGACGCGGCGCTAACTAACGTTTGGAAATGCCGGTAAGTTCAAATCTCACTTTGGCCGCCATAACGCACAATCGTCAATCCCAAGCTCCGCCTGCAGGGCGCCAATCTCCTCCTTGAACCGCCGCGAATCGCCCGGATAACCGGCCGTGGATCGCAACTCCGGAATCCGCCGCTGCCAAAAATGATTGAAGGCCAGCATCGCCGCCTCGCGCAAATACTTCGAGGCCATCGACGCCAATGCCACCGGCAAGAATTCTTCGCACTTTTCGCGAAACCGAATCTCGATTCGCCGCTCGGGCAGGCCCCAGGCATAATAACTTTCGACCGCTCCCTCCCGTCGAACCTCGATCAACCAGTCGGTAAACTGCTGCTGCAACAGAGCGCTATACCGGTTCCGCCCGCCGTGCTTATCGCAGATCACCCGGGCCGGGGCGTCGCCGCAGCGGTCGAGCATGCAACTGACAAGCTCCAGTGTCGTTCGCGACAATACTTCGGCCTTGTTGCCATACAGGGTCAAAAGCCGGTTGAACTGGGCGGGAAATAGCGCCCGGCTGACGATCGACCGCAATCGAATGCCGGCCCGTTCCAGGCCCGCTCCGACGAACTCCGTAACCTTTTCCAGATCGGCCAGATCGGAGTCGAGCGGCATGGTCGCCGTGAAACCATCGTGCCAAGGGATCGCATCGAGCTCGTCGGCGGCGGCCGCTTCGAGCATGTGCCACAATTGCCGCCACTCGCGCGGCCGATGGCCCCCCAGCGCCAATGCCGCGAGCATCCCACGCTCGAGTTGGCCGATCCCCTGCCCGGCCTGATAAAGGTCCTTAGAATCGCCCCAAGCAACCCGCTTCGCGTGCGAGTCGGCCGGCGTCCTGCACACGACCTTGCGAAGCAGTTTGTAGAGTCGATCGTCCCCGATCTCGTCCGGGATTTCCCAGAGCGTCGCCGAAATAATCAGCGGCCCCAGATTCGGTCCATACCCGGCTTCATCCGTGCCAATCAAAAACATGGTGCGGTCCGTCGTAATACGAAGCAATAGACAGGATTACAGGATTTTCAGGATTGACAGGATGGGTTTTGAGGATGGCATCGCCCACCTTGAATAGATCGTAGTTATCGCATCGGTGGGCAGTGCCCACCCGATATTTTTTTCCGCCGCCCAATTCAATCCTGTAAATCCTGTTAATCCTGTCTAAAACTTCCTTCGTCTTCCCTCAAACAGGTTAAATGATTTCGCCCGGGCACCATAGATTTACAAAAAATTTCCCGGATCGATCGGCGTCGGGGGAATAAATGGTCCTGGCGCCGCCGAATGTCTACTGGAACCCCAATCGCCCTTCCAGCCGTCCGCCGGTTGTACAGGATGAATTGTGAGTCAAATTCGCCGGTCGGCCTCGGCTGCGGGATTGTTTGACATGGCCAACGTGGATGTTAGGATGACGGCTAAGTGTTTGGCTAATTTGGGTGGGTAGCGGCATTTAATATCCGAGCGGATCGGGCGGTCGATCTCGTTTCGCAAGAGAGTTGCGCAGTTGGATTGCAGTTTGATTTTCAATCCCACCCCACCAATCGTGCCCGGAACAGGCTGTTAAAAAATGGTAAAAGGAATTGCGATGAGCAAACGAGACACGCTATGGCGGACGGGTTGGGGCTCGATCGCGACCATGATCGCAACCGGGTCGCTCGCCGCGATCGCGGTAAGTCTGATTTGCGGCGCTGGGTCGCAATTAAACGCCGCTACACCGGCTAAAACGGTGGCCGCTTCGTCCGCGACATCCTCCGAGAGCCCGACGCCCAAGGCGGCGACGGAATCGGCCACGCCGGCCGAGACAAAACCAGGCAACGCTAAGTCCGCCGCGGCTCTGCCCGCGCAGACTGAATACATCAACGAGATGATGCGGAAGAGTTGGACGGACCACAAACTCACCCCGTCGGCGTTGGCGTCGGACAACGAATGGTGCCGCCGAGTTTATCTCGATCTGATCGGCCGCGTGCCCAAGGTCGAAGAGCTCAATAAGTTTCTCGGCGACCGCACCCCCAATCGCAAAGCGAATCTCGTCGACCGTCTGCTCGGAGACGAATATCAAGAGACCTACGCCAACAACTGGGGCGGCATCTGGACGAACCTGCTCATCGGCCGTGCCAAGTCGAAACGGGACGAAGAGCGTAGCCCGACCAATCGCGAGGGCATGGAGCAATATCTCCGCAACGCTTTCGGCCGCAACAAGAGCTACAAGAAGATGGTCTACGAGTTGGTCTCGGCCACGGGCAGCAATAAGCTCGACGACCCGGCCAGCAATGGGGCCGTCAACTTCCTAATCGGCAAGATGGAAGACAACGGCATCCAAGCGACCGCCAAGACGGCTCAGATTTTCCTCGGCCTCTCGGTGCAATGCACCCAGTGCCACAATCATCCGTTCAACGAATGGAAGCAGAACTCGTTCTGGGAAATGAACGCTTTCTTTCGTCAGACGAAGATGGCCAAGACGATGTCTCAGGGCAAGAATGTCGATCACGCGATCCTCAAAAACGAGGATTTCCGCGGCGAGGGAAGCGACATTGCCTCGGCCGAACTGTTCTACGATCTGCGCAACGGGATCATGAAAGCCGCGTTTCCCGTGTTCGTCGATGGCACGGCCATTAGCCGGAGCGGCGCCCTCCAGCAGATCGATCGCCGCACCGAACTGGCCAAGATGATCACCAAGTCCGACTACATGAGCCGGGCGATCGTCAGTCGGATGTGGGGCCACTTCATGGGCTATGCGTTCACCAAGCCGGTGGAAGACATGGGGCCGCACAACCCACCGACCCATCCCGAACTACTGAACAAGCTGGCCGATGACTTTTCCAAGCATCAATATGAAGACGACGGATACGATCTCAAGAAGCTCATGAAGTGGATCGTGCTCAGCGAGCCATATGGCCTGTCGAGTCGATTCGCGAAGAATCGTATGGACGACCCGGCCCTGGGCGAAAAGCCGAGCTTCAGCCACTTCTATCTGCGTCAGATGTCGGCCGAGCAAGTGTACGACTCGATGGTCGCGGCAACAGGTGTCGACGAAAAGCTGAGCGAAGCCGAACAGAAGGCCACCAAGGATCGTTGGTTGTCGCAGTTCGTGATCGCTTTCGGCACGGATGACGGCGGCGAGGCCAGCACGTTCAACGGCTCGATCCCGCAGGCCTTGATGATGTTTAACGGTGAGTTGGTCAAGAAGGCGGTGAGCGGTGATCGCGGCACGCTGCTGGAAAAAGTCGCCGACAGTCCGAAGCTTTCGATAAAGGACAAGGTGGCCTATTTGTACATGGCTGGCTTATCGCGAAAGCCGAACAATGCGGAAATGCTCGCGCTAGAAGAGTCCACCGAAACGAAGAAAAGCGGTGGTCCCGCCACGCGCGTGCCAGCAGTTCGCCCCCGCAATAGCGAAATGGCCGCCGGCAACGACTTGGTTAAGCTCAAAGACTGCTGGTGGGCCATCCTCAACAGCAACGAATTCATCATCAACCATTAAATCAGCGTGGTCCCCTTAGCCGCGATGCTCGCGAAACGCTTTCCTACGTTCGTTCCGTTTCAATATTTAATTTGTGTGGGCTGCGAGAACAGCCAAGTGGCAATCGGTCCGGCCGGCTTTCGCGACGACGGCGCGCGTGATCCGCTCGGGTAATCCCTTTCGACGGCCTTTCGGCCGGGAGTAAGCAATGAATCGTTTCCAAATTCCAGCGGGCATGAGTCGCCGTCATTTTATGACGCACATGGCGGGCGCCTCGGCGATGATGCTTCCGGCCATGTCGTTCACCAACACGCTGTTGGCCAACGCCACCGATCTCAAGAAGCGCCACAAATCGTGCATCATGTTGTGGATGGGAGGCGGTCCTGCCACCATCGACATGTGGGACCTCAAGCCGGGCTCTCCGACGGGCGGCGAATTCAAGCCGATCAATACCTCGGTCGACGGTCTGCAAATCAGCGAGCACATGCCGCTGATGGCGAAGGAAATGAAGCACTTGGCCGTCGTCCGCTCGATGAGCACCAAGGAGGCCGACCATGCCCGCGGTCGCTACTATATGCACACGGGCTATGTGCCGAATCCCAACATCGAATATCCCAGCTACGGCTCCGTGATCGCTCACGAGCTGGCCGCCAAGGTGCCCGATTTGGAAATTCCGCCGTTCGTATCGGTCGGCGGCGGCAGCGAAGGTCCGGGCTTCCTGGGCATGGCGTGGGCGCCGTTTGTCGTCGGTTATAACGGCGACGTCCGCGATTTGGGCATGGGCGTCGATCAGGCCCGTCTGCAACAGCGGATGGCGATGCTCGACACGGTCGAGCGGAGCTTCTTGGGCCAAGTCAACGGTGGCGACATCGCGTCGCTAGAACGGGGTGGTCCGACCACTCCCGCCGGCGATCACGCCAAGATCCTCGCAAAGACAGTCAAGCTGATGACCAGCAAGCAGATGGACACCTTCAAGACCGACTCGGAGTCGGCCGCCACGAAGGAGCGCTACGGCAACACCAATTTCGGCAAAGGCTGCTTGATGGCTCGCCGCTTGGTCGAGCTCGGCACGCCGTTCATCGAAGTGGACCTAGGTGGCTGGGATACCCATGCCAACACGTTCACCGCCCATAAGACCCGTTTGCAGCCGGAAGTCGACAAGGCGTTCAGCGCCCTGGTTTCCGATTTGTCCGAACGCGGCTTGTTGGACGACACGGTCATCATGTGGCTGGGTGAATTCGGACGCACGCCGCGCATCAACGGCGGAGCCGGCCGCGATCACTGGGCCCGAAGCTGGAGCGTCGTCGTCGGTGGCGGCGGATTCAAGCGGGGCACGGTCGTCGGCAAGACCAACTCCGATGGCACGATGGTCGAAGGCGAAGCCTACACCTCGCAAGACCTCATGGCGAGCGTCTGCAAGGCGATGGGCATCTCGCTCGACACCACGTTCACCAGCAACAACGGCCGCCCGATGAAGATTGCCAACAGCGGCAAGGTCATTAAGGAGCTTTTCGCCTAAGCGGCGAAGAAAGTCGGGAGACCGGAGACGGGAGTCGGCAGTTTACGGAGGACGTTCGGCCGCCGCTTCACGAGAGCAAACGATTGGAATTCTAACCGAGTGGGTTTAACCCCCCACTCGGTTTTTTATTGCGCTTGCGGCTTAGCTCTGCATCGCTCCATTTTTTGGGTAATTCGTAAACACCCGTTTCATCGCCGGGACAAATTCCTCTCATCGTGCTCAACCCGAATAATTTGCCCAAATCCGATAGTATTTGGCGGCCACTGATGCGGCTGGTTTGGCCCGTGCTGGCCGAGCAGTTGCTCTCGATGCTGATGGGATTCAGCGACAAATGGCTAACCGGGCACTTTCTGCCGGGCGACAAATATCTGGCCGCGATGACGCTAGTCGCCTATCTGTTGGGCTTCGTGCCCGGCTTGTTTGCCGCCGTCTCGGTCAGCGCCACTGCGATGATCGCTCGGTTCTACGGCGCGGGCGACCTGGACCAAGCCCAGCGAGTCGCGAATCAGGCGCTCGTGCTCGGCGCGCTGGTTGCGCTGGGCGTCGGCGCCTTTGCCTTCGTCGCCGGGTCATCGCTCGTCGCGACCATGGGGCTAGGGGGCGAAACTGCAAGGCTCGCCCTACGATACCTGTCGATCGCAATTATCGCCGTTCCGGCGATCGCGATCGGACAAGTGGGAATCGCCGTCCTCCGCGGCGCCGGCGACATGGTCACCGGACTGATCGCCATGACGGTTCAAAACGTCGTAAATATCGTGGTCGCCGTGGCGCTGATTCGCGGCTGGGGACCTCTGCCGCGGCTGGGTTGGGACGGACTCGCCTATGGCGTCATCGCAGGCGACGCATGCACCGCGCTGATCGTGCTCGCGCGGCTCGGGCGAGGCCGCTATGGAATGCGGATACAGTGGCGTCTGCTGCGGCCGGATACGAGTCTTATCCGCCGGATGCTGCGGATTGGAGTTCCCGGCGGCATGGATATCCTGGCCCTATCGGCATGCCAGTTCTGGTTCCTGTCGATCGTCAATCGGCTCGGCGACACGGCGGCCGCGGCGCACGGCGTCGCGATCACGATCGAGTCGATCGCTTATCTGCCGGGAATGGCTTTTCAAGTCGCCGCGACGACCATCGTCGGTCAATCGCTCGGAGCAAAAGACGAACGCCGGGCGGTCCACACCGTCCGACTGGCGACGCTCGCCTGCGTCGGGCTCATGTCGGTCCTGGCGGCGTGGTTCTTCTTCGAGGCGCATTGGCTGGCACGGCAGTTCTTGGGTCAGTCGCATCCGGAAGTCGCCGACCAAGCGGCAATGCTGGTGCGGATCGTCGCCTTCGGACAGCCGCAGCTAGCGCTACTGATGGTGATGACCGGCGCGCTGCGCGGGGCAGGGGACACCCGCTGGACGCTGCTGGTCACATTCATCGGCATGTTGCTCGTGCGAATTCCGCTCGCATATTGGCTGGCCTGGAAGACGATTGGTATTCACCTGCCTGGATTCGATCTCTCAATCAGCGGACTAGGACTCGGCGTCCGCGGCGCTTGGTACGCGATGATCACCGACCTAGCGGTCCGCGGCCTGCTCATGACATTTCGCTTCGCGCAAGGTGAATGGAAGCACGTCGAGGTGTAGGCATTCTTTGAACCACGACGGCGCGAAGGCACGAACGAAAAAATAATCTAGACAGAATCAACAAGATTTTCAGGATTTTAAAACTCGGAAGTTGCCCTGCGACAAGCACAGTCGTTTCGCCTCTGCCCCCATCCTGGTAATCCTGTTATTCCTGTCGATTTTTTGCTTCGTCGTTTTTTCCCGTTCGGGGATGCCCCCAAGTCGGCGCGAGAGTAGAATGGCGATGTTTGTCGCCGAAATGCGATTGGGCAGTCAGCGATCCTTTGGCAGACCGGAGTGGTTTTGATGCTCGAACTTGAGGTCGCACGATGGTCCGTCGCCGAGGCGAGTGAGCTTTACGAAGTCGCGCGGTGGGGGAACGGCTACTTTTCCGTCAATGCCGCGGGGCACGTCTGCGTGCATCCCAGCAAGGACCCGGCCCGTTCGATCGATCTCAAACAGCTTGTCGACCGCCTGCAACTCCGTGGTATCGATCTGCCGATCCTGATCCGCTTCGCCGATATTCTGAAGCATCGCTTGGCCGAGATTCACGGCGCCTTTCAGAACTCGATCGCCGAGCACAAATATCAGGGCCAATATTGCTGCGTTTATCCCATCAAAGTCAATCAGCAGCGGCAGGTCGTCGAAGAGGTCGTTCAGTTCGGCCGGCCGTATAAGTTCGGGCTCGAGGCGGGCAGCAAGCCCGAGCTGTTGGCCGTGATCTCGATGGCCTCGAACGAGACGCCAATCATCTGCAATGGGTTCAAAGACGCTGAATTCATTGAGACGGCGATGTTGGCCCACAAAATCGGCCGGCAGATCATCCCGGTCGTGGAAAAATACACCGAACTCAAGCTGATCCTCGACTACGCGGAGAAAATCGGCGTCCGGCCGCAGATCGGGATGCGAGTCAAACTGGCCACGCGCGGCTCGGGTCGCTGGCAGCAATCGGGCGGATACCGCTCGAAATTCGGCCTCACCGTCAGCGAAATCCTCCGCGGTCTGGAAGAGCTCAAGCGACACGACATGGCCGATTGCTTTAAGCTGCTGCACTTTCACCTGGGCAGCCAGATCACCAACATCCGCCAGATTAAGGCCGCGCTCAACGAAGCGGCCCGCGTGTATACCGAGCTCTCGCGCCGCGGCGCGGGCTTGGAATACATCGACGTCGGTGGCGGGCTCGGCGTCGATTACGACGGCTCCCAAACGAATTTCGAGTCGAGCGTCAACTATACGTTGCAGGAATACGCCAACGACGTCGTGTACCACGTCCAGCGGGCCTGTGACGACGCCGGAGTCAAGCATCCGACGATCATCTCCGAAAGCGGCCGCGCGGTCGTCGCCTATCACAGCGTGCTGGTGTTCGGCGTGCTCGGCGTTTCGGAGCAGGGAGAGAACGGCGTGCCGCCTCAACTCGCCGGCGACGTCGAGCAACCGCTGATCGACATGATGGAAACCTACCAGCATCTGTCGGTCCGCAACATATTGGAGAGTTACCACGACGCCCAGCTGGCGCTCGACACGGCGATGAATCTGTTTTCGAGCGGTTACTTGCCGCTGGATCAGCGGAGCAGTGTCGAGAATCTTTACTTCGCGATCTGCCACAAGATCAAGCGGCTCACGAAGACGCTGGAATTCGTGCCCGAGGAACTCGAAGGACTCGATGCGTTTCTCTCCGACACGTATTTTTGCAATTTTTCGCTGTTTCAATCGATTCCCGATAGTTGGGCGATCAAGCAACTGTTCCCGCTGATGCCGATCCACCGCCTGACGGAGCGGCCGACCCGCAACGCCGTGCTCGGGGACATCACCTGCGATTCGGACGGCAAGATCGACCAGTTCATCGATCGGCGCGACGTGAAACGCACGCTGCCACTGCATGCGTACGAAGGCAAGCCCTATTATCTCGGCGCGTTTCTCATTGGCGCGTATCAGGAAATCCTCGGCGATTTGCACAATCTGTTCGGCGACACCAATGCCGTGCATGTCAGCCTCGACGCGAGCGGCGAGGTCGTGCTCGAAACGGTGATCAAGGGAGACACGGTCCGCGAAGTGCTCGACTATGTGGAGTTCGACCACAACACGCTCGTCCGCCAACTTCGCGACTCGGTCGAAGTGGCCGTCCGCGAAGGCCGCATTAGCTACGAACTGGCCGGCCGGTTTTTGAAGTTCTACGAAGAAGGCCTGGGCGGGTATACCTATCTGGAAGAGCCGGACGAAAAGTAAGATTGGTCGGCAATTTCAAGGGCTACCTCAAAGTAAAGCACGTCGCATTTGCCGCAACGTTGCCTTACAATCGCTTATGACAATGGGGCTTTGCGGAGTACATGTATGACGCCTCGATGGAAAACAGCCTTGTTGTTCGGGATAGTGTTGAGCGGGGGTGTCGCGTCCGCCCAGCAAACCACCATCGGCACGCCGTTGCGCAATAACTCCGACGGTTTCTTCGAAAACACCGGGGTCAATTTTGGGTTTAGCGTCCCGGGCGCGGCGCCCGGGCAGCGGGGCATCGTCGGGCTGAATGCGGCGGGGCTGCCCAATCCGGGCGGACCGATCGTGTTTCAGCAGGGAGGCGCGGCGGCGGCAATGGCGCCATTTGGAAATCCCAATCCCGCGGCGGTTGGCAACACGTTCGGGTTCCAAATCCTTTCGCCCAACGGCAATTTCAACTTCGGCCTGACCGCCACTCAGGGCTCGTCGCGAGGAAACGTCAGCCAGACGCCGAGCGTCACGACGCAGAACGGCCTGACAGCGTTCATCTCCGACACGTCTCAGCGGCCGTTTGTCACGAGCATCGTGCCGGTCGTCGGAGGATTCATGGACGCCTCGCAGCCGCACTACATGTTTCCCGCCGCGGCTCCGGCGGTCGACTCGTTCGGCACGAGCGCGCTGGGCGAGCGCTTGCAGCGGCTGGGCGAAGCGCCCGGCCCGCGCGTTGGCCCCGTGGCCCAAGTCAACTTCTCCAGAGTTCCGATCGCGCCGATTCCCAATTTCGTAGGGCCGGCGCACACAACCGGCGTTCACGCCCAGTCGCCGGCAGACACAAGCCACGAAGACAAAACCACCCGTGAGTTGGTCCACGCCCGCGAAAGCACAGCGGGGCAACCGACCACCAGCATCGCCGAAATTCGAGCTCAACAAGCCTCCGAAAATTCCGCCGCCGACAAAGAGTTGCAAGCCATTCTGGACCAAGCCCAGCAAGCGATGTCGCTCGGCAAGCCCAACGTCGCTCGCATTTACTACAGCCAACTCGCCCGCCGAGCGACGGGCTCTCTCAAGCAGGTCGGCCTCGACGGACTCGAAGCGACCGAGTCGCAATCCAAATCGGCTCGCTCGGCGCACTAGGAGATTCGCGACAACGAATTTGGTCGCGAGTGCGGAATCGGCCGATGAGGAAGCGATCGAGCCTCAGGGCAGCGGCGCGTTGTTTGACTCGCGCGAGCTTAGTTCGCTGATCAGAATTCCGCCGAGTATCAGCGCCGAGCCGACGAGCATCGTTGGCGGTAACGGCTCACCGATCGCCGCGCCCACGACGCCGGCCCAAACCGGTTCCATCGCGTAAATGATTGTCGCCCGCGTTGGCGATACGGTACGCTGCGCCCAGTTCATGGCCACGGCGATCGAGGCCGTGGCGACTCCCAAACCGATCGCCGCGCCGAGCATCGTGGGGGTGAATCGCGGCGATGGCTCGCCGAGCGGACCGGCGAAAATCAGCGAAAGCACGGCGACCACCGCCAACTGCACAAGACCAAGTCGTCTCGGGTCAGCGACCTTGGCCCAGCGGCCAACGAGGGCGATCTGCAACGCAAATGCGAGCGAGCATCCCAGCGTCAACCGCTCGCCCCGTCCGAACGTCAGCGAAAAGTGCTCGTCGATCGAAATGAGCATCAGACCGGCATAGCAAGCGATAATGCCAAGCCAGACGGTCCCCTGCGTGCGCTTGCGCAGGATAAGCGATTGCATGGCCGGCGCAAGGGGCACATAAATGGCGGTGATGAACGCCGACTTGCTGGTCGAAATCGTTTGCAGGCCGTAGGTTTGCAGAGCGTAGCCCGCGAACACGACGACGCCAAGCACGCCGCCCGCGCACCACTCCAGCCGCGTCGGCCAATCGCGTCTAGCAGCCAGAATCATTCCCAGCAGTAGAGCGCCCGCGCCAAAACGCAGAGCCAGGAATGCCAGCGGCCCGCTGTCGCGCAGCGCCAGCTTCGTAACCACGAACGTGCCGCCCCAAACGAGCGCAACGAGCATCAGCGCAAGTTGCGGAAGCAAAGTTCCGCGCGGGGAATCGGCCTCGGTCGGCATCGCGGGCGAGTGCTCCGTCCACAATCGATCGACGAGTAGGATGGCCGGGGCTGAACCAACGGGAAGCCCCGGAGCGCGACGCCATCCGGGGCTTCGGCGAAGCGCCTCCAGTCCTGGCCACCCGTCGACTCACGCCGACAGATTACGCTTAAGCCTAGCCGCGTCCGCCGACGACGCGTTTCTGCACGTCGGTTTCCAGCACGCCGAACGCCTGCTCATGCCGCTGCACGGTGAGCTGCAGGGCGTGCAACATCCGCTTGGCCGTGTAGTAGTTGGTGACGATTCGCTGTGAGATGACGACCGGATGAGTCGGCATGCCAAACGGCTGCGGATTGAGCCCGAAGTCGACGATCAATTCTTCCGGCGTGCCGGTCACGCGACAAAAATTGGCGTAGGCCGAGATCGCATGCGTATCGTCCACGTCGATTCGCTGCTGAGTCGGCGGCTCGGCCGTGGGATTGGTGGCAGGCTTGGTGGAATCACCAGAGGCACGATCGGCTGCGCTGGACACGGCTGGCTCCTTGGATCGAATAGTGGGAATATAAACCAAAATGGAAATTGGCGAGCTGAACGACGAGGTAGTCCTCGCCACGCGACTCGTCGCAGTTTATAGCTCAACTGGCGGAGAAACCAGACCCCGGATGCGATCGAAGCCGAAAGCAAGGTGGTTTTACCGAGACTCACGGGGAGATGTTCCGTTTGGGAAAACTCTTCACGAACTCTGCGCGAAATTCTCGCCGTCGGTCGCGTCCAAACCTAGAGGCGCCATCGACTTGCGTAAATCGCACAGTCGCAATTGCATCTGACTTGCTCGCTCCTTACGATAACGCACAAACCGAATTGGCGGCATAACCGGATTCCAGCTAAGATTACGAGGGGTTGACCGCTAGCCAGCGCCAAAAAAATATGTCGTGGCCCCCATCAAGCGGTATAATTTGGATAAAGTAAGTCAATTTTGAGCCGCGAGTAAGAACGAGGCTCACCGAGTTATGGCTCTTGGCCGGAGTGGGTCGCCGAACGGCCAACCCCACATGGATGTCCCGGTCCGTTGCGGACCGGCGCGGAGCAAGGATTTCCGAGATCGATCGATGAGCAGCGTAGCGCTAAGAAATATCGCAATGAATACAAGCAGTGTCCCCGCGGTTGCAACAAGTGGCGCCTCTTCTTCCCCCGAACCGCAGGCTAGCGCGGCGCCGGATAGCGAGCCCGGCGGTTCAGCGCCGGCGCTGCAAAATGGTCGTGCCGACGAAATCGACGACGGTTTTTCAGCTAGCTCAATGGCCAACGACTCGCTTCGCTCGAATAGTTTGAGCTTGGCCTTCATCGAAGGCTTGTACGCCGACTACGTCCGCGATGCCGAATCGGTCTCGCCCGATTGGCGCCGCTATTTCGATGAACTTTCACATAGCACAAACGGCCAGTCGGTTATTGACGACGACGGGCCAGCGACCGAAGTCGATCATCGCGACGGGCAGCTCAACAGCGCGCCCAGCGGCGCGACGGCGTACGACAACGGCGCCGCGGTCGCCGATCGCGCCCGCCAAGCCGCCATCAAACATCCCCAGGCGCCATCGATCGCGACCGCCGTGCCGCTCACGCCGCGTGGTGGATCGGCCGTCGAGCCCACAGCGACCGAGGAAGCCCTCGAATTCGCTCTCTGTCAAGATCGCGTCGACCAACTCGTTCGCGCGTTTCGCGTTCGCGGCCACTTGGTCGCGGAGCTCGATCCGCTGGGTCTGCCCAGGCCGCAGCTCACAGAACTCGATTCGCACTCGTACGGCTTTACGTCCGAAGACATGGATCGCTCGTTCTCGACCGACACGATCGAGGGCACCCAGGTCATGACGCTCCGCCGGATTTTGGAGCGGATGCGAAATACCTACTGCCGGTCGATCGGCGTGCAGTTCATGCACATGGACGATCTGACCGTGCGGCAATGGCTTCAAGTCAGGATGGAAGGCTCCGAGAACCGCCTCACGATGAGCCGCAAGGAGCAGTTGCGAATCCTCAATCGGCTGACGACGGCGGCGATCTTCGAGGAGTTCATCCAAAAACGGTTCCTAGGCGCAAAGAGTTTTTCGCTCGAAGGCGCCGAGACGCTGATTCCGCTCTTGGAAATGGCGATCGAGAAGGCAGCCGAGCAGCGGATCGACGAGATCGTGCTGGCAATGGCCCATCGCGGCCGGCTGAACGTGCTCGCGAACATCATGCACAAGAGCACGCAGCAAATCTTCCGCGAGTTTGCCGACATCGATCCCGAATTGCACATCGGCCGGGGGGATGTCAAATATCACCTCGGCCATAGCACCGATTGGGTCACATCCAACGGCCGCAAGGTGCATCTCTCGCTGTGCTTCAACCCCAGCCACTTGGAGTTCGTCAATCCGGTGGCGATTGGCCGCGTGCGAGCGAAACAAGATCGGGCCGAAGACAAGTCCCGCCGCCGGGGCCTGTGTCTGCTCATCCACGGCGACGCCGCCTTCGCCGGCGAGGGCATTTCGCAAGAGACACTCAACCTCAGCGAGCTTGCCGGCTACAAAATCGGTGGCACGGTGCATGTCGTCGTGAACAACCAGATCGGCTTCACGACCAGTCCCTCCGAAGGCCGCTCCTGCACCTATGCCACCGACGTGGCCAAGATGCTGCAGATTCCAATTTTCCACGTCAATGGCGAGGATCCGGAAGCCGTCGCGCAGGTCGTGCGACTGGCGATGGACTTTCGCCGCGAGTTTCAGCGCGATGTCGTCATCGACATGTACTGCTATCGCCGCCGAGGACACAACGAGGGGGACGAGCCGGCGTTCACGCAGCCAGCGCTCTACCGCGCGATCGAAAAGCGCAAGTCGGTTCGCGAGGGCTATCTCGACCGGCTTTTGCAGATGGGTGGAATCACTCGCGGGGAAGCCGACGAGATCGCGGCCAATCATCGCGAGAATTTGGAGAAAGAGTTGTCCGTCGCCCGCAGCGATAAATATGTGCAGCGGAGCGATGTCGCCGGCTTTTGGGCGTTTTATATCGGCGGCCGAGAGCGCGAAGCGGCCGAAGTCGACACGGGCATGAAGAAAACGCAACTCGTCGAATTGCTCGACAAGCAATCGCGCGTGCCAGAGGATTTCCATCCACATCCAAAAATCAGTCGCTTGCTCGATCTGCGTCACGAGATGGCCATCGGCGCCAAGCCGCTGGATTGGGCGGCCGGCGAAGCACTCGCGCTGGGCAGTCTGTCCGTCCAAGGTCTGCGGGTTCGCATGACTGGTCAAGACGCCGAACGGGGCACGTTCAGCCATCGTCACTCGGTACTGCACGATACGGAGGACGGTCACACCTACATGCCCTTGCGGCATCTGGCGGCCGATCAGGCGCCGGTCGAGATTTATAACAGCCCGCTGTCTGAAATGGGCGTGCTCGGCTTCGAATACGGCTACAGTCTCGATTGCCCCGACGGGCTGGTCGTCTGGGAAGCGCAGTTCGGAGATTTTTGGAATGTCGCCCAGGTCGTCGTCGATCAGTTCATCGTCAGCGCCGAAGAGAAATGGAACCGGCTCAGCGGAATCGTGCTGCTGCTGCCGCACGGATTCGAGGGCAATGGTCCCGAGCATTCGAGCGCCCGGTTGGAGCGTCTGTTGTCGCTGGCGGCCAAGGACAATATCCAAGTGGTGAACCTGACGACGCCGGCGCAGTTGTTCCACTGCTTGCGGCGGCAAGTGCTTCGCGTCTGGCGGAAGCCGCTTTTCGTAATGAGTCCCAAGAGTTTGCTGCGGCATCCGAAGGTGACTTCAACACTCGACGAATGCGCCACGGGCGAATTCCAACGCGTCATCGCCGACACCGCCGGGCTAGATCCGAAAAAGGTGAACCGGATTTTGCTTTGCAGCGGCAAGATTTACTACGAGCTCGAACAAAAGCGAGCCGATCTGCAGCGCGACAACGTGGCAATCCTCCGCATCGAGCAGCTTTATCCGCTCGCCAAAAACGCGCTCAAGGAAAGGCTGTCGATCTATGCCGATCGGACGCCCGTGTTCTGGGTCCAAGAAGAGCCGGAGAACATGGGCGCGTGGCGTTTCCTGCGGATCCATTTTGGCGAGCAACTGATCGACCGATTTCCCTGGGCCGGCATTTGCCGCCAAAGCGCGGCTAGCCCCGCCACCGGCTCCTCCAGCAGCCATCGCCTGGAGCAGGAAAAACTGATGTCGGCCGCTTTCGGCGACGTGTGAGCGAGTCCCTAAAACCAGTTTTGCGTGGCTTGCTGGCGACCAGTTTGCAGGTCGGTTTTTTGGCGACGTCGTGTCGCGCGGCGGTCGCGGCGGCAATGGCTGCTTGATAGACTGGATTGGTCCCATTCAGCACCCGCCCCTAATATATCCACCATGCCTATTTCCCGTTCGCTTGGTCTTGCCGCCGCCGTAGCTATTTTATTCTCGCCGTGCGCTGCTTGGTCCGCCGCTCCACCGGCGGTCAAGGTTGAAGCCGTCGTCACCGGTTTGTCCAGCCCGCTCGGGCTTGCTTTGCGCCCGGGGACCAATGAGCTTTACATTTCCGATAGCGGGGGGGGCCAAGTTTCGCGAGTGCTTACCGATCAACCGGCCAAAATGACGCCCGTGATCACTGGCTTTCCTACCCGAGAATTTCCCGGCGCCAAGTTTCAGGTCGGCCCGCTCGGTCTGACATTTCTCGACCGCTTACGATTGGCCGTCGGTGGCGGCGGGGCAAGGGATGGCCACGACGTGGTCTATATTTTCAACCCGCCGGTCGCCGACACGCCCTTCAAACTCAGCGAAGCCAAGCAGACCCTCGGGCCGCTGGCGCCGAGGAACGGGCGAGGGCACAGTCTGGGCTTCTTTCACGGCCTCGCGGCCACGCCATACGCCCTGTTCGTCACCACGCGCGGCGACAGTTCTGCTGGCTGGATCGCCCGGGCGATCTCGCCCGAGGGCGCCAACACGGCGGATCTGCAATTGGCGATCGATACCAAGTCGCTTAGCGGCATGGGCGGGCCGACCGCGTTGACCGTCAGCAAACGGGGCGAACTCGTCGTTGCGGAAGTCGGCGATTACGACAAGCCGGCGGACGCCCGACTCGCCTTCTACGATCCCAAACCTAAGCAAGGGCGGCTGTTGCTCAGCGTCGGCACGGGCCTGCGTGAAATCTCGGCCTTGGCCTACGGTCCGACCTCCGGCGCCCTCTACGCTTTGGAGCCTGGTTGGATCGACGGCAAGGATGCCGGCCTTTATCGTCTGGACGCTGTGATGGCCGACGGCAAAATGGCCGTGAAGGCCCTCAAGATCATCGAACTCGATCGACCCACCGCCATGGCTTTCGCTCCTGACGGCGCCCTCTTCGTGACAGTCCTCGGCCCGGTCAAAGAAGGCGGCGAAAAAACCGGCCACCTCCTCAAAATCACCGGCTCGCTCTAGCTTTGTCTCGTTTCTCACCACCCGCCACCCGCCACCCGCCACTCACCGCCCACCATTCTTCACCCACTCCCCTCCCCCGTGTCTCGCCGCGAAAAACTCGAAGCCCTGCTGGCCGATGATCCCACCGATCTCTTCCTGCGCTATGGTCTGGCCATGGAGCTAGAAAAAGAAGGCGACCACGCCGCCAGCCTCGGGCGACTCGGCGATCTCCAGCGACACTCGCCGCCGTATGTCCCAGCTTTCTTCATGGCCGCCCAACAGCTCGCGCGGCTCGGCCGGATCGACGACGCCCGTTCGATCCTGCGCGACGGCGTCGAGCAGGCCAGGAGCCAGTACAACGCGCACGCCGCCGGCGAAATGAGCGAATTTCTAGCAAGCCTCGGCTCGGCCGGAGAATAGCGGCAGGAGGGCGCCGCCGCAGCTTAAAAGACGTCGTCCACGATAGCAGCTCGCCTCTTCCAAGAAAAAAAACTACTGCGAGTCGAGACGACGCAACGAATGACCCCGACGGGACTCGAACCCGTGTTACCGGCGTGAAAGGCCAGTGTCCTAGACCGCTAGACGACGGGGCCAATATGAGCAAATCAGCTGCCGCGAGTTTGTTTCCAAGTCGCGTGCCGCTTGGCGCCGCGCAAAAGGCGCATCGGCTGTATAATGGCCGACCAAATATTAGTCAAGTGGTCGGAAGAGACTAGGGTAGACTCGCAACCGTTGGCGATGGACCGGCGAGTGCCAAAGATGTCGACGCCCGTAGGGCGTCGGCCGCCCGATTCGATCGCTCGGACGACGACTTATTAACCGCCGCTGTCGCTCCCAGTTGCATTGTGAGTGTCCGCAGGAGCCGCGCCTTCGCTGGTCGGGGTCTCTCCGGCAGCCTGTGCGTTGCGGCGGATGGCGTCGTAGACCTCGCGCCGATGAACGGGGACTTCCTTGGGCGCCTCTACGCCCAATCGCACTTTGTCCCCTCGAATCTCCACGACCACGATCGTAATATCGTTGTTAATGACAATACTTTCGTTCTTCTTCCGCGAGAGCACCAGCATCGTTGCGTTTCCTTTTTTCACCTGGCAAAAGCCCCCACCCGGCGTCATTGGCCATCGACCCATTCGACGGCAAATTGCTCGGCTGGCCAAGGCTATTGCAACAAGGCGAGCAGGCCCGCGTGACGCGGTTCCCAGGAGTCAAAACCGCCGTCTGCGCAAGCATTTCCTTCAATTCACTCTACGTTCCCGCCCTAGGTAGTCAAGCAATAGCCGACGAAGCTGGCATAACTTTTTCCTCGTCGACTGATATGTTTGGCATAAAATTAGTCAGAGTCGCTCGAGCCCGGCGATCAAGCCTAAATAAATCGCGCGGCCCGAATTTCCCCCATTCTTTGTGTAAACCTTGTGCATCGCTTATGTTAGGTTCTCCAGCCTGTTTAAACGACAGTTTTGTAAATTGACCGATTTCAAGGGCAATTACATTCATCCCTTGAAGCCCAATCGCAATGGATGCGATGCAATTATTTTTGGCGCCCAAGCCGGCCACCTTGGCTAATTTGCACCCCTTATGGGTTAGTTGAACCGTTCGACCCCACGGGCTATCGAGCCGGGGGCCCTCAAATCGAAACCGCCATCTTCTGTGTCGGCCTGGGCCAAAATGGCTCGTCCGAGAGCATCCTTTCCAGCGACACGTTCTAGCGAATCGCGATCTGAGCTAGTTCCCAGTTCGCTGGTCCTTGCGACCTGTCGCGTCAAGCTTATAATTCGAGGGCGCCGCGAATTCGCCGCGGCGTCGACGCGATCGTCTGGGGTTTTCGCTCGATCGTTTCGCCGCATCTAGGGATGGGAGCCGTGCCGGATGGGAAGTTGGTTTCGCAATCTCTGGGACGCCGTCTCAACCGTGGCCGCTGGAATGTGGGTCACGCTTCGATATTGGATCAAGACGTACGATCTCAAACGCCGTACGTTTACCGAGCAGTTCGAGTACCCTGAATTACCGGTGCCCGTTTCGGCCCGCTACCGTGGATTTCATCGGTACGATCTGACGACGTGCATCGCGTGCGATCAGTGCGCCAAAGCCTGCCCAGTCGACTGTATTTACATCGGCAAGGAGCGGGTCACCACGGGCAAGGGCTTCAAGATCACGGGTTTCGCGATCGACTATTCGAAGTGCATGTTCTGTGCGTTGTGCGTCGAGCCCTGCCCCGTGGACTGCATCTTCATGGGCGCCACCCACGACATGAGCTGCTACAGCCGAGACGGATGCATCATCGATTTTGCACGGCTGCCCGTCGACGTCGCTTGGGGCCGCGCCACGCTCAACCCGACGGCCGTGGCCGATTCGAAAGTGATTGTCGAACCGGTCCATGGCGGGCCGAACCAATAAATACCTCAGCGAATCGAAAATGAGTCGGTCGAACTAACAGTCGACGATTGCCGCGAGACAGGTGGGCCAGCCACACAATTTAAGAAACCGTCGATTTCGCCCTTGGGGGCATGAAGAAGAGGAACGAATGAGCGAGGATCGAGATTCGCCGCGCAAGTTGTTTACCGTGGAACAGGTAAACTCCATGCTGCCGCTGGTCAGAGCGATCGTTAAGGACTTGTCCGACTTGTCGCGCGAGGTCATCGAGCGGCGGGAACGGCTGGCTCATTTACTGACCGGCCGCGATCAGAAAACGAGCGATCCGTATCGCGCCGAACTAACGCAGATCGAAGAGGAACTGGCCAAAGATGGTCGGCGTCTGAACGACTACGTCGAAGAGCTCCGCGAGCTTGGCGCCGAGCCAAAAAATGGCGTCGAGGGGCTCGTCGATTTTCCCACGATCATCGACGGCCGGGTCGTCTATCTCTGCTGGAAATTAGGCGAACCCAACGTTCAGTTTTGGCACGAGATTGAAGCCGGCTTTCAAGGGCGCCAGCCGCTCGCGCCATCCGGGGCTCCCATTTCCACCAACTGACGCAATTCGGACGTCGTGTCCCCTTAGCCGCGCTCGCTTGCGACGCGTCCGACATCTTTGCAACCGCGAGTCGATCTCCTAGAATGCCGGTTTCCGACATCCCCCGGCGCCGCCGGTAGCTTTCTCGACGTTCGACCATGCCCTCTCCCACCGCGATCGCCGCCTATTTGGCGCTGTTTTCCGCCATCGGCCTTGGCTTTTTGTTCGGAAATTTGCTGCTGGGCCGGATTTGCCGCCCCAATTCGCCGAACAAGGAGAAGTTGGAAGTTTACGAATGCGGCGAGCCAACCATCGGGTCGAGCTTCGTGCAATTCGATCTGCGGTTCTATGTGGTCGCATTGTTGTTCATCATTTTCGACGTCGAAGTGGCCTTCTTCTTCCCCTGGGCGAACGTGTTCGGCAAGGCGACGAATTTGATGGACCCGCATCTGCAAACGGTGGTTGCCAAATCGACCGATAAGCCGGGCGTTGAACGGCTGGAACTCACGGAAGACGCCAAGGGCCTGTATCGCGAGTTGGGAGTCAATAATCCGCGGCTTCCGGGCATTTCGCGCGTCACCGCCGACGCCACGTCGCCCGCCGATCCCAAGTCGGCAGCGGCGCCTCAAACACTCGCCGAGCAGGAGCAAGGCGCGATCGTCGCCACGGCCCGCCGACTCGCCTGGTTATCGATGCTCGACATCGGCGCATTCTTCGCGGTGCTGATGGTCGGCTTCGCGTACGTCTGGCGACGTGGCGATCTCGATTGGGTTCGGGCCGTGAGCCGCGAGCGAGCTTTGCAACTCGACGGCACGCGCCGCCCGGTCGAAGCCGAACACGAGCCGCTCATTTCCGCCTAAGCAATTTTCACCGCAAAGACGCGGAGACCGCAAAGAACGAAGACGAAGAACGAGGACAATGAGACAGGATTACCTAGATTTTCAGGATTGCTCCGTTCGCGGCGGCTGTGCCGCTGCTCTTTACGCACGTCTCCAGACTCCCATCTCCCGACTTTTTGTCCCGCGTCTTCGCAGTAAAAATTTCCTCGTCCCGCCTTCTCGGTAACTAGCCCGGCCCCATGCCCGACACACCGTTTCTCGAGCGATTGAAGCAGCGATTTGGCGACAAGATCACCGGCGCCAACCTCGAGGCGATCGATCCGTGGATTGAGATTTCGCCCGGCGGTCTGCTCGAGGTTTGCAAGTATCTGCGCGATGAGCTCGATTTGCGGTTCAACTTTTTGAATTGCATCTCGGTCGTCGATTACTTCGAGGCGGATCCCAAAAAGGCGGTGAAGGTCGCTTGGAAGCCGCACCTGGAGGTCGTCTATCACTTGTGGAGCGTGCCGCATCGAGTTTCTCTCGTGCTTAAGGTCATGCTGCCCCGCTGGAAAGATGATATCTCCGGCCAAATTCCCGACCTGCCCTCCGTAAGTCACATCTGGCGGACGGCCGACTGGCACGAGCGCGAGCTATACGATCTGTCGGGTGTTCGCTTCGTCGGCCATCCCAACCTGCGGCGAATCCTTTGCCCGGAGGATTGGGTCGGCCATCCGCTGCGCCGGGACTACGAAATGCCGCTCGAGTATCACGGCATCCGCAACCGGTAATTCAAGTCAAACGCTTCCTCCCGAAATAACTGCCTCCGAAATTCATGGCTACTTATACCGACGATCCCCGGGTCATCGAGTTCGACGTCCGCACGGACGAGATGCTTGTGAACATGGGCCCGCAGCATCCCAGCACGCACGGCGTGCTCCGGCTCGTGCTGCGAACCGATGGCGAGGTGGTATCCGAGGTCACGCCGCACATCGGCTATCTGCATCGCTGCGCCGAGAAGATCGGCGAGAATCTCACTCCCCGGCAGTGGATTCCTTATACCGACCGGATGGATTATCTGGCCGGGATGAACATGAACCTCGGCTGGGCTCTGACGGTTGAAAAGCTGATGAAGCTCGAACTGCCCGAGAAGGCGAAGCATCTGCGGGTGCTGATCGCCGAACTGGGGCGGATCGCGAGTCACCTGGTCGGCATGGGCGCCTATGGGCTGGACCTCGGCTCGTTCAGCCCGTTTCTCTACGCCTTCCGCGAGCGGGAGCGGATCTTGGACCTGTTCGAGGAAGTCTGCGGCGCTCGGCTCACATATAGCTACATCACGGTCGGCGGCGCCACGGCCGATCTGCCGCGCGGCTGGCTGCAGAAATGCGAACAGTTCCTCGACCAGTTTGAGCCGATCATCAAGGAATATCACACGCTACTGACCAGCAACGCGATCTTCATCCGCCGGGCCGCCGGCATCGGCCTGTTGACTCCCGAGATGGCGATCGACTATGGCTGCACGGGCCCCGTACTACGCGGTAGCGGCGTCGATCAAGACTTGCGCCGCGATGGCGAAGAGCGCTATACCGAAATGTACGATGGCTATGCGTTTGAAGTGATCGTCGAAAAGGACGGCCACTACCCGCGCGATCACCAATATCCGCCGGTGCCCCACTTGGCCGTGCTAGGCGATTGTTGGCACCGTTTCTATGTGCGGATGCTGGAGGTGGTTCAATCGGTCGATCTGGTGCGGCAGGCGATCGACCGCTACAGCACGGCCAAAGGTTCGTGGGGAGAACCGGTGAAGCTCGCCGAAAAGCTGCCCAAGGGAGAGGCATATCTGGAGACCGAAGCCCCGCGCGGTCAGATGGGCTTTTATATCGTTAGCGAAGGGGGCTCGATCCCCTGGCGTGCCCGCGCACGCAGCAGTTGCTTCTGCAATCTGTCAGTCACGCATGAGTTGTGCCGCGGCTGTTTGATCGCCGACGTCCCGGCGATCGTTGGCTCGCTGGATATCGTGATGGGCGAGATCGATCGATGAATGGCGCGGCGATTCGTAGGTCAGCCACTCCGTGCCTGACATGAGGTTAACTCGCGGTCTCGGATTTATCGACCCTGTCGTCGCGCTCGTCAGCAGGATGCCTGACTAACATCGCTGTTGTTATCCATGCTCCGTCTCGGCCTCTGCTGCATTTTTCGCGATGAGCCAATCAAATTCGCCACCACGACGGCCACCGCTGTCGCCAAGATGCAGCGGTCCGACGGGTTGGCCAAGTTGTCGGCATTGTGTCTTGCGAACGCAAATGCGCTGTTGGCCGCGCTTCAATTTTGCGCCGGCAACAGTATCGGTTGCTTCCGAATCAACAGCCAGATTCTGCCAATCAAGACGCATCCGACGCAGGGCTACGAGATCGACGATCTTCCCCAGGCCGACGAAATCGTCGCTCGGTTCCGCGAGTGCGGCCGGTTTGCGGCCGCTCACAATTTGCGAACGTGTTTTCACCCCGATCAATTTATCGTGTTGAACTCGCAGCGGCCCGATGTCGTCGCGGCGTCGCTTCGGGAACTCGAATATCAAGCGGAGGTCGCCGAGTGGATCGGGGCCGACGTCATCAATATCCACGGCGGCGGCGTTTTTGGGGACAAGCCGGCGGCCCTCGCAAATTTCGCTCGCAATCTTGGTCGGCTTTCCGAGGAAGCCCGATCGCGAATCACCGTTGAGAACGACGACAAGCTTTATACGCCCGCCGATCTGCTACCCATTTGTCGCGCGGCCGGTATTCCCCTGGTGTACGACGTTCACCATCACCGCTGCAACGCCGACGGCCTTTCCGTCGAAGAAGCGACGACAGCAGCCATCGCCACCTGGAACCGCCAGCCGCTTTTTCACATCTCCAGCCCGCTCGAAGGCTGGCACGGACCGAAGCCGCAGCGGCACCACGACTTTATCGACATCGCCGATTTTCCGACTTGCTGGCGCGGACTCGACGTGACCGTGGAAGTCGAGGCCAAGGCCAAGGAAGTGGCCGTGCTGCAGCTAAAGAACGAACTAACGGCGCCTATCGCCGGACCTACTCGTCCTGCGTCAGATCGCCTTCGGTGATCATCGAAAAGCCCTTTTGGGCCAGGGTGTCCATCCCCATCTCGATGTTGTCGACCATCAGGGCCACGGCCGGGCGGCCATGCGGGCGAACGAGAATCGGATAGGCCTGGATGATATTCACCTCGGCCTGCAACAGGGCCGTGCAGATTCGCAGCAAGGCTTGATCGCCCGTCGGAAGCTCGACGCCGATCAGATCAGTTTCGATCAGGGCCAGGCCGGCGCGTTCGAGAATCTCGCGTCCTTGCTCCGGATGACTGAGCAAGAAACGGACGAAGGCACATTCGGCCGAGTCGTTGATCGAGAGGGCGACGATCCGCACTTTGCTTCCCTCGAACCGGCGGATCACTTCGAGCAATTGGCCGACGCGGTTTTCGAGAAACACCGTGAATTGGCGAATCGACGGATAATTCCGACCGCGAATCGTGCCGTATCCCGTTCCCGCTCCCTCGCCGATACTCATGATTTCGCATCCTCGATCGCCGTTGGATGAAGCTAGCAGACAAAGTATAAGGGGCGAAAATGCCCGGCGTCAAACGGCGGGAGCATTAGCGGAGCGTCGGACAAGGTGCCGCCGTGTTGTGCCGCCATGCGAAAATAACGCTCGGTACGGCGCGGCAGGATGCCGCGGCTATGGAGGGCGCTTTATCGACCTTCGCCGCCTATAATTCTGGCTGAATCGTTCTATTTTTCCACGCGGTTGCGCCCGATTGACGACGCCTGCGATAGACCGTACAACTCGTAAGCCGTGCAGTCGCGCGGCAGCGCGGCCTCTGATGAGAGGCCCCCGCAAAGGGGAGCTGTGAACCTGGTCAGGACGAAAGTAGCAGCCATAAGCAGTCATCTCTTTGTGCGGTGGGTCTCTCATCAGGCGCCGGCTGCACGCGGCCGCCGTCCACCGGAGGGACCTCAGTGTCATCCCCACCTGTCTCGCCTCAATCTCAGCCCGATTCCAGCTTGAATCCCGACATCGGCGCCGATGCGAATTCCGCAACTCAGCAGGGCGCCCGCCCCGGCGAGTATGTCGTCGTGGCGCGGCGCTATCGCCCGCAAGCCTTCGCCGAGTTAATCGGTCAGGAGCATGTCGGCCGTGGACTAACCGGTGCGATTCTGTCCAGTCGCGTCGGCCATGCGTATCTATTCACGGGCGCTCGTGGAGTCGGAAAAACTTCCGCCGCCCGGATTCTGGGAAAAGCGCTGAACTGCGAACGAGGTCCGTCGCCGATTCCCTGCAATGTCTGCGATTCGTGTCTAAGCATCAGCGCGGGAAGCGATGTGGATGTGCTGGAAATCGATGGCGCCAGTAATCGCGGCATCGACGACATCCGCCAACTGCGGCAGAACGTCAATATTCGGCCTAGCCGGTCGCGGTTCAAGGTGTACATCATCGACGAAGTGCACATGCTCAGCAAAGATGCGTTCAACGCGCTGCTGAAGACGCTCGAAGAGCCGCCGGAGCATGTAAAATTCATCTTCTGCACGACCGAGCCCGAAAAAATCCCGATCACGATTCTTTCCCGCTGCCAACGATACGACTTCGCCGGCATTCAATCGGGCTCGATCGCCGAGCGGCTGAAGCAAATCGCCGACGCCGAGGGAGTGCAGGCCGAGCCCGAGGCGCTGGCCGTGCTCGCTCGCCGAGCCGCCGGATCGATGCGCGATAGCCAATCGCTGCTCGAACAACTGCTGGCTTTCGGCTCGCGAACGATCACGGTCGCGGACGTGCATTCGATGCTCGGCACAGCCGGCGTCGAGCGACTCGCCGAACTCGTGCGGCATTTGGTCGATCGCGATACGGCGGCCGCGCTTCAGGATTTGGACAAGGCCCTGAACGAAGGGGTGGAAATCGGCCAACTTCTCGATCAGCTGTTGGGCTATTTTCGCGATGTGATGGCCGTCGCCGTCGGTTGCCCCGCGGAGAGTTTGCTCCACACGTCCAGCGGCGACCAACCGGAGGTCAAAGCGGCGGCGGAGCGACTGGGGCTCACGACGATCTTGGCCATGATGCAGATTTTGGATCAGACGATTTCGCGCCTGCGGTACAGCACGCACGGGCGAACGCTCGCCGAGTTGGCGCTCGCCCGAATCGCGAATCTCGAGGATCTCGACAACCTGTCTGAACTCGCGGCGGGGCTTCGCAGCGGCGCTGCGGCGTCGGCGGGACCGGCCTCGGCAGGAATGTCATCCGCGGGAACATCATCCGCAGGAACATCATCCGCAGTGCGATCGACACAATCCGCGATGATGGCAAAAAAAAAAGTTGACTTGAGCGAGCCGGATATTTCGGTTCAGCCTGCTTCGTCCGCTCGCACTTCAATCGATGGATCGACAGGCCACCCATCAAATGGAGTCGACCAGCACAATGCACCGGTGGCTGCCGCGGATGATGCAACGCCCATCGCGCTCACGCTCGAATCCGCCAAGTCGCTGTGGCAGCAAGCCGTGTCCGCGGTCGACGATATGACGGCCGACCATGCAAAACTGGCGCACGATCTGGCCATTCTCGGGCCGAGCCAACTGTCCGTGATCTTCGCGGCGAAGTATAATTTCAGCAAAGCCGCATGCGAGAAACCGGAACGGGCGTCGAAGCTGGAAGCCGCCTTGGCCGAGATCGCCGGCCGGCGCATCGGACTAAAGTTCAGCGTGGTCGCCGAAGCCGAGCCCGAGGCCAATGGAGCCCGGCGAACCGTTTCCCCGCGGCAGCGCAAAGTCGAGTTGGAAAAGGAACTTCGCACGCGTCCACTCGTTCAACGAGCCATGCAATTGTTTGGCGCCCAAGAAATAGCCGTCACGGAGAAGCCTGAATGTTCAAAGGACTCGGCAACCTAAGCTCGCTCGTCAAGCAAGCCCAAGAAATGGGAGGCCGGCTACAAGCGCTCAACGAGGATCTCAAGGGGCGCCGCGTGATTGGCCGGGCCGGCGCCGACTTCGTCCAAGTCGAAGCCAACGGCTTGGGCCAAGTGCTGAAAATCATTATCGACCCCGGGCTCGTCGAGCGACGCGATCGAGAAATGCTCGAAGATTTGATTCCGGCCGCCGTGAATCAGGCCCTCACTAAAGCTAAGGAAATGCACGCCGAAGCGGTTCGTGGAATTACTGGTGGCATGAATCTACCAGGGATGGAAGATTTGCTCGGCGGGATTCAGAAAACCGAGTAAACCCGCTCATGGGGCCGGAGATATAACCGCTCTCCGGGGCTTCGGCGAAGCGCCTTCAACCCCGGACACCCTGCCCTCCTTCGTTCCCCTGCCCTCCTTCGTTCCCCTGCTCTCGTTTGTTCCCCTGACTTCAATCGTCCCTGACCCCCGACCGCTTGTCCCCGGCGCCGATATGTCGCAAATCACTGAGTCCGTCGGTCGGTTGATCGATGAATTGGCGAAGTTGCCCGGCATCGGCCGCAAGTCGGCGGAACGCTTGGCCTACCATATCCTGCGCGTTCACAAAACCGAGGCGATGGGTCTGGCCGACGCGATCCGCAGCGTCAAGGAAAACGTTCGCTACTGTCAAACATGCTTCAATTTGGCTGAATCGGAGCTTTGTGCGATATGTCGCGACCCGACTCGCGATGGCCGAATTCTCTGCGTCGTCGAGCAGCCTCGCGATTTAATGGCTCTCGAACAGGCCGGCGCTTTCAAGGGACTCTACCACGTGTTGCTCGGGCGGATCGCTCCACTTGAAGGAATCGGCCCCGACCAATTGACGATCGGTCCGCTCGTCGATCGGGTAAGAACGGGCCAATTCGCCGAACTCATCATGGGCACAAATCCAACCCTGGAGGGGGATGGCACGGCGCTGTATATCGCGAATCAATTGAACGAAACGCCCATTTCGATCACCCGACTAGCACGCGGGATCACCACCGGCAGCGTCCTGGAGTTTGCCAATCGTGAAATTCTTGCCGACGCGCTTTCCGGGCGTCAGAAATTTTGACGCTGGCAAAAGCCGGATCGGGATACGGCAAATCGATAATTGAATCGAGCGGGCGGGCGTGGTTCTCGATGTTTCAGGAGCCCATTATTCTGGTTGCATCACTCTCCGGGGCTTCGGCGAAGCGCCTCCAGCCCCCGCCACCCGATGCGATAATGTTCGCGATCGGAAGATTCTGCAGAATGCGCAGAATACCCCGGACAGAACTCGAGTGGGCGGCAAATCGGCTGCGCGTCCGTGCGCGTGATATGGTATAAATGAAGATGAGAGACGATCTCTTCGAGAACGTCTGAGCCATCCGGACGGATAGAAACTCCATGCGACTTTCATTTGGACAAGAACTGCGGCTGGTGCAAAAGCAGGTGCTTGCGCCGCGCATGATCCAGTCAATGGAGATCTTGCAGTTGCCGATGATGGCCCTGCAAGAACGCATCGAACGGGAGATGCAAGAGAACGAGGCGCTCGAACTGGTCGAAGAAGATCCGGATCTGCCAGAAGAGCAAGTCGAAGAGACTAATCCCGACGCTCCGACGGTTGAAGAGCGAGAGCTAGTCGTCGACGAGACCAAGGATAATGAAGCCGATTTTGAGCGCCTGTTGAACATGGACGAGGAGTGGCCCGACCACTTCGAGGAGCGGAGCCGTCCGTCCGCCACGCGATTGGCCGAAGAAGGTGACCGGCAACACGACGCGATGGCCAACATGGTCGATCGACCGCAGTCGCTGCACGAACACCTGCATGCGCAACTGGGCTGGTTCGATCTCGCCCCGGCCCTGCGCGAGATGTGCGACCGGGTCATTTATAATCTCGACCCCAACGGCTATCTTCATGTTCGGCTGGAGGACATGGTCGACGCGGACAGTGGGCCGGCCGGAATGGCGTTAGCCCAAAGCGGGTTGTCCACGGTTCAAAAGCTCGATCCGCTGGGCGTCGGCGCTCGCGATCTTCGCGAATGCCTGCTCTTGCAATTGCGGCCCGGCGTGCCGATGTACGAGCAGCTCAAGACGCTGATTAGCAATCACCTCGAAGACCTCGAGCACAATCGGCTACCGCAGATCGAGCGCAAGACAGGCTTTTCGATCGAGCTCATCAAACACACGCTTGAGGAACTGCGAAAGCTGAATCCCAAACCGGGCGCCTTCTACTCCAGCGCGTTCGTGCCCAATGTGACTCCGGACGTATTTATCGAGCAAGCCGAGTCCGGCCAATACAAGGTGCGGTTAGAAGACGGGCGGATGCCCAATCTGTTCATCAGCCCCTACTATCGCCAGTTGCTGATGTCGCCCGATACGGACGACAAGACTCGCGAATACATCAAGCGCAAGATCAACTCCGCGCAGTGGCTCATCGAATCGATCGAGCAGCGTCGCAACACGCTCACCCGGGTCGCCCAAGCGATCGTCGATCATCAGACGGAGTTTCTCAGCAAGGGCCCCGAGTATATCGAGCCGCTGAAAATGCAACAGATCGCCGACAAGGTGGGCGTGCATGTCACGACCGTCAGTCGAGCGGTGGACGACAAGTGGGTGCAGACGCCTCGCGGTATTTTTCCGTTGAAGCGATTTTTCGTCGGGGGCACGGTCAGCGCCGCGGGCGAGGAAGTCGCCTGGGACGCCGTCCGAATCAAGCTCCAGGAAATCGTCGACGGCGAAAGCAAGCACCATCCGTATAGCGACGACGAGTTGGTCAAAGAACTGGCCAAGCACGGGTTGACCGTTGCCCGCCGCACGGTGACGAAGTATCGCAAGGCCATGGATATTCCGAGTTCTCGGCAGCGCCGCGATTGGTCGCTAAAGGACGAGGCGCCGCCAGCTGAGTCCGACGCCGATAAAGACCATGAGGCCGAGTCACGCGACGACGGGGCGGCCCGTGAAATGTTTGCGCCCGAATCGGCCGCCTCGCACACGATGCCCTCGCCGCAGATGCCGCCCGCGACCGACGCGCCGATTGGGCGGCGCGTGTTTGGTTCGGCCGGAATCGATTTCAAATCGCCGGCGGCTTTCGATCCGCGGCCCACTGCGGCCGAGCCGATCGTTGCGAATGCGTCACCACACGCCGAAAATGGTTTTTCCTTCGACTCGGCAAATGGCCCTATACCGCAGCAGCCTTTGAACGCCGATGCGACCGTCGAACCGTCCGCCGAGCATCTGGCTGATGCAATTGCGCCTATCGATTTGACGTCGCGAATCGAGCCAGTCTAGCTCGTTTCGATATACAGCCCGCGTCGATTGCGTTCGGCTCGGCGAGCTTGATCGATCAAGTTGGCCACCTCTTGGACGTGCTCGATGCCTTCGAGCGTCACTTGCGGCAGCGAGTGGTCGGTCGACGTGATTGTGATCGTTCCGACATCGAACATCCGCTCGAAAAGCGTCTGCTCATATTTCATGTCATTGATGTCGATCACCTCGATCCGATCGGTGACGCGGCGCAAGATTCCCCGCTCGACGAAAAATCGCTGATTGGTCAAGCGATAGCGAACGCCCAACTGCCGCCGCATTACTTGCGCGGCGATCCAGCCCCACATCAGCGCCAGCCCCCCGCCGATCGTATAGCCGACCCAGGGCTTCTGGACGATCAGCATCACGATCAGGGCGACAAGCGATACCACGCCGCCGATCAACAATGGCCCATACATTGCCTTGAGCGAGTAGCCACCCCGCCACTGCTCTTGCTCCGGCACATCGCCCGCGTGCCGCAGGTCGGTCGCCTTCTCTTGTAACCTCTTAGCCGGCGATTCACCAGCAGCCTCAGGCGCCGCCGCCGTTTGATCCAACCGCCGTCCGCAGCCCGGACAAAACGCCGCGCCCGCCGGCGCCTCCGCACCGCACGCCTGACAATGCATAAGCCGACTCCTGCAAGCAATGTACTAGCTGATCCGAGTGATGAGCATTATAGGCAGACAGAGTCGGGAGACGGGAGTAGGGAGACGGGAGTGGATGCGGATGCTTGAGCGCCGGGCGCCACTCTGTCGGCTACTGCACTCCCGTCTCCCGTCTCCCGTCTCCCTACTCCCTACTCCCTACTCCCGGCTTCGCCCGCCCGCTATAGTAAATCGCATGCAGTGCCCCTTTTGCCGCGTCGATAACGACAAAGTGATTGACTCGCGCGCGATCGACGACGGATTCGCCATTCGTCGGCGGCGGGAGTGCGTCAGTTGTCGCCGACGGTTCACGACCTACGAGCGGACTGAGGAACCGGCGATCAAGGTCGTCAAGAAGGACGGGATCCGTGTCCCGTTTCAGCGGGAAAAAATCAAGCAAGGGCTGATGAAGGCCTGCTGGAAGCGCCCGGTTAGCGATGAGAAGATCGAGGCGATCGTCGCCGAAATCGAAAGCGATATGTACGCCAATTTCGACACCGAGGTGAGCACCAAATACCTGGGCGAACTGGCGATGCAACATTTGAGGACGCTCGACCAGGTCGCCTTCGTCCGGTTCGCCAGCGTCTACCGCGAGTTCAAAGACGTCCGCGACTTCGTCGAGGAACTCCAGCCGATGCTCGCGGAATCCCGCCGCCGCCGCGAGTCGGCCGTCGATCCGACCCCACTTGAAACCGACTATCGCCGACCCGATGGTCGATAGCCGATTGGGCATTAGTAACTCTCCATTAATGGTTCCGGGTGCCCGGGGCTCGCGCCGAAGGTAAGCCCCGGTGGCTTGCTTCCAAGGTCCGAACCACGCTCCGGGGCTTCGGCGAGGACGCCTCCAACCACGGCCGCCCCTAGTTTGTCAGCCCCCATAAGAAACCGGCAGACGTCGGCTCTACGGCAGCCCGTGCATCACAACCGTCTTGGACTCAGTCATTTCCAAGATCGCGTACATGGGCCCTTCTTTGCCGAAACCGCTATCCTTCAGCCCCCCATAGGGCATCAGATCGGCCCGCCACTGGGGACCCCAGTTGATGTGGACGTTGCCGCTATCGACCTCGCGCGCGAATCGCATGGCCCGATCGAGGCTTTGCGTGAATACGGCCGCGCTCAAGCCGTAGTTTGTGTCGTTCGCCAGGCGGATTGCTTCGTCGATGTCGCTCGCGCGCGTCACTCCGACGGCGGGTCCAAATAGTTCTTCGCGGCTCAGCCGCATGGATGGATCGACGTCGGCCACCAGCGTCGCTTCGAGAAGGCTGCCATCGCGCTTGCCGCCGGCAACGATCCGGGCGCCTTGCCCCACGGCCTCGGCAATCCACTGCTCGACGCGCTCGGCATCGCGAGCGCGGATCATGGGCCCCATCTTGGTCTCGGCCTGAAGCGGATCGCCGATTCGCACGGCGGCGACTTTCGGTTTAAGAATGTCGATCAGGTCGGCGTAAACCGTCGGCATGGCGATCACGCGCTGGGTGGCGATGCAAACCTGGCCGGCGTTGGAATAACCCGTCGCGACAATCGCCTCGGCCGCTTGACTGAGATCGGCGTCGTCCATCACGATCAGGGGGCTGTTCGAGCCGAGTTCCATCGTGATCCGTTTCAATCCGGCCCGCCGTGTAATCTGTTCGCCTACGTCGCGGCTGCCGGTAAAACTGATTTTGCGAATTCGCGGATCGCCGGCGATGGCGTCGCCGACCGCGGCGCCCGAGCCCGTGAGACATGAAATCGCTAGAGGCGGAAGGCCTGCTTCGAGGAGAATTTTGACAAGCTCCAAGGCGACTAGCGGCGTGTCGCTCGCCGGCTTAAAAATCACGGCGTTGCCTCCCGCCAGCGCCGGTCCGATCTTGTGACACGGCAGATTGAGCGGAAAATTAAACGGCGTGATGCAGGCCACGATCCCGCAAGGCACGCGGAGCGTGAAGCCGAATTTTCCGGCGCCATTGGACGAACCGTCGAGCGGAAGCACTTCGCCGACCAGTCGCTTGGCTTCCTCGCCGGATAGTTCCATCGTCTCGGCCGCGCGGGCGACTTCGGATCGACTTTCAGCAAGGATCTTGCCTTCCTCTTGAGTAATGAGCCGAGCCAATTTGTCGCTGTTCTCGGAGATCAGCCGCGAGACTCTTTGAAGAACACGGAACCGTTCGTAGCCCGTCATGCGGCGCATAAGTCGGGCGCCCTCGACGGCCCCGGCGATGGCCCTCTCGATGTCGCTGGCGTCGGCCTTGGGAACCGTGTCGATTACTCGATCGTTCAGCGGATTGCGGACCTCGATCCTCTCCGGCTTATCGATCCACTCGCCAGCGACAAACATTTTCATGGCATGGGTCTTTCGTACATATCCGCGGCATCCTGCCGCGGAGTTTTGTGCCGTCCACCAAATAATCCAAAATACTTTCGGGAATTCGCGAAGCTTGAAGTTTAACATTTTGGCAGGCAGGATGCCTGACCTACGCGGCTGCCCTACGGGCCGGACATCCAGGGGCGGCAGGGACTATATCGCGGAGGAGTCGGGTAGTTATAATGGGGACCAATTCCCCTAGTCCGGAGGCTGTGCCCGTGCCGGTTGCTTTGGAACAATTCGTCGAGCGCTTGAAGACTTGGCCGTGAATACCCCATACAAACTCGAGAATTTCGTTCCGCCCAAGGCTCAGCCCAAAGACGCTGAAGAGTTGGCTCGGCAACTCGTTCAGGGCAAGCAACTCACGAAATTTCAGGTGCAGGAAATCAAGCCTTTTCACGGTAGTCGACAAATCCATGCAACACAGCTTCGACCCCTTGCACAAATGGCTCGGCATTCCCCCCGCCGAGCAACCGCCGCACGCATACCGGCTGTTGGCTATCGCGCCGTTCGAGGAGGATTCCGACGTGATTGCGAACGCGGCCGATCAGCGGATGCTGTTCATCAAGAGTCTGGCGACCGGTCCCAACGCGACTGTGGGCGAGGGACTTTTGAATCAAGTCGCCGCTGCCCGGTTGTGCCTGCTGAATCCGACTAAGAAAACCGCCTACGACACGGCGCTACGCAAGTATTTGGCCGGTGAAAAGTCGTCGTCGCCCGCACAGAAAACCGCGCCACCTCCGCCGGACGCGGGCGCGCTTTTCGGTCAGTTCACGCTTTTCGAACGGATCGGCGGTGACACGTTTGGCCCGATCTTCAAGGCCAAGAGCCGCAAGGACGGCGCCCTCGTATCGCTCAAAATTCTGCCGCCGGCGGTCGCCAAAGACGAGCGACTGGTTAAACGATTCGAGCGCGAAGTTTCACTGGTCGCGAAATTGCATCATCCCAATGTGGTCGGCGGCGTGGGCGTGGGGGCCCAGGACGGCGTGCATTATCTAGTGCTCGACTACGTCGACGGAGTCGACCTGGCCGAGATCCTGCATCGGGTCGGCACGCCGGATATTTACAAGACCGTCGGCTACATGATTCAGGCCGCGCAGGGTCTGCAATATTTGCACGAGAACCACGTCTATCACCGCAACGTGAAGCCGGGCAATCTGCTCGTCGATCGCGCCGGTGTCGTCAAAGTGGCCAATCTGCTGATGGCCCATATCGTCGAGGCCAGCTATGTGGACGGCAACGACGACGCATTGACCAAAACGGGCGAGATGCTGGGAACCGTGGACTATGTCGCGCCCGAGCAGGCCAGCGACGCCAGCACGGCCGACGAGCGGGCGGACATCTATTCGCTGGGCTGCACGATGTACCATTTGCTAGCCGGCCGGCCGCCCTACACCGGCAAGAACATGATGGACAAACTCATTGCCCACCGCGAGGCGCCCATCCCATCGTTGGCCGACATGCGGGCCGATCTGCCCAAGGGTCTCGATCGTGTCGTCTCTCGCATGCTCGCCAAGAAGCGGACCGAGCGGCAACAGTCGATGACCGAAGTGATCGCCGCCCTCAAGCCGTATTCAACACCGGGCAGCAAAGCCGGCTTCTGGTCGCGACTGACATCGCGGTAAAAGGAAGGATCCTGGCGAGTGGCGAGAGACGCGAGTGGCGGTCGGGGGACAGTGGTCGTTGCGTCGATTCACGTTCGCCGAATACAATCCATTCGCAATTTCATTCGCGATAAATCGATGGAGCCGACCTGTCATGTCCGCAACATTGTCCCTCGATCAAGTTCCCGCGTGGGTCGCGCTCAAGACGCATAGCGTGCAGGCCCAGACCTGGCATCTGCGAAATCTGTTCGCGGTCGATCCGAAACGCGGCGAGCGATTCACGGCCGAGGGCGTCGGCCTGTTTTTCGACTACTCGAAAAACCTCATCACCGACGAGACACTCAAACTGCTGCTCGAGCTGGCCAGTCAAACCGGTTTGCGGTCGCGAATCGACGCCATGTTCGCCGGCGAGAAGATCAACGTCACCGAGAATCGCGCGGTCCTGCACGTCGCGCTGCGGGCGCCCAAGGGAGCCACGATCGTGGTCGCTGGAAAAAACGTCGTCCCCGACGTCCACGCCGTGCTCGACAAAATGACCGTATTCTGCGAGCGAGTCCGGAGCGGCCAATGGACCGGCCACACGGGCAAGCCGATTCGCAATATCGTCAACATCGGAATCGGCGGCTCCGATCTCGGACCGGTTATGGCCTACGAGGCACTGAGATATTACAGCGACCGCAGCCGGGTGTTTCGATTCGTGTCTAACGTCGATGGCGTCGACTTCGCCGAAGCGGTGGTCGATCTCGACCCGGCGGAGACGCTATTTATCGTGTCGTCGAAGACGTTCACGACGATGGAAACGATGAACAATGCCCAAACGGCTCGCAAGTGGCTGATCGACGGATTGGGGGGCGCCGCCAGCGCGGTCGCAAAGCACTTCGTCGCGGTTTCCACCAATGCCGCGAAAGTCGCCGAGTTCGGCATCGACACGGCCAATATGTTCGAGTTCTGGGATTGGGTCGGCGGCCGTTATTCGATGACCTCCGCGATCGGCCTGTCGACGATGCTGGCCATCGGACCCGCGAATTTCCACCAACTGCTCGACGGTTTTCACCAAATGGACGAGCACTTTCGCACGGCGCCGCTCGAGCGGAATCTGCCCGTGCTGCTGGGACTCATCGGCCTGTGGCACAACGATTTCTTCGGCGCCGAGACGGTCGCCGTGCTGCCCTACGAGCAATATCTGAAACGGTTCCCGGCCTATTTGCAACAACTCACCATGGAGAGCAACGGCAAACATGTGACGCTCCAGGGCAAGCAAGTCTGCTACCAAACCGGTCCGATCTATTGGGGCGAGCCGGGCACAAATGGTCAGCATTCTTTCTATCAATTGATCCATCAAGGCACGCGGCTGATCCAGTGCGACTTTATCGCATTCGCCCAAGCCCTGCACCCGCTCGGCCGGCATCACGACATTCTCTTGGCGAACGTCTTCGCTCAGGCGGAAGCCCTAGCGATGGGCAAGACGGCCGAAGAAGTGCGAGCCGAAGGAACGCCCGAATCGCTCGTGCCGCACCGAGTGTTCGAGGGCAATCGACCGTCGAACATGATTCTCGCGGAGCGCCTGACTCCGGACACATTGGGCAAACTTATCGCCCTATACGAGCATTCGGTCTTCACTCAAGGCGTCGTCTGGAACATCGACTCGTTCGACCAATGGGGCGTAGAGCTCGGCAAGGTCCTTGCTCAGCGAATCATTCCCGAGCTTGAATCGCCGGCCGAGCCGCCACTCGATCACGACAGCTCGACCAACAACCTCATTCGTCGCTACCGAGCCATGCGCGGCGGTTCCAAGTAGGGTGGGCATCGCCCACCATGTCCGCGCCGGACCCCTGATTGCTCGCTCCCTTCCTCCACCCGCTGGATTAAAGCCCCCGCCGAGACTATCATTTCCGGCGCCTAGTCATTCACTGATTAAGTCAACCAAAAAATGCCGTTCGCGGCCCCTAATTTCGGAGATTTTATGAACCGCCGTTTCTTCGCCAGCTCGATCATCGTCCTCGCTTGGTCCGCCCCAATCTACGCGGCGCCGGTGGAGCTCAAACTAAAATTTCCGCCCGGGCACACCGACCACATCACCATGTCGATGGAGACGAAGCAGACCGTGGCCAGCGAGGCCTTGCCGGCCGCTCAGAAGCAAGACATCTCGATGACCTGGGACTCCGATCTCAAATTCGGCGCCTCCGATAGCGAAGGCTCGACCGCCGACATGACTTATGGCCGGATTCGGATGAAGGTCAAAGTCGGTCCGACCGAGTTGTCATTCGACTCCGATAAGAAAGACGACAATGCCAAGAATCCGCTCGCGGGTCCGCTGTCGGCAATGGTCGGCGTCACCTTGAAACTGCATTTCAAGACCGACGGCAAGGTCGACAAAGTCGAAGGCATCGAAGAGGTCGTCAAGAGGCTTGAGGCGCAGCCCAACGGCGCGATGGGCGCCCAGCTTCTCAAGCAAGCGATGAACTCCAAGCAAATGAAGGACACCTTCAATAGCAGCTTCGCCGAGGGTCTGCCCGGCAAACCGGTGAGCATCGGCGATACCTGGACCTCCGAGCAATCGCAGGACGTCGGCGGCTCGGCTCTTAAGATGAAGCAAGATTCCAAACTCGTGGCGATCGAGACCGAGGGCGGGCATCAAGTCGCGAAGATCGAATTCACCGGCTCCGGCAAACTCGACACCGCCAATCTGCCAGGCGGCGCCAAGATGACCATCAATGAGCTGTCGCAAGAAGGAACGAAAACCTTCGACATCGATCGCGGCTGGTTCAGCGGCGCGGACATGACTCAAAAGATGAAAGCCGACTCGACCGCCAATTTGCCGGGCGGCAAGACGATGACGATGAAAATCGATCAGGACGCCAAGATCAAAATCAAACTGGCGCCGGGCGACTCGAAATAAGAACGTGAAGGCGCGAACTTTGCGGCGTGGCGACTTTTCCAATGACAAGATTCTACGAGATTCCGATGAATCGCGATCTTCGTTGGCGCATCGCGCTGCTGGCTCTGATCGTTTTGATCCGTGGGAGTAGCGACGCGCACGCCGGCGACGCCGCTCCCGAGTATCCTTCGCCGGTCGCCGTAAAGGCGGCGTTTCTCAAACTACTGGACCGGCCCAAGGTCGCCTCCGATCCGCGTAATTACGACGAACCGACAATGGTCGAAGGCTTGGCTACGGAGCATCTGAGCATCGCCACCGAAAAGAAATCGGACGGCTCGGTCGAACGCATGCCCATGTTGATCGTCCGCCCGCAGAGCCCACGCGGACGACTTCCGGCCGTAATCGTGCTGCATGGCACCGGCGGCAATAAAGAGGGCGAGCGTGGATTGTGCGTCGAACTAGCCAAGCACGAAATGATCGGCGTCGCCATCGACGCTCGCTATCACGGCGAACGAATCACGGGCGGCGCGCACGGCGCCAAAGAATACGTCGATGCGATCACTCGGGCGTGGCGCGCCAAGACCGACGACCCGTTGGAGCATCCCTTTTATTTCGACACCTGCTGGGATCTGTGGCGGCTGATCGATTATCTCGACGGTCGCGCTGACATCGACCCGGAGCGAATCGGAATGATCGGTTTCAGCATGGGCGGCATCGAAACCTGGCTGGCGGCCAGCGTCGACGAGCGAGTTCGCGTGGCGATTCCCGCGATCGGCGTGCAAAGCCTGCGATATAGCCTCGAACACGATTTATGGCAGGGACGGGCAGGCACGATCCAGGGCGCCCACGAAGCCGCGGCCAAAGACCTCGGCGAGCCCGAGGTGAACGGTAACGTCTGTCGCGCGCTGTGGAGCAAGGTCGTGCCCGGCATCTTGGATCAATTCGACTGCCCGAGCATGTTGCGACTCTTCGCCGGCCGGCCCCTATTGATTCTCAACGGCGACAAAGACCCGAACAACCCTCTGGGGGGCGCCAAGCTCGCCTTCGCCGCCGCCGAGCTTGCTTACCGCGATTCGGACGCAGGCGATAAATTGGAAATCGACGTCGCCCCCAACACCGGCCACGCCGTCACCCGCAAGCAGCACGACAAAGCCGTAGCTTGGCTCGAGCGCTGGTTGAAAGCAGGAAAGTGACCGTCGCGAAGGAGCGACACTGGGACTTGGCGGCCCACGAGTCGTCGTAGTAATGCCGTGGCAATGTTCGACATTTGGTCTTCCAAACCGTTACCACCTATAATTTCCGGTAGACCCATCGACGACTACGCATCGGGACGCCATGGACAATACCGTTCCCATCCTCGATCTACAATCTTCAACCGGCGTCGCTGCCGCGACCTTTCCGTTCAAGCCCTATCGCTCGCTCGGCAACGAGGAGTTGCAAGCGCGGATCGCCGCTGTCCGAAGGGCAATGGGCGCGAAGCTGCTGATCCTCGGACATCATTATCAACAGGATGAAGTGATCGCACTATCGGACCTGCAGGGCGACAGCTACCAACTTAGCCAACTCGCCGCCAGCAGCCGCGATTGCCGCGCGATCGTATTCTGTGGCGTGCATTTCATGGCCGAGACGGCGGACATTTTGGCCAATCGGCCCGAGCGGTTGGCCGAGCGCGACGGCCAGCGAATTCCCGTCGTGCTCCCCGACATGGCGGCCGGCTGCTCGATGGCCGACATGGCCGCGATCGATCAGGTCGAAAATTGCTGGCACGAACTCGCCGACGTGGTCGACACGGCCGACATCACGCCGGTCACGTACATCAACTCGGCCGCGAATCTCAAGGCCTTCTGCGGTCGGAACGGAGGCATCGTTTGCACCTCCAGCAATGCGGCCGCCGTGCTCAAATGGGCGTTCGATCGAACGGGGCGAGTGCTGTTCTTTCCCGATCAGCACCTGGGCCGCAACACGGCCAAAGCGATGGGCATCCCACTCGATGAAATGACCATCTGGAATCCGCACGCCGAAAATCTCGGCGGAGCCTCGGACGCTGACGTTCGCCGCAGTCGCGTGCTACTCTGGCAAGGGCATTGCAGCGTGCATGCCATGTTTCGGCCTGATCACGTCGACCAGTTGCGAACCAAGTTCCCCGGGATCAAGGTCCTCGTGCATCCCGAATGCCCGATGGAAGTCGTCGACAAATCCGACGTCAGCGGCTCGACCAGCAAGATCATCCGCGAAGTCGACGCCGCGTCGCCTGGAACCCGCTGGGCCATCGGCACGGAGTTGCATTTGGTGAACCGGCTGAAGCAACTGCATCCCGAGCAGGAAGTTCACTTCCTCTCACCGGTCGTCTGCATGTGCGCAACGATGTACCGGATCGACCTCGCGCATCTCGCGTGGAGTCTTGAAAATCTCGCTGCCGGCACGCCCGTGAACGTCATCCAGGTTGACGCCGAGACATCCGAGTGGGCGCTCATCGCATTGGAGCGGATGCTTACGGTAAAGTGACCGTCGGAGCTGCCGGCTGACGCGAAAAGCGCCATCAAAGGATTCAGCCCGTCTCCGAAAAAGGAGATTCTTGGCGGGCGTATGCCCGATGAAGGAATGCGAGAGACAGGAATCGAACCTGCACGGGTTTCCCCACTGGATCCTAAGTCCAGCGCGTCTGCCAATTCCGCCACTCTCGCGAATCGAACGTGACTTCAGTTTGAGTGGCGGGCCGGAAACTGTCAATCGTGGCAGTTCTACTCGAATTTACTTCCCGTCGGGCTTTTTATCGGGCGCCTTAGCCGGCGGGGCCGCTGCTGGTTTTTCGGCTGGGGCCGCGTGGGCCACCGGTTTGTCCGCCGTGTGAGGATGCGGTTCGCTTTGGGGAGCCGGGCCGCGTGCACGTGGCGTTGGATCCGCATGTTGATGCGGGACCGCTTCGCGCGGCGCCGGTTTCGGCTCGGCGTTATGGATGGCGGGAATTTCCGGCCGGAGCGCGGTATGTGAGATTGCCTCGTTTGGCTTAGGGTTCGGCGCGGAAGTCCGGGGAATGGCCGATGGCTCCCGAGGAGATATGGGGCCTCGCGGGTCGATGGCTCGTGGTTCCACGCGTGGTTCGATAACTCTTGGCGCAACTGATGTGGGGTCGGGTTTTCGCGGTTCAACGCTTCGAGGATTGATTTTCGGGACGACCGGTCTAGGTTCGACCGTTCGCGGGTCATTGAACTTCGGCAAAATATTCTTCGGCTCGGGGATTTTTGGGTCGGTGATTCTCGGGTCGACGCCGCGAGGCTCGAGATTCCGAGGCGCCAGCGACTCGCGAGGATTTACCGTCGGCGGATTTCGAATCGTGTCGTCGGGCCGCGGCCCACCGCGTGCGTTCGGATTGCGCTCCTGCGGCGTTAAGGCGCCACCGCCGCGCGGTTCGTTGAACTTCGGCTCTTGGGAGATGTTTGGTTTTGTCAGATCGGGCCGGTTAATTCGGGGCTCAATCGTTGTGCCTGCGCGGGGCTCAAGCGCCGAGTCGATCGTCGGCTTCAATACAGTGCGTGGATCAACGCCCCGCGCGTCGGAAATCGGATGCGTCACACCCGCGCTGGATAGGAGCGGTCGCACGTCAAGTGTTTTGCGGTCGCGGCCGCCGATTTCGTTCGGACCGCGCGCCACTCCCACGTCGCGACCTCCCCCGACGGCGCCACGTTCGAACTGCGCTCGCTGCCGACCAAAATCTCGAGAAGTCGCTGTTTGCCGCTCCAAAACTTGCCGCTGTCCGCGATCGACGTTGGCAAAACGCGGGCGGTAAGCGTCTTCGGGCCGTTGATCGGAGAACCGTCGTTGGCCATCGATGAATTGTCGATAGGGCGCTGCGATCATCGTCCGGTTTTGCTCCAAGCTCGTGAAGCTATTGAAGTCGCCGCGCTCGCGCCCGGCGAATCGTTGTTCCTGGGCGAAGGTGCGGCTTGGTCTCGCATCGGGATGCGTGTTCAAATAGGTGAACCGTTCGCGCTGTCGATCAAACCATTCGGGCTGGCGCTCACCGTTATAGCTTCGATAGTACGAAAATAGCGGATCATATGCCACGCGCCCGCCGGTGTTGTAGGAGTACCAAGGCTGGATTCCGAAGGAGGCGTAATTCTGTCCATAATAGTCGCCATAGTAGTAATGGTCATAACTCGGGCGAGCGAATAAATTCAAAGTCAACAGTCCCGTATCGAGCGCGATGCTCGGTGTATAAGAAAAATTCGGTTGGGCAAGCACGTCATTGGCGAAATAGGTCGGAGCGAAGAGCACCCCGCGATCGGCTAACGGGTGGTCCCAGTACCCGGCCGTATAAACGTAGCCATTGGGACTCCAAACATAATTCGGTGGGTTCCACAGCCAGTCGACCTGGGGCTGAGCCCAATAGCCGGGCCGCCAAGAGTAATGCGCATCCGCGTAAACCCAGTTGCCAGTCACCCAAAAATCGTTTGCGTCGGGAGCGGGTATGTTGGGCGCTTCATTCGGGCTTTCAGGGGGCTGGGGCAGATAACTTATCTGTTGATTCTGCTCAGATGTCCAAAAACCGGGGACCCACTGATAGCCCTTGTCTGCCGCCGTCCAATATCCGGCAACCCAGACTTGCCTAGGAGGCGAATCGCGCCAGATGCCGCTGATCCAGATAAAATCCCGCCGCTCGTCGTCCCAACCCCAATAGCCGGAGATCCACACGACGCTGTTCCCTTCAGGTTTGACATCCGGAGGAATTTCGTCGATTGCCTCGGGCGGCTTCTTGCCTACGATCAGCGGATGTTCGGCGTCATATTGCGTAGGTTGGGCAAACGCTTCGTGGATAGGTCCGCTGGTGAGCGGTTCGCCAACTTGATTTAAATTGGTTGCAACCGCCGCTGCGGGGATCGGTTCGGCGGGCGGAGCTAATTGCGCGGACGCCGCCAGCGGGGGGCTTAATACGACAACAAAAGCAATCGCCGAGAATTTCCAATGGCGGATCAAATTTTGAGCAAGCATGGCAAATTTCTTTCGATAACAAAATGGCTCACGATGGCGACCTCGTTGAAAGGCCGCTTTTGTTCCCGTGGATGCAAGCTACGCAAACAATGCGCCGCAGATTGCGATGATCGAACTAAGAGGATCCAGCTCGAATTCAGAATCATTTGCTCCACTCACTCGGCTCGTGTAACCGATACAACCATATCGCAATTCATCTGCTCGGCGTCGGCTATCCAACGTCAGGCGAGATGATTGCGCGGCCATTCGAGCCAATGTCGGGGCGACGTCCTCTCTTCCGCAAAGCGCAAGCGTGCCAACTTACGATTACCTCGTCGTCGGCTGCGGAATGTTCGGCGCCGTGTTCGCGCGATGCGCGGCGGACCGCGGCAAGAGAGTCTTGATCGTCGACAAGCGGCCGCATATCGCCGGCAACTGCTACTCTCAGCAAGTCGCCGGGATCGAAGTGCATCGCTATGGGCCGCACATCTTCCACACCGACAACTCGCAGGTGTGGCAATTCGTCAACCGATTTGCCAGGTTCAACGAGTATGTGCATCGTGGGCAGGTGAACTCGGGTGGTCGGACCTTTTCATTTCCGATCAACTTGCGGACACTCGAAGAACTCTGGGGCGTTAGCACGCCTGAAGAGGCCAAGTTGAAATTGGCCGCCGTTCGCGTGCCGATCGCCGAACCGAAGAACCTACGCGAATGGGTGCTGAGCCAGGTAGGCGAAGAGCTGTACGAGATATTCATCCGCGGCTACACCACCAAGCAATGGGGCCGCGACCCGGCGCACTTGCCGGCCTCGATCGTCAAGCGAATCCCCATTCGCACGACCCGCGACGACCGCTACTTCGACGATCGCCATCAAGGCATCCCGATCGGCGGATACACGCGATTGTTCGAGAATATGCTGGACCACGACGCGATCGACGTCCATTTGCAAGTCGATTACTTCGAACAGTCGCAGGGCCTGAAAACGGCCGCCGGTAAAACGGTCTACACGGGCAAGCTCGACGAGTTTTTCGAATATCGCTTCGGCGAACTGGAATATCGCTCCCTGCGGTTCGAAACCGAGATGATAAGCGGCGATTTTCAATCGTCCGCGGTTGTCAATTACACCGACCGCGACACGCGCTATACGAGGATCATCGAGCACAAGCACTTCGAGTTCACGCAGTCGAAGCAATCGGTCATTACTCGCGAATATCCGCTCGCCTCGGCCAAGGGATTGGTTCCCTATTATCCGGTGCGGGACGCAGTCAACACGGCCTTATGCGGCCGCTACCTGGCCGAAGCTCAAAAGTCGGGCGTTCTTTTCGGGGGCCGGCTGGCCGCCTATCAATACTTCGACATGCATCAAGTCATCGGCAGCGCAATGGCCATGGCGCGCAAGGAATTCGGGAGCGCGACCGTCGCGCCGGCCGATGAAGCTGCCGACCGGCGTCGAGCGGCCTGAGAGCCTCGCGCCATGTCGACCCGCCCGCGCAATCTGATCGTGAGTCCCATCGGCGATGGCTCAGTGCATCGCTCGTGGCTGGCGCCCGGGACTGAGCGGACATACGACTTGCTCTTGATCTACTATGGCAATCGGTCCGGCTTTGGCGCCGCGGACGCCACTTATTATCTCGAGCGTCAGGGGATGAAGTGCCAACTGCTCGGCTACGCGCTCGACACGCTGCCGGATGTCATCGCCAGTTATGCCAACGTGTGGTGCCCCGACGACGATATTCGAGCGGCGCCGAGCGACATCAATCGACTGTTCGCTCTGTTCGAGCACTACCGGTTGCAGATGGCCCAGCCGGCGATCGGCAAGGGCGAAGTTTCGTTTCAGGTGACTCGGCCGCGGGCGGGGATCATCCTGCGATATTCGCCATACGTCGAAGTCATGTGCCCCGTGTTCACGCATCGAGCCCTGCGGCGGGTTTCCTCGACGTTCGTCGAAAGTCGATCGAACTGGGGTCTCGACATTATTTGGCCGCGATTCTTCTCGGCCGATGAAATCGCGATCATCGACGACGTGCAAGTCGAGCACACGCGGCCGCTGGGCACGGGAGCGATGTATAAAACGCTGGCCGACGAGCAGATCGATCCGCGCGCCGAACTCGAAGAAGTAGTCCAGCGCTATGGTCGATTCGACCCTAAACTTCACCACCGCCTGTATCGCGGAAAAATCAAGCTGCCGGCGATTCGCCATCCTTCAACACGCGTCAACCCGGTAACGCGATTGGCGGAAAGCCTCGGCCTTCGCCGGGCCGTCGCATAACTCAGCGGACGGAGGCGTGCCCCCTGATGGCTCGGCCTTTTCTGGACGACAGGGCGTTTGGGCAAAGTCTACGGCGTCTGTCGTCCGATAACTGAGTTGCCCATTTCTCGGCGCGAGTTCACTCGAGCAAGCAATCCATGATCGAAGCGAAGCAATCCGACTCGACGACTAGCGCGAAGTCGCGCCATCCGGCAACGGCGGTGGCCATCGAGTCGGCGTCCGCGGCCAGTCCCGGCGCAAGTCGGCAGCGGTTTCCTAAACGGCTGTCGAATTATACGCGCAGCCTGCTCCGCATCGAAGTGCCGGTGATTGTCACGCTCGCATCGAAGCGCCAACCGATCAGCCAGATCCTCGAGCTCGGCCCCGGCTCGATTTTGCACTTCAGCAAGCCGTGCGAAGAGATGCTCGATTTAAGCGTCGGCGAGCAATGCATTGCGCAGGGCGAAGCGGTCAAAGTCGGCGACAAATTCGGTCTGCGAATCACATCGATCGTGCTGCCCGATGAGCGGTTTCAGTCGGTGTCAAGCGGTTGAGGCCCCCATTCATAGCCGCGGCATCTTGCTGCGTCATATCGGCAAATTGACGCCACGAACGTGGCAAGATGCCGGGGCTATATAACCCCGCCCCGCCGCTTCGCCGTTTTCTCCTCACTGGCATTGTTCCGTCCCGCTACCATCGCTATGATTCCGCCCGTTTGATCTGTCCCGGGCATATCCACGGATTCATTGGGCGATGGAATCTTCGATCGGCCTTGTCTTTCGTGCGCTAGTGATGCTGGCGTGTCTGGCTGTCGTGCCGCTTGTGGCCATGTACGGCAAGTACGCGCCGCAGTTCGCCAGCGCGGTGATGGATGCCTATAAATCGCGGACGCAGGCCAACGCCGCTGCTGGACCCCCGTCCTCGGCCGGCGACGCGCCTGCGTTTGGCGGGCGATCCGGAGGCGCCGCCGACTCCGCAACTGCAAACGGCGGTTTGCTGCCGAACATGCCGGCCCGCTGGAACGATCGAGGTCGCGGCGCGCGGCCTTTGACGGACTGGCAGCAGCCGGCCGGCGCAACGCCTGCATCGACGGGTTCCGGTTTGCGGCAAGCCACGTTCGACGAATCGGCCGCTCCGGTCGGCGGCGTGACGCAAGCCGGCTTATTGAATCGGTCGCCTGCAGGAAGCCCCCTTTCCGCTGGCGGTGGCAGCCAAACGCTATCAACCGCGCCGAAATCACAGCCTGCCGACTCAGCCGATGCGCGGCTCTTGAATCCGGCGACCCAGTCCGACGCCGCCAGCCAGGGCGCCGACAGCACGGCCCAATTCTCAACCATCGAACGGCGGCTTCGCGAGCTAGGATCGACTTACTACCTGCTTGAAGCTTTGGGGCCGACGATCGATCGATACCGTTTCATCTGTCACATGCCGCTTGCGGGCAGCGGCAAAAACTCGCGCACCCGAATCTTCGAAGCCATGTCGGCCAAGCCGATCGACGCGATGCAAGAGGTGCTGACCCAAATCGAGCGCTGGCGGTCCAACAGTCAGCCGTAAAATCGCGATCATCGGCAGGGACTAGCGCATTTCGCTCGTCGGTCCAGTCGCCACGACCGGCGAACGCCTGGAAAATTTTTGCCCGGGTTCGCTCTATATCCGCCGCACTAGGGCTTGTCAGTCACCGCCGGATTGGCTTACCCTTGGACATCGGGCGCCCTGCCGGACGCGATACGCTCGGGGCGACTTCGAGCCGGCTCAAGGCATCCGAATTCCATCACGTCTCTAGCATCATGCGAAACCGTCGCAATTTAGTTCCACGGTCCGCACGCCTTGAGGGCGGTGGTCTGCGCGCGATTGCGCCGCTGATTTCAGTGGGCGTGGGGTTCGCGAGTTTGTGGCGCCTGCTGGGAAGCAATCGCGATGCGACAGCGGCCCCGATCGCCGGTCCCTTGGTTCGCGAGCCTCGGTTGGCCCGGCTCGAGGCCGTTTTGTTTCTAGCCCGCGAGCCGCTCACGACTCGTCGCGTCGCAAAGTTAGCCGTCCTGGCCGATGGTACGGAAGCCCGAGCATTAATTCGACGACTCAATCAGCAGTACGATCGAGGGGGCAGCGCCTTTCGCGTCGAGCAATTGGCTGGCGGATTTCAGATTCTTACGCGGCCGATTTTCGGGCCCTGGCTGAGGCGGCTGCTGCAAACGCCGATCGAAACCCGGCTTTCCGCCCCCGCCATGGAAACGCTCGCGGTTGTCGCCTATCGTCAGCCCGTGGTGCGGGCCGAAATCGAGGCGGTTCGCGGCGTGCAGTGCGGCGATATTCTCCGCCAACTCATGGATCGCGATTTGATCCGCATTGTCAGCCGTTCGGATGACCTGGGCCGGCCGCTGCTTTACGGCCCCACAAAGCGATTTCTGCAAGTTTTTGGACTGCGGAATTTGGATGAATTGCCGCTTGCCGATCAGCTTCGCCGCCTAGGGGCGCCGCCCGTGGCGAGATCGATGGACGCCAAAAACGGCGCCGCGGGTTCGGCGATTCCGCCCAACGCCGGCGCCTTGCCGCCAACCTTGGTCAGCGAATCGCCGGCGGGCATGGCCTGAGCGATTGGCTCCGACCGACGACCGGCCGATCGCGACTCCCAAATAATTGTTCCACATTGCTGGCTTAGCTAGTTGACCAACCGGAATCAGCGGCTAATATCGATACCAAATTACTAATCGTAGGAGGAGTACCCAGTGACGATTGCGAACCGCTTTGAAACGTCGGACGAAGAGTTGTTTGGCGAAACGTGTTTAGCGCTGGCCGAGGCCGCGCGCTCCAGTCGCTTCGCCTCCTGGGTTGTCGCCGAGGATGACGACGACCTCGATGACGAAGACGAAGAGGACGACGAAGAAGAGGACGACGTCGCCGATGCCGAGGATGACGACGAAGACGAAGATGATGACGACGAAGACGACGACATCATCGATGAAGAATGGGAAGAAGTCGAAGACGACGAAGAAGAAGATGAGGACGAAGAAGAAGACGACGAAGAATGGGATGACGACGAAGACGACGATTGGGACGACGACGAAGAGGAAGAGGAAAAAGCCGACGAGGAGTGATGGTCGCGGCGCGTCTTGGCACAGACTTCCAGCCTGTGTCGGTGGCTCCAACCCAAGAATGCCTTCTCCAGACACGGGCAAGATGCCCGCGCCACGGCTAGCTCAATCAATCTTTCAGATGAAATAGGCGCTTGAGCGCTTCGAGCAAGCCGTGCGGATGCCCTTGGCGAGATTCGTCGCGGATGCGTTCCAAGGGCGGATGCAGCATCTTGTTCACATAGCGCTCAAAGGCCCGGGTGATCTCCTCGCGCTCGATGTCCCCCAGATTTGGCAGCTTGTGGAATAGCCGGTCGAGTTCTCGATCGCGCAGGCCTTGCCAAGTCCGCCGCAGTCGCTGGACGATCGGGCCGGTCGCCCGATGGTGCAGCGACTCCATGAACTGCCGCGTTTCTTCCTCGATGATCGACACGGCGGCCGGCAACTCGCCGTCGCGCTCTTGGCGATTTCTGAGGCACACCCATTCCAGGTCGTCGATCGAATAAAGATAAACGCCAAGACGATTGCCGATCGCGGCATCGAAATCTCGCGGCACGGCCAAGTCCAAAATGAGGAGCGGCCGCTGAAAACGGCGAGATTCGAGTCGCTGAAATCGCTCGAGCGAAAAAATTGGTTCGCTGGCCCCGGTCGCTCCGACCACCAAATCCGCGGCGACCAGAGCCTCGTCGAGCTCGTCCCAAGGGGCGATCCGACCGCCGAATTGTTCGACCATCGCGGCGGCTCGATCGACGTTGCGATTGACGATCGTCACATGCTGCGCGCCTTCGTCCTGCAAATAGCGCAAAGCTTCCTCGGCCATTTGCCCGGCGCCGATCACGAGCACTTGCTTGTCGTCGAATCGCTCGAACACATCTCGGGCGCAATCGCCGACCGCGACGCTCGCGATGCTCACCCGCTTTTGATGGATGGTCGTTTCGCTGGCGATCCGTTTGGCGACTCGCAGGGCGGACTGGAACATCTCGTGCGTCAACGGGCCGACGCTCTGATGCTCTTGAGCCAGTCGATAGGCCTGTTTCACCTGCGACAGAATTTGCGGCTCGCCGAGCACCATGCTATCCAAGCTGGCGGCGACCATGAACAGATGTCGCACGGCCGCCTCGCCCGACTGCTCGAACAGGTTGTCCAAAATCGCGCAGGAATTCAGGCCATGAAATCCGGCTAAAAATTCAGCCACTTGCCGATGGTCGGGCCCGACAGCATCGGTGTCCCAGGCCGAGTAGATTTCGACCCGATTGCAGGTCGATAGCAGGACGGCCTCGGCGGAGGGAAATTTTTCGCGCCATCGTTCCAGGGCCTGGCCGGCTTGAACGGTGCTGAAAGCTAGCCGTTCGCGCAATTCGAGCGCCGCGCTGTTGTGGCTACAGCCGATAAGTTGGAGTTTCATGTGTGAAACTCCTTCCATCCGACAATACCAACCCGAAGCGTAAGCGAGGCCGGGGACCACAAATCCTCGCTTACGCTTCGAGTCGGTATTTCCGGCGAGCCTTGCCCACCGTGCTCCGTCGAGCCCGACAATTGTAGGGCGAAGAAAACCGCCAAAAACGCAAAACTCGCCACCGTCAAATAGGCCACTTTGTGGCCTCGCCGCGCCGGCAGATACAGGCCGCTAAACAGCGCCGCCGCCAGTAACCAACCGAACAGTCCGCCCGAATGCCAAACGATCGGGTCGGTCCACGGCACCTCGGTTTGCTTAGTCTGGTGGCTAACGATGTTCAGAATCAAACCCGACAGGAATCCCACGCCAGCCATCAGCGCCGACACGACGATAGCCCGACTGTTCACCCGTTCGAGTCGCTCCAGGCTTGGCAGTTTCAATCCGCGAGGCGGGGCCACCTTGTGCTTGATCCGATACGACTGCCAGAGATACATCATGCCGGCCACAAATCCGATCATCACCGCCACTGCGCCGAGCAGCCAAAAGACTCCGTGAATCGCGCCCCAGGCCTGAACCGCCGGAGACCGAGCGATTGGCCGATCGGACGCAAATCGCGACGCGGCGATCAGCGCCAGCGTTAGCGGCAGGATAAATAGCCCACTAGCCACCGCGAACTGAAACACCGAAAGATACAAATAGGTCGCGACGAGCATCCATGCGGCGAGCAGATACCACTCGTGCGCGCTGGAGAGCGGAATCATCTCGGCCGCGTGCGCGCGATAGATTAAGTACACTGTTTGTGCGAAGAATCCGGCAGCCGCGAACCCAATCAGCAGCACCCCGCGCACGCTGCTGCGAAACATCAGCCGGGTAAGCTCCAAAGCGAGCGCCACGGCATAACTGGCGGCAAAACAGACGGTCGTGATTCCGGACATATCAGGATGACGGCCGCGCTGAGCCGAGCGAATGCCTCAGTCGAGCGACCGATTCAGTTGAGGGACGGGTCGGCCGGCACGTGTTTGATATTCAGCGCGGCGATCATCTGCGTGGTCGAGATCCGTCGCGTCACTTTCAGCCACAAATCGTGGGGCTCGTCGAACACTTCATCGATCGTCGCCAGAGAATCCTGCCACGAGTCTTGCTCGAGCTCCGCCTCGAGTTGTCCCGGTCCCCAGCCGGCGAATCCGATGAAGAATCGCGATGGGTCGTGGGCGTGCGAGATCAGTTGCTCGATATTGTCCGGATCGGCGCAAAAATACAAGCCAGGAAGGATTTCCATTTCGCCAAGCGCCGCGTCGTTATGAACGGCCATCAAGGGACCGCGGCAAGGTCCGCCCAAATGAATCGAGCCGCCGATGGGACACGGCGCCTCGCTGACCTGTTTCCAAGCGTCGGCCAGCGTGGTCCTGGTCGGCCGATTGAGCACGACCCCCAGCGCCCCTTCCTCCGAATGCTGCACCAGCAGCACGACCGCCCGGGCAAAATTCGGATCGAGCAGTTCCGGCGTCGCCACCAGAAAATGACCAGCTAGGAACATAGCGCCGATGCTCGAAGGGAAATTAGGGCCAAGGGGCAGCCTCCGCCCCGATATTCCATTGTACCTCGGCTGCGGACTGATTTTATTAGACGCTGCCGCAACCCCCGTTGTAAAGTTGGCGGCCGGTAGCAGGGCTTTGGATATCTCACTATCATGCGAGTTGCATTCTTCTGGAGCCGCGCACTAAGTAAGCGCGAGGGGCGCCAGTACACCGATCGCGCCGCGCGCTTGCTTCGTGCGCGGCTCTAAAATGCAATAACGTGCGCAGTTTGAATAATGCAGCATCGCGAATCTAAAAGCGGCCTGCTGCTCGTCGGCCACGGCACGCGTGATACCGTTGGCGTCAGCGAATTCCTCTCGCTGGCAGCCCAGGTCGAGGCTCGCAGTGGCGTCCTAGTCGAGCCGTGTTTCCTCGAAATCGCCGAGCCTTCGATCGCCGGCGGCTTGGCCCGATTGGCCGAACGCGGCGCTCGCGAGATTATTGTCGTGCCCGTGCTGCTCTTCGCGGCCGGGCACGCAAAACGCGACATTCCAGCAGCGGTCGTCGCGGCCGCAGCCCGTTTTCCCTCCATAAACACTCGGCAAACGCCCGTTTTAGAGTGCCATCCACGCATTCTCGATCTTTCCGAGCGTAAATTCACCGAAGCGGTCGCCGGCCGTGAGCCCGTCCCGTCCTCCGACACGATCTTGCTGATGGTCGGTCGCGGCAGCTTCGACCCACACGCCACCGCCGCCATGCACCGTTTCGCGGCACTGCGTGCCGAGCGTTCCGCTGGCGTCCCCGTCGAAACGTGCTTCGTCGCCATGCAGACCCCGGCGCTCGCGCCGACACTCGAGCGCCTTGCCGCAGCCCATCACCGCCGAGTCGTCGTACAGCCGCACCTCCTGTTTCGCGGCGAGCTACTCGAGGATATCGCCGATCAGATCGCCTCGATCGCCGCCACGGCGCCGGCGACCGAGTGGCTGCTAACCGCGCCCCTCGGAGCCGAACCAGAATTGGTCGCAGCCGTAATGGATTTAGCGGCACTCGTGCGGCAAGATTTATCGATAACGCCGGTCTTGCCTCATGCGTAAACTGGGTGTAATATCCAAGAGTTCGTGTTTAACTTGTTTAAGCCGTGGTACTTAGGAACGGAATCCCTGGCAGCCGCAAAAGGTGGCTGAGGTTCCTCTTCTTGCGCCGCCCCGGCGATACGCCGCGAAAACCGTCGAGATGGTGGTTTGTATTCGGCGCCGGCCTGTTTTTTCGCGGTTTGAGGCTCCTTCCCAGACATAACTGGCCGCGTGGCGCCCGTGTTAATTTCCTAAATCGTCAGTTTACTTTTACCCTCGCTCGCTAAAATTGCTTGACGTTCGGCTTCCTTTATCGTCCATTCTCGCTCCTGCTAATTTTCGTTAACTCAAAGGTCAGGGCATGAACACCGCGCTGGTGCATCTAAACCGCAATCGTCGGCCGTACGTTTTCTTGGCATTGATGGGTTTCGTGGTCGGCAGTGTCGTCGTTGGGCTGCGTGAAAAAGCCGCAGCGGAGCTCAAAGCCCCGCAGACGAACGATCACTTCGTCGCCTTGGCCGTCGCCAAGAAGATGGAGACAGAGCACCTGACTCGCCACCCCTTGGACGCCGAAATATCCAAGCGCACGTTCAAGGCGTTTCTCAAGTCGCTCGACCCGATGAAGCTTTACCTTACGGCCGACGATTTCGCCCAGTTCGAGCCGCAACAAAACACCCTGGCCGACCGCATTCGCAAAGGTGATATCGCTTTCGCCCACACGGTATTTCAAACACTGCTCAAACGGATCGACGAGCGCATGAAGCTCGTCGACAAACTCTTGGCCGAAGACAACAAGATCGACCTGACCACGGACGACGAAATCGTCACCGACCCGGACAAGACGGTCTATGCCAAGGCACCCGACGAATTGAACGACAAATGGCTGAAGCGGATCAAGTACGACTTGCTCCTGCAGGAGATCGAAAAGACGCCCGAAAAAGAGGTTCGCGGCAAGCTTACGCGCCGCTATCACAGCTTCGCCAAGCGGATGCATCAGATCAGCAACGACGATCTGCTCGAAATGTATCTGACCGCGATGACGACGGCGTTCGATCCGCACACCTCGTACATGTCGGCCAGCACGCTTGAAAATTTCAACATCCTCATGAAGGCCGAGCTCGATGGAATCGGCGCCTCCCTCCAGTTTGACGACGGCAATACGATCGTCAACGAGTTGATCGACGGCGGCGCCGCGTTCATCGACGGCCGGCTTAAACCCAAGGATCGCGTCATCGGCGTCGGTCAGGGCGAGAGTGGCGAAATCGCCGACGTTGTCGATATGAGCCTGAACGACGTGGTCAAGCTGATCCGCGGCAAGCGCGGGACGATCGTCCGATTGAAAATCGTGCCGGTCGGCCAGGTCGAGCCGAAGACTTATAACATCACGCGGTCCAAGATCGAGCTCAAGAACAGCGAAGCTAGGGGCGAGATTCTCGAAGACGGTAAGAAGGCCAACGGCCAGCCTTACCGATTCGGTTTCATCGACATTCCCGGTTTCTACATGGACATGAACGGCGCTCGCGCCGGCGTGCCGGAATTCAAGAGCGTTACCCGCGACGTCCGCAAAATTCTCAACGAATTCAACGACAAGCATCTCGACGCCGTGATCGTTGATCTGCGCCGCAACGGCGGTGGCGCCTTGAATGAAGCGATCAGCCTCACCGGCCTGTTCATCGACACGGGACCGGTCGTGCAGGTGAAAGACTCGACCGCACATACTCAGCATTACGATGATTTGGATTCCGGAGTGGCCTGGGCCGGGCCGCTGGTGGTGCTGCAAAGCAAGTTCAGCGCGAGCGCGAGTGAAATCTTCGCCGGGGCCATTCAAGATTATCGCCGCGGTTTAGTTGTGGGCGATCATTCTTCGCACGGCAAAGGCACCGTGCAGAGTATGATCGACGTCGGCGAGTCGCTATTGCAAGTGCAGCACGCCCCGTCGCTCGGCGCGTTGAAGATCACGATTCAGCAATTCTATCGGCCGGATGGCGATAGCACGCAGCGCCGGGGCGTCGTCTCCGATGTTGAGCTGCCGTCGATCAGCACGCATCTGCCCGTTGGCGAAGGCGATCTCGATTTCGCTCTGCCGTTCGATCACGTCGATCCGGTCCGGTATACTCCGGTCGATATGGTCGACCCCGGATTGGTCAAGCAGCTTCAGCAGCTTTCGACCGCGCGGGTAAACGAATCGGAGGATTTCAAGAAACTGCAAGTCAACATCAACCGCTACGAGAAGCAAAAAGACCGCAAGATCGTCGACCTCAACCACGACAAGTTCATGGCCGAGCGAAAGGATCTGAACGCGGACAAGGAAGAGGAAAAGGAATACGAGCAACTCAATGACAGCAAGCGGCCCGTCGTGAAGCGCGATTACTATATCAACGAAGTGCTCGCAATCACGGCCGACTATCTGAAGCTGTCGAAAGTCAAGGCTCTGACCGCCAACTAACGCGATTGGGGGCCGGAATTCCCTCATCGTGTTAACAGGGCTGGGGGCGCTTCGCCGAAGCCCTGGGGAGTGGATCGTCGCGTCCAATATACCTAGCCGCGGCATCCTGCGGCGTAGTGCCTCTTGCTACGCGGCAAGATGCCGCTGCTATGTTCGTGCGGCGACTTCCCCCTAGCGGCGCGCGGCCGTTGCTGTAAAATATCGTATTGAAATTTTTTACGCCCTCACCGATTTGGAAAGTAGCAGCATTATCATGGCCAAACCTCATCGCACGCTAAAAAAAGCCAATCACGGCCGACGTCCGGCTAACAGCAAGGCTCGCCGCCTCAAGCGCAAGGACATTCGCACCTAAGCGTTGCGGGCGCCATTAGAGGCCTTGTAACAAATCATGGGCGCCGGGGCCGCCCCACCGATTTATGGTGACGCCCGTTGTTGACGCTCGAGCGAGTCGTACGAGGAGAATCTGCTTGGCCGGTAAAGATCTGATCCTGGATTTTTCCGAATACGACGTGAACAACGTTCTCGCCGACCAGCAGGAAATCCGGCGGTACAACTACCAGCGCTTCGAGATGGAGCAACTCACGGCCGTGGTTTACGTCAACACGGACCGTGGTATCTGCGCGGGCTACAAGGACCTCACGAATCACGAGTTCTGGATCCGCGGCCACATGCCGTACGTGCCGATCATGCCGGGTATCTTGATGTGCGAAGCGGCCGCCCAGCTCTCGAGCTACTTCGCCCAGAAGTACGACCTCTTGGGCTGCCGGATCGTCGGCTTTGGCGGATTGGAAGAGGTCCGGTTTCGCGGCACGATAATTCCCGGCCAGCGGCTCGTACTCGTTGTCCAATCGCTTCGCGTCCGTCGCAACGCCATGATCCAGTGCCGCTTCCAAGGATTCGTCGAGCAAAACCTGGTGGTCGAAGGCAAACTCATGGGTATTTGCTTGCCGATCGATCCGCCCCCAATGCTCGACGTTTCGCAGGCCTACTCGACAACGCCGGCGAACGTCGGCAAACCCTCTCCTTCCAATCCGACTGGCGCTAGCCAATCTCCGACCCTCTAGGTCAGCGGCCCTTTGCGATATGGAAAGTCATGGGCCGACGGGCGCTTCGCAAAATCGATCCCTCGCTCGACCTGGGCCGTCACCTTAAGTCCTGGGACCAGTTACCGAAGCCGGCCGGCGAACTCGCGCTGTTCGATCGCGCCGCGCCGCTAGAAATTGAGATCGGCAGTGGCAAGGGACTGTTTTTGGCGGCGGCAGCGTCCGAGCAACCGGAACGAAACTTTCTGGGAATCGAGATCGTCGCGAAATACGCTCGATTCGCGGCCGCCCGACTGGCGACCCGCGAACTGCGCAACGCCCTCATGGTTCATGGCGACGGTCAACGTCTCTTGACCGAACTGCTGCCGGACGACTCCGTCGCCGCGATCCACGTTTACTTTCCCGACCCCTGGTGGAAAGCTCGGCATCGCAAGCGGCGGGTCATGAACGCGGCCTTCGTCGTTCAAGTCCAGCGGGTCTTGGCGCCGCGAGGCCGGCTTCATTTTTGGACGGACGTCGAAGAATATTTCCATTCGGCGCTCGCCATCCTCGCCGAATCGACGCGCCTCACGGGTCCACTGCCAGTGACCGAGCAGCCGGCCACCCACGACCTCGACTACCGCACGCACTTCGAGCGGCGAATGCGGCTCCACGGCCAAGCCATCCACCGCGCCGAATTCCAAAAAGGCGAGCGTGGGGAATAAGCCCCCTGTCCTCGGCGCACCTCCTGTATGACTCTCGACAGCTCACTTGCAGTCCCTGCGGCCCTTGCGGTCCTCTACGTCTCCCTCCCTCCAAACGCTACGATAAACCGGCGCCAGACAACTTAGCCGCCTAACCGCCCTCCGCATTCCAAGCCATGTCCGCACCCGAAGACCCCCTCGTCGATCGGATCAAGCGCGGCGATCACTCGGCGCTTGGCGAGTGGCTCAACGAGCGACGGCTACCCCTCTTGGCGTTCATTGAGCGGCGGCTGGGCGCAGCCCTCCGCCGAAAAATCGAGCCGGACGACCTGATCCAAGAAGTCAGTGCCGACGCCGTTCGCTCGTTCGACGAAATGGACCTCAAGAACCGCGATCCGTTCGGCTGGCTGTGTCAAATCGCCGAACGCCGGATCATCGACGCCCATCGCCGATTCTTCGGCAGTCTCAAGCGAGACGCGGGCCGCGAGGCGCCGCTCGAAGCGGGCGCCGGGACCGAACGGGCCGGGCTGATCCACATGCTCGTGGCCAGCATGACCACCGCTAGCCAGGCCTTTTCCCGTGGGCAAAAAGAAATCCGGCTCGTCGCCGCGATGGAAAAACTGCCCGAAGAGCAGCGCGACGCCCTGCGAATGCGCTACGTCGAAAATCTCCCGTCCAAGACGATCGCCGAGCGCCTCGGAAAAACCGACGGCTCGGTCCGCGTGATGCTCACCCGAGCGCTGGCCAAGCTCCAGCAACTCTTAGGCGCCGACCAAGAAACGTGATCTCGAAATCTCCCTCTCCCTCTGGGAGAAGGCTGGGGTGAGGGCGTCGCGCTACTCGGAACGCGATACCCTGCAACCTCCGGGGAAATCACTTCCGCCGCATCGCCTCGATTGGCTGCAGATTCGCGCCCCAGTAAGCCGGATAAACGGCCCCGGCCAGACCCACCAGCAGGGCGAGCACAAATCCTTGCACGACGATGACCGGCTGGATGTCTCCGCCAATCAAGCCCGAGGTCGCCGGCATCTTCGACAGCAAGCGCGTCAGCAATATCGCGGCGACCGAGCCGACGAGTGCCCCGCCGAAACTGAGTACGAACGCCTCGACCAAAATCATCCGCATTACCCGGATCTTGCGCCAGCCGATCGCGCGGAGCGTGCCGATCTCTCGTACTCGCTCATACACCGACATGACCATCGTATTGAGCATGCCGATCGCGCCGATGAACAGCGCGATCGCCGATGTCACCCACGCCACGGCCCGGGCCAGCTTGATCTCGTTGACGCTTTCGATGAACTTGCCCGTCGGGATGGCGGCGACCCCGTGGAGCAAATGCTCGATCTGCTCGCCGACCTTGGCGAGCTCGGCGATATGCTCGGGCGTGTTGTCCTTCGGAATGTCTGTTTTGACGATGAATCCCGTGACCTCGTGCGGGCGGTTCATGTAGTCCTGCATGTCGGAGAGGAGGACCTTGAGCGAGCCGTTTTCGTAAACGTTCTGGCTGCGGAAAATCCCCACGACCTCCACGGGCACATCCTGATAAATCTTGATCGTATCCCCGACGTTGACGTTCATGATCTTGGCGAGCTTTTCGCCCACCCAGACTTTGTGATGGTCGTTATCCGTAAGCGCGCGGCCGCTAAGGATTTCCATCGGCTTGAACAGCGACGAGTCGGCCCGCCAGCCGTCGATGATCACCAAATCGAGCCCCTTGTCCTCGATCGAAATCGTGTCCATCAGGCCGTCCATCGTGTCTTTGACGTGCGGCAGTTTTACGATCTCGTCCCGCAGGCTCTCGGGCAGTCCGTTGTTCAACTCGGCACTGCCTCCGACGCGCTGGACGACCAGGTCGATCCCGCGCTGAGCATAAAGATCGCTGAACTGAGTCGCAAAGCCGTCGGAGATTCCGACCAGCGCGACGACGGCCGCCACGGCGACCGCCAGTCCGACGACAGTTAGCGCGCTGCGCATCTTGCGGCGAAAGATGTTCCGCCAAACGAAGCTGAAGAACTGCATGGCGACGTCTCCCAAAAGAAATGAAAAGATCTATCGGGGTGCCCGAGGCTGGAGGCCTTGTAATTACCCACAAGTGTACAAAGTTTTTCGGCTGGTCGGCCGAGTGGGAATTCGATTTATCGCGATGGGTTCATTCGGGTTACGATTTCCGCGTGGGACATCTGAGGGCGTGGAACGAGGTTTGCTTTGCA
>JBBQWR010000035.1:0-62037 GCA_038210495.1 Pirellulales bacterium
TTCCTGCTTCGCAAAGGCGACGGCGAACCCGGCTGGATCACGATCTGGCGGGGCATGGATAAACTCCTCCTTGGCGTCCGTGGTCATCGAGCCATGAAAAAAAGATGTGGGTAATTACAAGGCCTCCAGCCCCGGCCACCCTGACGGTTTCGTGTGCCGCTCCTTAGGGGCGTCGTTCGATCGACGCGCCAAGATATCCCGTGGGTCGTACGACTAGTCGCGGTCGAATAGGCGGTACGTCTTGTTCAATACCGCGCCGCCGCGCTCCAGGCTTCCTCGGGAAAGTTGATTGCTCTCCAGCACCCACGAGAATTCAACTTCTTGCATGCCCCATTCCAGGATTTTCGGCACCAAGCCGGACATCAGCACCAAGCCGACTCCCCAGCGCTGATACTCGGGCACGACGTTGGCGCTGATGACTCGCATGCGCTTCAGCTCGCGGCGCTTCGAAAGCAGTCGGATGAAGCCGAAGGGAAATAGTCGGCCGTCGATCTGCTTGATCCGCGGATTGTAGTCCAGTAGACCGAACACGGCGCCGATTGGCTTGCCGGCGACCTCGGCGACCAGGGCCAATTCGGGGACGATCATGTGCCGCAGTTGGCTCCCGAGATGCCGAATTTCGCCGGACGACAGCGGCACGAAACCCCAGGTGCCACCAAGCGACTGATTGTAGACGTTCAAAAACATCTCGAGTTCTTTGCGAAAGTTCGAGATGTCGATCGGCCGCACTGTTACCTCAAACCGCTCGGCCGCCTGATCGACCATCCGCTTGAGTTTGGGGTCGAGCTTGTCGAGCATGTCGATGTGACCCCAGAAAGCGTACAGGTCCTGGCTCTTGTGGAACCCGGCGCCCAGGATCAGCCGCTCGTAGTACGGCTTGTTGTAGGTCATCATGAAAAACGGGGCTGAATCGAACGCATCGACCAGCAGCCCGCATTCGTAGTTCAGCGACGGATTGCAGGGCCCGCGAAGTTGGCGGATGCCGCGCTGGGCGAACCAGGCGGTGGCCGCCTCGAACAGCGAACTGGCGACCTCCTGATCGTCGATCGATTCGAAGAAACCGAAGAATCCTCGCTGCTCTCTGTGCTGCTTGTTATGGGCATGGTTTAAAATGGCGGCCAGCCGACCGACCGGTTGGCCGTTGCGGTAGGCCAGAAACGTCTGCACCTCGGCCAGTTCATGAAACGGATGTTTCGAATAGCCCAACAGCGCTCGCTGGTCCATGAGCAGCGGCGGAATCCAATGCGGATCGCCGGCGTAGAGGGTCCAGGGCAAGTGGAGAAATTGCTTCTTCTGCCGCCGTGTATCGACCGGCTGCACGACCACGTTTGACCGCACGGTCGCTATACTCATCGTTGATTTACCCAGGTTGCCAAGTGAAGACTCGACTTTAGTCCGACCGGTTAGTTGAATCAAGGCCGAACGCCGCGGAAGCCGCTGCGTGGTGGGTGGTGGGTAATGGGTGGCGAGGCGTGGATGACGAATGACGAAACACCCCATGTCTAATCAATGTCTAATGCTTAAATGACGAATGCCTAAGGTTTTGTAGCGACAATTCACACGCGGGGCGCGACGGAACTCGCTGCCTCCAGCCGCGATGGGTCCTCACTCTAGGCCATCGTCATTCGTGCTTCGTCATTCGTCATTGATTAGACGTTCGTCATTAGTCATTCGACATTTTGGTTGCCTAATTGCTTGCGGCGGCGCGGGTTAAACCCGCTGACGGCGACTCAATCTGCCTTGACCGGCGCGAGCGGAGACGCCTATAATCCCGCCGCTTTTTCCGGTTTGATCTCTTCGCTTAAAAGCTTTCGCTTCCTCATTTTGCGACTCGACTCCCGCAGGCGCTTCGAGCCCTTGCGGCAAGGTCGACAAGGATGTGGCCGCTGCCGTTCGTTGATGCCGCGGATTCTGATCCCAGCTTGTTCCCTGCGCGCTCTAGCGCTTGGGCCAGAGGCGCCGCGCCGTCGTTCAATTCGCTCCCGCGCGCGGCAAAATGGCGCGGCGCGCGGCGAATCGTTTGGCTGGCGATTCTTGCGGCTGCGGTCTTCGCGTCGTCGGCATCCACCGGACGGGCCGAGCAACTTGACTTGCCGCCGCCCGATATCCACGAGCCGCTTCAAATCTCCGCCGATCGATCCAGTCGTTGGACCGAAGGGGTCTACGACGTCTGGCTGCTCACGGGCCACTGCGCGATCGATCAAGGTCCGCTGCACGCCCGCAGCGATCGGGCCGTGCTGTGGATCGAGCGCGGCGGGCCGGCCGGCAATCCGCCCTATCGCACGCTGACTTATCTCGAGGGCAACGTGACCGCCCAGTCGACCGCCGTGGTGCAGTCGGGCAATTCGACGGCTGCGGCGCCGGGCACGTCGCCGACCTTGCCGCCGCTCGCAAAGCCGGCCCCAACGCGGCTGTCCGATCAGCATTGGTACACGAAGCTCTTTTCGACGCAAGCGCCGGCGATTCGCACCGCGACTCCCGAACCCGAGCCGACAACGAAGCCGGATGTGTATCGCAGCGCCGTCGTGGCTCGTGGACCCGTGGCCCATCCGGAGGTTCAGCGAGCGCAGTTTGGGGCTCGCAATCGCGCGCGGGGCGTGGCGACGCCCGTGGCCGGCGCCGCTCCGCCGACAGCCACGCCCGGCACGCGCCGGATTCGATTTTTCCCGCGCAGCGACCAGCCGCTCCGGTTCAGCTCATCGACCACCAACCCGGCGACCAACGAGCAATCGATCGTGTTCAGCAGCGGCGTGAACGTGATCGTCGACGGCCTGTCGAACTTCGGCTCGATCGACGTCTCGGCCGATCGCGTCGTGATCTGGACCGCTGGATTGCAGAGCTCAACCCTGACGGGGGAAACGCTGCAAGCCGACGAGATGCCGCTGGAAATTTACCTCGAAGGCAACGTTGTGTTCCGCCAAGGGGAGCGGACGATCTATTCGCCGGCCATGTACTACGACGTGCAACAGAACGTGGGCGTCGTGCTACAAGCCGAACTGCTCACGCCATTGCCCACGCCCAAGTATCCGGGCAAGATCCGCCTGCGGGCCGACGTGCTGCGGCAGATCGATTCCGATCGTTTCGTCGCTCAAAACGCGAGTTTCACGAGCAGCCGTTTGGGAGACCCCACGTTCGAGCTTCGAGCCGGCACGGCCGTGTTCGAGGATGTCCAAACGCCGGAGGTCAATTTCTTCACCCGGGCGCCGGAGATCGACCCCCTCACCGGTCAGCCGCGAGTGCAGCACGCCGAGCGCGTGACGGCGCAAAACGACGTGCTGTATTTCGAAGGCATTCCCGTTTTCTATTGGCCGACGTTCGCGACCGATTTGGAGCGCGACAACTTCTTCATCAACAAGGCCGAGATCAAGTCGGATCAGGTGTTCGGCACGCAAGTGATCACCGAGGTCGATCTCTATCAACTCTTCGGCGTTCGCAACCCGCCCCGGGGCACAACCCTCGACGGAGATCTGGAATACATGAGCAAGCGGGGCTTTGCGCTGGGGGAAGATTTCCGCTTCGATCAAGGCGAGGGAATCTTCGGCGGCGGGCGAACCGTCGGTTCGCTCGACACCTATTTCCTCATCCACGATTCGGGCTTAGACAACCTCGGCGCCGATCGACCGGCGCTGGTCCCCGAACAAAAGTTCCGCGGCCGGGCCCTGGGGCAATATCGCCAAAAGCTATCGAACGATTGGCAGATCACGGCCGAGTTGGGCTATCAGACCGACCGCAATTTTCTGGAAGAGTATTTCAATCGCGAGTTCGACACGCTCAAGGACCTGAATACCGACGTCGAACTACGCCGCAATCTCGACAATATGTCGCTGACGATTCTCGCGTCGGGCCGACTCAACGACGTGTATACCGAGACGCAGTGGCTGCCGCGGCTGGACCATTTTTGGCTGGGCCAACCGCTGGCCGAAGACACGCTCACCTGGTACGAGCACACGAGCTTGGCGTACGCTCAACAGAACGTCGCCGCCACGCCGACCGATAAAACCGACGCCGCTAAGTTCACGCAGCTGCCCTGGGAGTCGCCGCGCCTGCATGGCCAGCGACTGGCGACGCGGAACGAAATCGATTGGCCCGTGCAGTGGGGCCCCTTCAAGATCGTGCCCTACGGACTGGGCGAAATCGCCAACTGGGGCGAAGATCTCGATCATCAAGATTTCAATCGAGCCTACGGCGTGCTAGGCATTCGGGCCAGCATTCCGTTCTGGGCCATCGACCCGACAATTCAAGACGACTATTTCAATGTCCACGGCATGGCCCACAAGGTGGTGCTGTCGGTCGATGCGTCGACATCGCAATCGACGGATAACCTGGCCCATCTGCCACTCTATGACCAACTGGAAGACGAATCCGTGCAGCATTTCGAGCGGCGGTTTGCGTTCAACACGTTCGGCGTGGCGGGCCTGCCGACGTTTCCAGCGAAGTTCGATCCTCGCTATTACGCTTTGCGCCGCGGATCGGATGAGTGGGTCACGGGCCCGACCGAGATCGCCGGCAATCAGACCGTGGTGCGATTGGACGCCGATCAGCGGTGGCAGACGAAGCGCGGCCCAATCGGCGATCAACATATTTTAGACTATGTGACGCTCGATACGAGCGCCGAGGTATTTCCCGAGGCGAAGCAGAATTTCGGCTCGAATCTCGGTCTCGTGGATTACGACTTCCATTGGTTCGTCGGCGATCGGTTGACGGTCGTCTCCGACGGGATGTTCGACTTTTTCGGAGACGGGCAGAAAGAGGCCAGCATTGGCATGTTCCTGTCCCGGCCGCCGCGAGGCAGTTTTTACGCCGGGTTCTATTCGCTCGGCGGACCGATCCGCGCCGAGGTAATCGCGCTGTCGTACTCGTACCGCATGACACCCAAATGGGCCTCGACATTCAGCACGACGTTCAATGTCTCTCCATCGCTCGACATCGGCCAAAGCTTCTCGATCACGCGAATCGGCGAATCGTTTCTCGTAAGTCTGGGCGTCAGCTACGACGACAGCCGGCATACGGCCGGCGCGAGTCTCATGATCGAGCCGCGAGCGCTGGGCCGGAGCCGAGCCGCCAAGGCGCAAGGATTCCTCATTCCGCCGGCCGGCGCCACGGGATTGGAATAGCGCCGGTCGTTGTATTTTTAAGAACTGCTCACAAAACCGCCGGGAACTGTCCCCCTCTCCGAGGCTGTGTCCGCGAGGAAGTGAAGTCGCACTGCCTCGCTGACGCTTCGTGTTAGTATGTGCCCAAAGGAGTTGTTCGCATGTCGCGCACCTCACGACGCATGGCCCGCCACCGAGCGGATCCGACGATCCGGCAGCGCAGTTGGCGACTTAAGTTCGCATGCGCCTTGCGGGGAGTGAAGCAAGGCATCCGAGGCCAAAGCAGCTTCTTCGTGCATTTCTTCGTAGCCGCGATGGTCGTGGTCGCCGCGACGGTGCTCAAGTGCGACCGCATCGAATGGCTTGCCCTGACGATCGCGATCGCGATGGTGCTGACCGCCGAGTTGTTCAACAGCGCCCTGGAATCGCTGGCCCGCGCGGTCGATCTGGGCATCAACGCGCATCTCCGCGATGCGCTGGACATCGGCAGCGCGGCGGTGTTGACGGTCTCGATCGGCGCGGTCGTCGTCGGGCTGATAATCTTCGGCCCGCGGCTAGGGGCGATGTTCGGCGCTTAGCTACGTTAGCGGAGGCACAACGAAACGTGTTATGCCGCTACCGCGGTCGGACAGCCAAGAACGTCAGGCCGATTGGCCTGACCTACGCGGACTACATATCGCGATCAGGCGATGGAAGTTGAGATGAGTAGGGATCGCGGCAGCGGGCTTGCCTTCACTCCCGACTCCCATCTCCCGACCTTTTTTTTGCAGCGCCACGGGCGAGAAGCCCGTGCCACGTTAGCGCTTGGAGAACTGCGTGCCGCGGCGGGCGCCACGGAGACCGTAGTGCTTGCGTTCTTTCATGCGGCTGTCCCGAGTCAAGAAACCCGAGTGGCGGAGCTTTTCTTCCAGGCCCGAGTCGTACAGCTTGAGCGCTCGGGCGATTCCCATCTTGCAGGCGCCAGCCTGACCGGTGGGACCGCCGCCATTGACCCGGATCACGACGTCAAGCGATTCGCGCCGCTCGGTCAGATTGAGCGGATCGAGCACGTGGCGCCGCTCTTTTTCGTTCGGGAAATAATGCTCGAGTTCCCGGCCATTGATCGTGATTTGGCCCTTGCCGGCGCGTAGCCGGACCCGCGCGACCGAAGTTTTGCGGCGGCCCGTGCCCAGGGTATCGGCGGAGTTCGACTTCGCGGCGGCTTCCATATTCGACCTGTCTTCTGGCTCGGTAGGATTGATGGGCCGGAGCGGACCGGCCAGGTTATTTTGAAATTATTCGCGGTATTTCAGCGATCGGACTAAGACTCGGACCGATTGGCCATCGTACCCTTGAGCTCCAAGGTCGCGGGCTGCTGGGCCTGATGGGGATGCTGATCGCCGATGTAAATCTTCAATTTCGAGAGCATGACCACAGCCAACTTGTTCTTGGGAAGCATGCGGCGGACGGCGTCTTGAATGATCAGTTCGGGGCGTCGGGAGAGCCGTTTTCCGGCCGTTTCGCTCCGCAAGCCGGTGTAGCCCGTATACCAAGTGTATTTTTTCTGGTCCCACTTCTTGCCGGTGAATACGACTTTTTCGGCGTTGATCAGGACGACGAAATCGCCCGTGTCGACGTGGGGAGTATAAGTCGGGCGGTGCTTGCCCATGAGGATCATGGCCAGTTCGCTCGCCAGCCGGCCGACGATTTTGTCGGAGGCGTCGACGAGCCACCATTTCTGCTCCACGTCGCCCGCTTTGGCCATATAGGTTTTGATCGCCGGCATCGCACATCCTTCGCAGCTAAATCGCCAGTTCAGGGGAATTGGGCAGTGTACCCGTATCCGGGACGGCGTTCAAGAGGGGTGGAAGGCGCCGCGGCGGAACGGGCGGCGAGGCAAAGTCGGGAGTCGGGAGTGACGACGAAAAACGGCGGAAGCGATAGACCTCTCAATTAGCCTTCGTCATTGCCCGTCACTGGCCGAGGCGCAAGGCGGATTTTGCCATGGGGCGGCGTGTTGGCCATCGGCTTGATTTGCGGGATCGGCAAGAGTTGCATCAGCCAGTCGGATTCGCGGGTGGCGGGGACTTGAACCTCGCTCTGCGGCGCCAGCGCCCTGAGCAGCCCGACGACCGGCCCGGCGGGGTCGGTTCCTTCGGCCAGCATCGCCGCGGCGCCCGATCGCAGGATCGCGCCGGGTGGTTGGTCGCACCCGCCGCGCAGCTCAAGGCCCAATCGATCGATCGTGAAGCCCAGCGCCAATTGGTCGTACGGCAGACCCGTCGCGCCGGTCTCAGCGCTAGATGACGGAGCCATCGACGTTGAATCGCCGCGCGTCAGATGCAGATTTTCCGCTGCCGCCGCGATGAATTGCGGGCTGACCACGCCGGGCCCTGCCGCCACGTCGCCGGTGGCTTCTTCCAATCGGCCGCGGCGGAATTTGGCTTTTTGGATCGTGACGATGGCTTCACCGGAAAGACGATGCGGAAACTGTTCGGTGACGACCCGATCCAGATCGACGCCGGTCAATTGCCCGGAGAGTTCCCCCTCCCAACCGTCGGCAGAGTCGGCCACCCAGACAGTCCCGCGGAATCTCGCGCGATCGCCGAGGTGATTCACAATTCCGAGCGGTTCGAGCAGGAGCCAGCAGGGCACGGCGGCGCCGCCCGTGTTGATCTCGATCGACGTGGCGACTCGGCCGTCTTTCAGTTTTCGAGCGCAGCGAAGGCGTATGGGTTCGGCCGATGGCACTCCGGCGAGTCGAAAGCCGATCGAGGCGGTGCGTTCGCCGCTGGGCCCCGGCTTAGCGTCAAGTTGTCCTTGCGTTTCGGCAAGAGTCTGCGAGCCGTCGGGTAGATGCAGTGTGACCTCGCCGGCGACCAATCGGATTGTCGTGGCGGCCGTGGCGGAGATTTTTAATTTCGATTGAATGACTTCCCACAACCGGCCAAGCTGAGCCGCGTCGACCTCGGCCTGCGACGCGACCAAACCGACGGCTGTCTCGCCGCCGCCGACTTCCAAAAATCTCAATCGGGCCAGTGGCGCGGCGGTCTCCGCGTCGGCCAGCTCGACGCCCGCGTAAAGTGTCACGCCGGGCCGGGGATAAGACACGCCGGAGAGCGACGCCCGCAGGCCAAGTGTTTGCGATAACTCAATCGCGCACGACTCGCGATAACCAGCGCTAGCTCGCGAATGACACCACGCCGCTACGACTAGCGTCGGCAGGACACAGACCGCGAAAAATGCCGAACGGCAGAGTAGTCGCCGAGTTCGATCGTGCATGGGGAACGTCCTTGTTCCTGATAGAGTAATTTACGAAGCGCGGTTTTCGGGCGACCGAGGCTGAACCGGAGGGAAGCCCTGGAAGCGTAAATTCAATGGTGGAACCACTCCCCGGGGCTTCGGCGAAGCGCCTCCAGCCCCGGCCACCCTGAAGTCCAGCCCCCCGGGCACCTGGGTTCTTTTCTTGGCAGGGCGCCATTACCGCTTCCTTGCCATCTCCATAAACAAATCGTAACGGGCCTTCATTTCGATCAGGCTGTCGCCGCCGAATTTTTCAATAAACGCCGCCGCGACTTCGAACGCCACGACATTCTCGACGATCACGCTGGCAGCCGGCACGGCGCAAACGTCGCTCCGTTCATACGCCGCCGCCTCGGCTTGCTTGGTATCCATGTTGATCGATTCGAGCGGCTTGCGGAGCGTGCTGATCGGCTTCTTCGCGGCGCGTATCACCAGCGGTTGGCCGTTGGTCATGCCGGCTTCCAATCCGCCTGCGTTGTTCGAGGGGCGAATGAAACCCAGGTTAGGCTCGTGCTGGCGCCCCGGATCGTATTGAATCGGGTCGTGAACGTGCGAACCACGACGCCGGGCCGCCTCGAAACCGAGGCCAATTTCGACCCCCTTGATCGCTTGCACGGCCATCACCGCTTGGGCCAGTCGTCCATCGAGCTTGCGATCCCATTGGGCATGCGTGCCCAAGCCGAACGGCAGCCCCTCGACGCGCGTCTCGACAACGCCCCCCAGCGTGTCCCCATCTTTGCCGCAAGAATCGATCAGCGTCTTGAATTCGGAATCCTGCGCCGGATTGAGCGAATAGATTTCGCTCGAATCGCGAAGCGCCGTTTGCTCGTCGAGCGAGCTGGCGAGAGCTTCGGCGGTCGGAACGATGGCCACGCCGCCCAGTTCGACGACATAGCCGATCGCGCGAATGCCGAACTCGGCGAGCAATTGTTTCGCGAGAGCTCCGGCCGCCACGCGCACGGCCGTTTCCCGCGCGCTGGCTCGTTCGAGCGTGCCGCGAATCGAACCCAAGAACTTGATCGCTCCGGTCAGATCGCCGTGGCCGGGCCGAGGGCGACTTAAATCTCCCAGGCGCTCGAGCTTGTAGTCCTTGTTGACGACTTCCAGCACGATGGGGCTGCCGAGCGTCGTCCCTTGCCAGATTCCGGTCTTGATGTCGACCTGATCGGTCTCGATTCGCTGTCGCCCACCGCGGCCGTAACCTCCCTGTCGCCGGCGGAGCTCGACGTCGATCGGCCCCGCGTCGACCTTAACACCCGCGGGAAACCCATCGACCAGCGCGACCAGCGCTTTGCCATGAGATTCTCCGGCGGTCCAATAACGCAGCATGAGGGCTTTACGGGGTTTTTCCGCTATTCTGGTCCCTCTCACTCAAGGCAGAGGGTGGAAAGACGCCAACGGGCGCACGACCGGTCAATTTTACCGGCCGTCCCAATTTGCCGATAGGTCGGCTGATTGTAGCGCGGTGTTTGCCCAAGCCCCTGTGGTTCGCGCGCTTCTCACCGATTAGGATGAAACTCCATCAATTCTCCGAGTCCCGTTGCCATCAACAACCCCCATTTTCCAAGCTTAGGCGTCGCGGTGACAACAGCGCTTCTCAACGCCACGGCGGTCGGCAAATCGTTCGGCGGCGTGCAGGCGCTCAAGAGCGTCGACTTCGAATTGTTGGCGGGCGAGGTGCATGGGTTGATCGGCGAGAACGGCGCCGGCAAATCGACTCTGATCAAGATTATCACCGGCGCCCTCCAACCAGATCGCGGCAGCCTTTCGATCGCGGGCCAGGCCATCGTCGACAACACGCCCGCTCGGGCCAAGTCGCTCGGCATCGCGGCCATCTATCAGCAGCCGGCCCTGTTTCCCGATCTCACCGTCGCGGAAAATATCGCCATCGGGCTGGATCGGCCGGGCGGCTGGCGATGGATCGATTGGGCCGCCCGCCGGCGGCGGGCTGTCGATCTGCTGTCGCGGATCGGCGCCAATATCTCGCCCGACACGGATGTTCGCCATCTGACGATGCCCGAGCAGCAGTTGGTCGAGATCGCCCGGTCGCTGGGCGCCAGCGCCAAGATCTTGATCATGGACGAGCCGACGGCGTCGCTCAGCGATCGCGAGGTCGAGCATCTGTTCGGAGTGATTCGCCAACTGCGGGCCGATAGGGTCGGGATCGTTTATGTGTCTCATCGTCTGGAGGAACTGATTCAAGTGGCCGATCGCGTGACTGCGCTGCGCGATGGCGCCGTGATCGGCACGAGGCCGATGCGCGATGTTTCGCGGGCCGAGCTGATCCGCATGATGGTCGGTCGCGAACTGTCGGCCGTGTTTTCCAAGGCCCTTGTTCCGGCGGGGGCGGTGCTGCTCGAAACGCGAAACTTGTGTTGCCGGCAAGCGGGAATTTCGGACGTCTCGCTCGAGGTTCGGGCGGGCGAAATCCTCGGCGTGGCCGGGCTGGTCGGAGCGGGACGCACGCAACTGGCCGAGACGTTGTTCGGAATTACGCCGGCCGACAGCGGAGAGATCGTCATCGGTGGCCGACCGGTCGCGGTACCCACTCCGCGACGAGCGATCGAATTGGGGATCGCCTATTTGCCGGAGGATCGGCGGCGGCATGGCGTGATTTTGGAAATGTCGGTGGCGGCCAACGCCTCGCTCGCGGCGCCGCGTCGGGTCTCGTCGTTCGGATGGCTCAGCCCCGGTCGAGAGCGGTCGCTGGCCCAGTCGTTCGTCAAACGACTGGCGATCAAGACGGCTTCGCTTACGGCGCCCGTGGAAAATCTTTCGGGCGGCAATCAACAGAAAGTCGCGCTCGCTCGTTGGCTGGCCACCAAGCCGGCCATCTTGATCCTCGATGAGCCGACGCAAGGAGTCGACGTCGGCGCGAAGGCCGAGATCCATCGTCTGATGGGCGAGCTCGCACGGCAGGGTTTGGCGATCGTCATGATTTCGTCCGAAATGCCCGAGATTCTCGGCATGAGCGACCGGATCGCCGTGATGCACGCGGGACGAATCGCAGCCACGCTCGATCGACTCCAGGCGACGCCCGAGCGATTGCTCGCGCTGGCGCTGGGGCACGAAGCAGGAGCGCTCAGCGCATGATCCATCGCCATCTCCGCGAATTGTCCGTGGCCGTCGCTTATGGGCTGTTACTGCTCGTGCTCGCGATCGCGCGGCCGGATTTTTTTAGCGCGGGGCAATTCTGGCTGACGCTCGTCTACTCGGCGCCGATTCTTGTCGCGGCCATCGGCATGACGCTCGTGATCCTGACCCGGCAAATCGATATTTCGATCGGCTGGCAGCTTTCGATCGCGGCGATTGTCGCGGCCCTGCTGGCGCAGCGCGGCTGGTCGATCTCCTGGGTCGCCGTGTCGGCGATCGGCGTCGGCATGGCGCTTGGAGCCTTGAACGGAGCGCTCGTGGCGGGACTCAAGCTGCCGTCGATCGTCGTGACGCTCGCCACGATGGTCATTCTCCGCGAGTCGCTGGGCTGGATTCGCAGCGGCGAGGCCGTGCGCAATTTGTCGGATCAGTTCCAATGGTTCGGCCTGTCTCAAATCGACGGACAGCGATCGATCGTCGCAATTGCCGCGGTGGCGACGATCGTCTTCGGCGTCGGCTTGCGATTTCTGCCCGCCGGCCGCGCGATTTACGCCACCGGATCCGATGAAGAGGCTGCTCGATTGGCTGGGATTCAACCTCGCCGTGTCGTCTTTTTCGTGTTCGTGGCAATGGGCGCGTTGAGTGGGCTGGCAGCCTTGTTGAGCGTCGTGCAGGACGCGACCGTCGAACCGGTCATCGGCAAAGATGTCGAACTACGAGTGATCGCGGCGGTCGTCGTGGGAGGCGTGGCAATCTCCGGTGGCCGAGGAAATCTATTCGGGAGCCTGCTTGGCGTGCTGCTGCTGGGAACGATCGGCAGCGCCTTCGTATTCCTGCATATCGACGCCAGTTGGGAGAAGGCGCTGCAGGGCGCGATCATTCTGCTGGCTGTCGCCACGGATGCCGTGGGGCCGAGGCGCGCGATTGGGAGCCATCTCGCGGGGAGTGCATCCGCCACCAATCCGATGCCCAGCGAAACCGTCTAGCGCATGTCGACCATCGCCACCGACAATTCGGTTCCCACCGCCGCCTCGTCTGGCGGAATTTCAGCACTGGCGCGGCACGCAGTTCTGCTACTCGTCGTCTTGGGCCTCGAGATCGCCCTGTTCTCAAGGATCGGCACGAATTTTTTCCGTAGCGAAAATGCCTTCGAGGTCCTGCGCGTCTCGGTGGAAATCGGCCTCTTGGCCCTCGCGCTCACGCCGATCATCGTTAGCGGCGGCATCGATCTCTCGGTCGGCGCGCTGATGGGCCTGTGCGCGGTCGTCTTCGGCAAACTGTGGCTCGACGACGATCTGCACGCGGCGATCGGTTTCAACCCCGGATTGATTGGCGCCCTGTGCGGCACGCTATCGATCGGCGCGGGCGCGGGATTGCTCAACGGCCTGTTGATCACGCGACTCAAGATTCCGCCGCTCATCGTAACGCTCGGCTCGATGTCGCTGTTTCGCGGATTGGCCGAGGGAATTACCGGCGGCGTGCAGAATTTTACGATTCCGCCGGGCCATCCGCTGTTGCTGCTGGGTAACGGTTATTTGTTCGGCTGGCTTCCGGCGCAACTGCCGCTGTTTCTGATCGCGCTCGTGTTGTTTTGGGCTCTGATGCACGGCGCCGTGTTTGGCCGCCAAATCGTCGCCATCGGCTTCTCCCCCGAAGGCGCCCGCTACGCCGGAATTCCCGTCGCGCGGCGGCTGACGGTGGCCTATCTGCTCAGCGGACTGACGGCCGCCATCGCCTCGATCGTGTATGTGGCCCATCTGGGTCAAGCCAAGTCGGACGCCGGCACGGGCTATGAACTATTGGCGATCACGGCGGTCGTGTTGGGCGGGGCTTCGATCTTCGGCGGCCGCGGGGCGATCTACGGCACGGTCTTGGGGCTACTCGTGATTTCCGTTCTCAAGCAAGGTCTGCAACTGGCCGATCTGCCGTCCGAGTTGGCTGGTATCATGACGGGCGTGTTGCTACTGGTTACGATTATTTTCAATCCAACAGGCAAACCGGTTGCCGCCCGAGTTGACAGCGGCGATGAGGAGTGGTCGATGAAGAATTCGCAAGTCGCGGCACTGAGCTTTGTCATTCTCCTGGCTGGCCTCATCGTCGCCGGAAGCAACTGGTTGCTCGTCCGCTCGCTGCACGACGAACTTTCGCAGCGCGGCGTCTCGGGCGACAGGAAAAAGCCGATCACGATCGCCGTCATGCCCAAGAGCAAGGGCAACCCTTATTTCATCGCTTGCCGCGCGGGCGCCGAAGAAGCCGCCAAGGAATTCAACGTCAACCTGCTCTGGGACGGACCCCGCGAGCCCGATCCGGCCGAGCAGAACGCGCTGGTCGAAAAGTGGATCGTTCGCGGCGTCGATGCGATCGCAATAGCGGTCGAGAATCGCGAAGGCATTTCGACGGCCCTGCGGCGGGCTCGCGAGCGGGGCATCAAGGTCGTCACCTGGGATTCGGACGCCGACCCCGACGCCCGCGATTTCTTCGTCAATCAGGCCACGCCGCAAGGAATCGGCGAGACGCTCATGGACCACGCGGCCCGCGTTCTCGGCGGCAAGGGGGAATTCGCGATCATCACGGCCTCGCTCACCGCCGGCAACATGATCGAGTGGCAGAAGTGCATCGAAGCTCGGCGGAAAGAAAAATATCCCGACATTACGCTCGCCGTGACCCGCCCCTGCGACGACAAGCAGGACAAGGCCAAGCAAGAGGCGTCGACGATCTTGAAGGCCTATCCGAACGTGAAGCTAATCATGGCGATCTGCTCGCCGGCGGTGCCCGGCGCGGCCGAGGCGATCAAGCAGTCGGGCCGCAGCGATGTGAAGGTCGTCGGACTGGGGTTGCCAAAAGACAACCGGACCTACGTCCACCTGGGCATCACCGAGTCGGTCGTGCTGTGGAAGACAAAGGATCTCGGCTATCTGTCGGTGCTCGCCGCCAACGCGCTGTATTCGGGCACGCTGAAGCCAGGAGACGCGACGATCGACGCCGGCCGCTTGGGCAAGATCAAGATCGAGAAAGACAACATCCTGCTGGGGACGCCGTTCACGTTCAACGAATCGAACATCGACAAGTTCGATTTCTAAACCGCCGGGGACTGTCCCATTCGCCGAAGCGCGAGACTATTTGGTTCCTAGTCGCCGCGATAGCCGAGTGATCGCGAGCACCTCATCGTGTACCAAGCCGTTGGTGGCAATCGCGTCGCCAGAATTGATCGTCGGGCGGCCCTGCCAATCGGTGAAGGCGCCGCCGGCTTCTTGGATGATCGGCAGCATGGCCGCGGCGTCCCAGACGTTCATGATCGGGTCGACCATGATCTCAGCCCGACCCGTGGCGACCAGCACGTAGCCGAAGCAGTCGCCCCAAGTGCGAGCCAGCCGAACGCTCGATTGCAACTCCTCGAACACGCCGATCGCCCCACGGTCGCCGAAGCTTTTGACTTCGCTGGTGCAAAACAGCGATTGGTTTAAATTCGCTTGGCGCGACACCCGGGCCGGTTTGGCTTGCTGGTCGCCAACGACATGCCACGCGCCTTGGCCCGTCGCGGCATAAACGGATTCGTCGAGCGCCGGCAGATGCACGATGCCCATCACCGGCTGGCCTTCGAATTCCAGACCGACCAAGCAGCCGTAGAGCGGCACGCCATGGATGAACGATTTCGTTCCATCGATCGGATCGAAAATCCAGCGAAACCCGCTATCTCCCGCCTGCTCGGGAAATTCTTCGCCCAGCAGTCCGTCGCCGGGAAACGCGGCGGCGATTCGCTTCCGCAAGAGTTGTTCGGCGCCGCGGTCGGCGATCGTCACCGGCGTGTCGTCGCTCTTGAGTTCCACTTGAAGATCGTCGCGCCGAAAATATTCGAGCGTCAATCGGCCCGCCTCGCGCGCGGCGATAAGTCCTAGCTCCAATCGAGTGGTGATGGCGTCGGTTTGCATGACGCCCACGGTAGTCGTCAGTCGCGGCGGGGGAAAGGGGGTGGCGAGTGGCGAGTGGCGAGTGATGGGTGATGGGTGATGGGTGATGGGTGATGGGTGATGGGTGATGGGTGATGGGTGCGAAAGACGCCGGGTGCCCGGGGCTGGAGGCGCTTCGCCGAAGCCCCGGTTTTTGGCGCCCACCGTGGCTACTGGTTCCCCATCTTCGAATGCCCCGTCCCCTAATCCCCAGCCCCACCACCCTTGGCCCCTCGGCCGTGAACTACCTTTACGAGTGCCGGCGATTCTCATTCGCCACACTCCGTTCACCATGAATCGATCAGAACGAATATGACATCTTCCGCTCGCATTCAACCGCTTCGCTCGCTCCTGGAAGTCGGACTCCGTCTAACCGATACAGCCGGCATCGTCGGCGCTTTGGCGCTGTTGGTTGCCGGCGCCGGGCCGGCGGCCCGCAAAGAATCGCTGTTGGCCTCGGCCGTGGCGATCGTGCTCTATTACCTAGCCGCTGAGGTCACGGGACTGTTTCGCAACTGGGACGGCGTCTCGACCGATCGGCAGGTTCTGTGCGCCCTGGTGACATGGACTTTGACCGTCCCGGCATTCCTGGTAGTCGGATTCGTCGGCGGTAAGTTCGAAGCGGGCCAAAGTCCGCTACTACACAGGACACTCGTGGGTTGGTTTTTGCTCACGGCGGCTTTTCTAGTCGGCGGGCGAATGGCTTGGCGGCTGGTGATGCAGTCGCTGCGGCGCCACGGCCTGAACACGCGCGGGGCGGCGATCATCGGGGCCAATGATTTGGGATTTCGGCTCGCGCGCAATATCGAAACCGCGCCGCAGATGGGGCTCAAGATGGTTGGCTTCTTCGACGACCGTCCCCCGGAGCGCCGGGCTCTGGTCCCCGGCGACGTCGGCAAGTGTCTCGGCAACCTCGACGATCTGCTCGAGCGGTCCCGGAGCGGGGAAGTCCACATCATTTATATCACGCTGCCGCTGCGCGCGGAGCAGCGCGTGAAGAATGTCCTGTCGCGATTGGCGGATACGACGGCGTCGGTCTATGTCGTGCCCGATTTTTTCGTGTTCGAGCTTTTGCACTCGAGGTGGACCAACATCGGTGGATTGCCGGCCGTGAGTATCTTCGAGACGCCGTTCTACGGCGTCGGCGGAATCATCAAACGTTCGTTCGATCTGATCTTGGCGTCGATTATCCTGCTGCTCGCCGCCCTGCCGATGCTGGCCATCGCGGCGGCGATCAAGCTGACATCGCGCGGGCCCGTGTTCTTCCGGCAGACGCGCTACGGGCTCGACGGCCGGGCGATTCGCGTCTGGAAGTTCCGCAGCATGCGCGTCTGCGAGAATGGACCGACGATCGCTCAAGCGACCAAAAACGACCCGCGGATCACGCCGCTCGGTGGTTTTCTCCGCCGCAGTTCGCTCGACGAGTTGCCTCAACTGCTGAACGTGCTGGAGGGCAGTATGTCGCTCGTCGGTCCTCGGCCACACGCGACCGCTCACAACGAACTGTTCCGCAAGCAAATTCAGGGCTACATGTTGCGGCACAAGGTGAAGCCCGGGATCACGGGCCTCGCGCAAGTCAACGGCTGGCGCGGCGAGACCGACACACTGGACAAAATGCTCAAGCGGGTCGAGTGCGACCATCAATACATCCGCGACTGGACGCCGTGGCTGGATTTGAAGATTCTCGTGCGCACGGTGTTCACGGTGCTGGCGAAGCAGAATGCGTATTGAGGTGCGAGCGGGGGGCGTAAGCTCCCTGTCCCCGACGCCGATCGCGCGAACGATTCAAATTCGCGAGCGATCTCAAAAAACAATTGGCTATCGCGGCATGACGCAACTCGATACATCGATGCGGATTCGTAGCGGTTAATCGAAATCCAGGGAGCTGACTCCCACCGCTCGCCGTTTCGTCGTCGCTCGCCGAGGTCTGAAACTTGACACTGGATTTTCAGCCGGATAGCATCGAGCGGTAGGTAAACCGACGGTCGTCCGCGTCCATTTCTTGCCCGAGTTTTCTATTCCAGCGTAAATGGCCCGGAGAGCGGACCGATCGGTCCCCTTAACCGTCGGCCCATTTGGCGAAGGATGTTGCCATGATCGCTTTTGCGCAGAGTCCGCGCTGGTTAACCATTGCGATATTGACAGTCGCAATTTCATTTTCCGGCGTCGCCGATCGGGCATCCGCCGTTTCGCCGGAGGGGCCTGAAGTGAAGGCCGTCCTGGCCAAGGCCTTCAAGTATTTGGAGACGGCCAAGGACGCGCGCCTCGGCGGCAAATGCCTGATCGGCTTGTGCTTCGTCAAGCGGGGCGACAACGAGTCCCATCCGCAGATCAAGGAAGCCGTCACCGCCTGTTTAGCGGCGGCCATTAATCCGGACGGCCCGGATGTGTATAGCACCGGCCTGGCGATCGTATTTCTTTGCGAGCTCGACGCGAGCAAATATCAGGCAGCGATTAACTCGTTTCTGAAATCGCTGCAAAAACGTCAAAAGGCCGCGGGAGGCTGGGGCTACCCGTCCGGCGAATTCATGGCGACCGGCGATACGTCGATGACCCAGTATGGCGTGCTCGCCAGTTGGGAAGCCAAGCGGCACGGTTTCGTTGTGCCACTCGAATCGCTTGAGAACGTCTGCCTATGGCTGCTGCGCACGCAAGACCCGACCGGCGGCTGGGGTTATCAAGGCAAAGATGCCGGCCCGACCGACTCGGGCGACATCAGACTCAACAAACAGATTAACGTGCGGCACGGCTTGTCGGCCGCGGGACTTGGTTCGCTGTTCATCTGCTCGGACCTCTTGGCGCTTAGTTCCGCCGCGCGACAAGACGCGGCCGACGACGACTTGCCGCCGGCATTGAAGCCCGTGCTCGACGAAGCGGCTGCCGACAAGCCGCTGACCGAGAAGATCAAGCCCAAAATGATTCGCTCGGCGGAGGATCGCGGCCGAGGCTGGTGGACCAAGAACTACAAAATCGACGTGCCTGATTTTCCGTACTACTATCTGTATGCGCTCGAGAGATATCAGAGCTTTGCCGAATTGGCCTATGGGCTCAAGAATCGCGAGCCCGGTTGGTACAACGACGGATTCAATTACCTCAAGCGCAAGCAGTTGGACGACGGCAGTTGGGCCAGCAAGGCCGACATGGTCTCGCCCGACACGTCGTTCGCCATCTTGTTCCTGTTGCGATCGACGAAGCGAAGCATTGAAAAGACAAAAGGTTTCGAGGCGGGAATCCTGGCCGGCGGGCAAGGACTGCCGCGCAACCTGGATCGAGTGCGCGTTCGCAAGGGGCAGATCGTCGCCAAGCCGGTGACAGGTTCGCTGCCCGCGCTGCTCGATGTGCTCGCGCATCCGGAGAACGCGAGCTTCAACGATTTCGCCGGCGACCCGCAAGACCTCGTGCGGCAACTGGCCGAGGAGGAAGGCGCCCAGCGAGCCGAGCATTTGAAACCGGTCAGGCAGTTGGCCGTTCATGGCCCGGCGGAGACTCGCGAAGTAGCCGTCGATGTGCTGGCCAAGGTCCGCGATATCGAAAACGCGCCCGCGCTGATCGAGGCCCTGTCTGACAGCCAATGGTCCGTCGTCGACTCGGCCGATGAAGGGCTGCGATCGATCAGTCGTCGGGTCGGTGCAAAACTTATCAGTGATATCCCGGACGAAAAGGCTCGCGCCGCGGCCATCAAGGAGTGGCGGCAGTGGTACGCATCGATCCATCCGGAGCCGAGCGGGACACCATAAACTCAAAGCCTCGCCGCTTGATATCATGGAGAAGCCATCGGGTGGCCGTGGTTGGCGGCGTCTTCGCCGAAGCCCCGGAGAGTGGTCGCGACTTCGAATGCGTCGGTCGGATCGCGACGAGGTCCAGCCACCCCAGAGCCGTAAAATAGCCTTCACGTCCGATTTAACACCTCCTTGACTTGCCGCGTCGTGAGCTCATCCAACCCGTTGTTCAGCTCGGCCGCCGATCCATCCTCGCCGATCGCCACGATCAGCCCGCCAGCCCGGGGCCGCTCGAATAGGCTGATCGCGATCGTCGCCGGTTCGATTTTGATTGTCGCCGCGGGGTTCGGCATTTGGCGTCTGATGCGATCCGGCGGTTCTGCAATTGACGACGCGCCGGTGACGCTGACTCGCGACCCCGATCCGCCCATCGTGCCGCCACCGGCCAGCGACGTGGTTCGGTCGGCCGGACTTGGCGAGTTGTTGCCCGCGGGAATGAGTCTGGAAAAAAGCTTGGAGGCGATCGCTCGCAATGCTTCGAAGATCGCCGACGTCGATGATGCCGGACTCGCTCTCAACACCCGGGCCAAGCGGTGGGAGATTCGCTTTCCCAGCGGCAACACGGTCGATCTATACGGCCGGCAGTTGGACGCCCTGCAAGTCGAATTGGGACTCGTCGGCGGCGGCGAGACGATCGGCTATGTGTCGAAGTTCACCGAAAAAAAACCGGAGCGTCGCGAAGGCCGCGCGGCCGACGAGGATCGCGTATACATGACCTGGCGAGCGGGTCCGATGCGCGACTTGGACGCGGCGCTTCTGGCGAAGGCGGAGGTTTCGGTCGGCGATCGCGTGATTGCCCAGTTCTATCCGCCCGATGTCGAAAAGCAGCTAGCCGAACTAGAACTGAAATACGCCGAAAAGCACGAACTCGACGATATTCGCCGCACGGTGTTCAACCTGCGGCAGACCGACAAGTCGTATGAATTCGTCGTGGTCGAGCAAGAGTATCTATCCGGCGAAATCAAAACGACGGACAAGAAGCGCGCCGCCAAAGGCAAGCCGGATGACAAAGCTCAAGCGGCGCCGGCGGAAAAGAAGTGAGTTGCATTAGACATCGGGCTGGCTAACACCAGCGGCTCTGGGGTGCGCCGGGGCTGGAGGCGTCTCGCCGAAGCCCCGGAGCGGGTCATTAGATCTGTAAATGTAAGAGTTGAGACGAGATGACCGCCGACGAATTTTTAAACCAACTCGAGAAACGGTCGCTGCTCCCAGCCGACGTATTGACCAGTTTGCGGCAGCAGCTCGGCAAGTCGCTGAAAATCCGCGAAGCCGATTCGATCGCCGAGTTGCTCGTTTCGAAAAAGCATTTGACGCCGGCCCAGGTCGAGCAAATCCTCAAGCCGCCGCAGTCCGCCCCCCTGGACGACGACGATTTCGGTCTCGCGCCATTGGACGAGGAGCTCATGCTCGCCCCGCTGGACGACGCTCCGAAGAAATCGGCGCCGGCAAAACCGTCCCCGGTTGCCGCTTCAGCTCCCGCCACCAGGGCGGCGCCGAAATCGGCGAAGCCCGTGGCGGGCAAACCGACGGCCGCCAATCCTGCGGCGGCCAAGTCCGGACCGGCCGGCAAAACGGAGAAACCGGCGATGGGGGCGATGGCTTCGCCGCTGGACGATTTACTCAGCGGCGCTCTGGCGAACGAAGCGTTGGCCGGAGGCCCCAGCAGCCCTCTGCTCTCGCGCCGCCGGACCGCCAAGACCCCGCGAATCGTCTGGATCGGCGGCGGCGCGGCCGCGATTTTGCTGATTGGAATTATTGCTCTGATCGTGCTGACTCGAAGCAACGGCGATCCGGAATGGAAGCTGGCCGAGAAGGATTATTCGGCCGGCGCCGACCAAGAGGCGATCTACAAGCTCGACGCCTTCGTCGAGCGTTTTCCGCGACATGCGCAAGCGCGCTTGGCGACGGTCTATCGCGGCATGGCCGAGCTCCGAATGACGGCCGCCGGCGCGAAGGCCGACCCGGATCAGACGCTGGCCGTCGCCCAGCGAGTGTTGCCGCGGATTTCGACGCAGCCCGATTTTGGCAAGGTCCGCGACCACCTCGTCAAGATCTTGCCCGACCTGGCCGACGGCCTGGTGAAACGGGCTCGCGAGGCCGTCAAGGCGCCGATCGATCAGCGGCGCCACGCGACGCAACGGGCCGCCGAAGGGCTCGCGCTCGTCGAGGACTGGCGTTATATTCTCGACTCACAACGACCCTGGAAACAACTTCAAACACTTCAAGATGAAGTCGCCGGCATGTCGCGAACCGTCAATCGCGACGCCGATCGTGACGCCGCTTCGACCGAGATTCGCGCCGCGATTGCGTCCGGAGAACTCTCCAAGGCAGTGGCAGTCCTCGATGCAATCTGTGAAAAATATCCGGATCTGCTCAGAGACGGCACGGCCGCGGCGATCGGCGAAGAACTGACCCAAGCGGCCGTGAAACTGGTGAAAGTCAGCGCCGAGCCGCACAAAGCGGAATCGAAGCCGCGCCCCTCGCCGATCTTGGCCACGATAACGTACGCCGCCCGCTCAGCGCCCAAGGACGGCACGCCTCCAGCGAAGGCCGGCGCGGGCGACAGTTCCGCGTCGCCGGTCGGCCCGTCGGTCATCGCCGTCGTCGATCGCGGCGCCGCGTATTTTGTCAGTACGGCCGACGGCATGTTGCTCGGCCGGGTGTTCATTGGCCTGGAAAGCATCGCTCCGGTGGCGGTCGAACCCACGGGCCGAGATTTCATCGTGCTAGACGCCGTCCATCGAGACCTATGCCGCGTGTCGGCGGATGGCGCCGCGCTGCGGTGGCGGCAACCGCTTAACGACGCAGTCCAGTCGCCGCCGCTCGTGGTGGGCAAGCAACTGATCGTGGCGACCCACGGCGGCCGGCTGATTCAACTCGATCTGGCGACTGGCGACATCGTCCGCACGGCCCAGTTCCCGATCGCATTGCGGGCATCGCCGGTGGCGTCGGCCGACGGCGCGACACTGTATTTGACCGCCGATCGCGATGCTCTTTTCACGGTCTCGATGAAAACGTTCGGCGTCACCGGCGCGCTCTATCTCGGTCATGCGCCGGGGGCAATCTCACTGCCACCAGTTCTGTTTGATAAATATCTCGTGCTCGCGGATTCCCGCGATTGGGACCACGGCACGTTGCGCGTCATCGGACCTCTCGGCTCCGGGACGGTTTTAAAACAGGTTCAGCAAATAGTAATCAGCGGGCGAATCAGCACACCGACAGCGGCGATCGGCCAGCGCCTGTTCGTCGTCACGGATGGAAGCGGTGTTAATCTTTTTGAATTGTCCAAGCAATCGTCGACTCCGCTGAGCGAAGTGGGTGGATTCCGAGATCGCGCCGGTTTGCACATGCCGACTTATGTTTCCGTCGCGCCGGATGGATTTTGGTTAGCCGGCGCGACTTTTTCTCATTTTCCGATCGAGACCGCTTTCAAATTGGCCAAGCCCGATATTGCTTACAGCGCGGGCCGCGGGGCGTCATTCGCACCTATTAAAATCGCAAATAAGATCATTCTCGGTTCAATTTGTCCTTTCGTGGCTGGTGTATTGTTGGACTGCGGCGACCCGAAACCACAGGGTCCGACTTTTTGGCGACTTTCGCTCGGCGCTCCCCTGGCGGCTTTGCCTATTATCAGCGCCGACGGACAAACTTTGTCTCTAACGCATAGTTTGGCGGGCCCTTTTCAGCGTGAAGCAAAATCGGGTGAGACATCGAAGGTAGTGAACGGCCCTGCTCTGGCAATTGATGCGGAAGGATTCGCCGACGACTACGGTGATGCCGTTGAGGCTTGGCGACAGGAGCCGACTGGCCAAAGTGCGTTGGTCAAGATCGTCCGCCAAAACGGAAAGACTCGTATCGGTCCGCGCTTGTGGACGGCGGGAAAAGACGGCGATCTGGCCCCCGACGCGTGGGCGCAAAATGTCGTGCCGCCGGCAGTCGCGGTCGGCAAAAATCTGCTGCTTGCGACCGAGTCCGGCCAACTCCATCTGATCGGCCACGAGCCCGAGCAGGACTTGGCGTTCCAGTTGCACGTCACCCCTGGTAGTCCGCTCGATTGGCGACAGCCCGGCGTCGTGCCCGACAAAACCGAGTTCATCATGGCGGACGGGCCGACGCGACTGATCCGCCTTGGAATTAAGCAGGCGGACCAACCTAAGTTGGAAGTCTTGGCCGAATTGCCGCTCGCCTCGCCGATAGTCTCCCCGATCGCGATCAACGGCGACCATGCGCTCGCGACCGACGCCAGAGAGCAGCTTGTCGCATTCGGGTTGACCGATCTAAAGCCCGCGAAAACTTGGCCGCTCGGCGCTCCGGTCTCGTGGGGACCCATCACCGTCGGCCAGCAGACGCTTGTGGCCACCGACCGCGAAATCTTGTGCCTCGACGACAAGTTGGAGTTACTGTGGCGAAAGCCGTTGTCGGCTGGTCCACCTGTCGGTTCTGTCGCCACGCTCGGCAAGGACTTGATCTTCGCCTCGGCCGGTGGACGAATCTGGCGAGTCGACCGGCTGTCGGGCGAAGAGTTGGCCAAGCTCGAGATCGAACAACCGCTGGCCGGCGGGCCGCTGATCGTGGATAAAACCCTTGTCGTTGTCGGCGCGGATGGATGTTTGCATTATGTCAAAATACCTTGAAATTTTCGGATGCTCGCCGGGTGCCCGGGGCTGGAGGCGTACTCGCCGAAGCTCCGGAGGGTGGCGTCAACCTCGAGCGCAGGCTCCCGGGGCTTCGCTGCGGTCCAGCCCCGGCCACCCGAGCGTCTTCGGTTCAGCATCGCTCAAGCTCAGCAATCGCCTAACTCGTTACAGCTTCGCCATGGCGCTGGCCGCGATGCTCCTGCCGTCGTTCGCATCGCTGGCGACCGCCGACGACGCCGCGATCTATCTCGGCGAGCCCTATGACACGATCAAGCTCGACGAGGCCAATCGCAGCGCGCTCATCAAGGTCCAGCCGCTCGATTTGCCGGATCGCATCGTGCCCACCAAGCCCAAGCCGGGCGAGGAGCTTGACGTGCATTTGCTCGACCGGCCGCGGAAGACGTTTCGCGTTTCCTGGGACCACATCGTCGAGGTCAAACTGTTCGAGCGGATGGTGCTCGACGAGGCGGAGCAGCTTGTCGAGAACAAGAAGCTCGACGACGCCTATTCGTATTATGAGTTCCTGAGTCGCCGCTATCCAAAAATGCCGGAGCTGCAGGCTTCGTATCAAAAATATCTGATGGCCGGCGCCAAAGAGGCGTTCAAGCAAGACCGCGGCGAAGAGGCGCTCGCCCTGCTCTGGGACCTGCACGCGCGAAACCCGGAGTTCAAGGGCGCCGCGCCCGCGATTCTTCGCATCGCCGATCGATTGATCGACAAGCAGTTCAAGCAAGCCGACTACGCGGCCGCGCGGCAGTTGCTCGCCCGTGTCGCGGCGACGATGAAAGATGCCGCCGACCCGCTCTCGAAAACTTGGGTAGAGCGTCTTTCGGCAAAAGCCGCCGAACTGCTGGCCGAGGCGAGCAGGGCGTTCGCCGCCAAGCAATTCGCCGCCGCCAGCAGTGCTTGCCGGCAGGCGATGGCCGCTTTGCCGGCCGTCGTCGGGGCGGCGGAACTTTCCGCTAAATTACGCTCCAAATACTTAATCGTCGAAGTCGGCGTGGTGGAGATCGCGGCGCCGATCTCCGGGGCGAACGACCGTAATTCCTGGTCGAGTCGCCGGATCGCGCCGCTCTACTCGCAATCGTTCGCGCAGCTCGCGAAAATCGACGCCGGGCAAGCCGAGTATACGACTCCGCTGCTCAAGATCGATCGCGGCGGCGACGGCAAGATTTCTCTCGCGATCGACGGCGACAAGTCGAAACAGACGGCCGGCCCGCCAGTGACGGTGTACGACCTGGCGGCCCAATTGTCAGCGCAGGCCACCGCCACCAGTTCGCTCTATCGACCTTATTGGGCGGATGTTTTCGCCGGCGTGTCGATCGACGATCGCGGCGCCGCGCAGCTTCAATTGAAACACCCGTTGGCCCGACTCGAACCTTGGCTTGATGTTCCCACGATCGACGTCACCGGCGCCTCGGGCCGCCCGTATCGCCGGGGGCCCACCGCCGATAAAGCAGACAAGGACATCCACTGGGTCGAGGCCGCCGAGAGCGCCGACTCCGCCGCTCCTCGGGAAATCGTCGAGCGAACCTTCCCCGATCGAGCGGCCGCGATCGCCGCGCTTCGTCGCGTCGACGTCGCGATCGTCGATCGCGTCGATCCGCTCGAAATCGCCGAGCTTGCGCAGGACGCCAGTCTCGCGGTCGAGGCCTACGCCACCGAGCGAATCGACTTGCTCGTGCCCAATCTGCGGCGAGCGCCGATGAACAATCTTTCGTTCCGCCGCGCCCTGGTCCATGCGATCGATCGGACCGGCATCGTCCGGCAGAATTTGACTCGGGGCAAGGCTAGCAGCGGATTCACCGCGATCGATCGATTGTTCGCCGGCCGCGCGCCTGAGCGGAATGGCGACGCGGAGGCCGCCGCCGCGATGCGATATGATCCCACGGTCGCCAATCTCATGAGCCACTATGCCCTCGCGGAAATGCGAATCGCCGCCGGCCCCGGCGACGGCTCCGCCAAACCGCCGGCCGACACGATCGTGCTGGCCCATCCGGCCGATTCCACCGCCCGGCTTATCTGCCAGGCGATCCGCCGTCAACTGAAGGCGGCCGGCGTCCAAGCCCGGCTGCAGGAATATACGCCGGACCAAAGGACCGACTTGGCGGAGAAAGTCGATCTCATGTACGTCGAGTGGCGGCCCTGGGAGCCGCTCGAAGAATTGTCGTCGTTGTTGGGCGCCGACGGGCTCGCCGGTTCGACCAGCGGCCCGGTCGCGCGCATGATCCGCGAGGCCGCGACCGCGCCGACATCGCAGGCGGCGGCGCAGGCCGCGGGCCAACTCGACCAGACCATTCGCGACGAGGCGCTGCTGATCCCTCTGTGGAAATTAAACGAGTCGATCGCCTACCGCCGCGGACTGCAGGGCATCGGCGACCGGCCGGTCACGCTTTACCAAAATGTCGAGCGTTGGCGCAGTTCAGACATGGAGCCCGCGAAATGATCGACAGGTTTTGGCGTGGTTGCATGTGTCTCGCGTTGTTGATGAGCCTGGCGCAAATCGGGCCGGGCGCGGCTCGCGCTGCCGATGGCGACTCGAAACCGGCGGCGGCCACGACGGATAGCGCAATCAGTTGGGATCTTTCCCCCTATCGAACGCTCGTCCTCGTGCGTTTCGATTCATCGGCCCAGTGGAGCACGGCGCGCCGAACTCAACTGCTGGTCGATCTTCGCGAACGGGTAAGAACGACGATCGGCGGCGTGTGGAAATACAAAATCGTCGAAGCCCCGGCCGACCTCCGCTGGGACCACGCGGCCGACCTCGATAAAATCACGTTCGATGCGATTTTTTCCGCCGCTTCCGATCGGCGCCCAAGCGACCTCGATAAAGTTCTGCTGCTCGGTTTAGCCGCGTCCTCACTCGGCGGCGACAGCCGCGGCATCTTGGTTAGAGAGCTCGATGTGCGAACTCAGCTTTGGAGTCCGCCGATTCCCGTCGATACGTCGGCTGGCGGCGACATAAGCGTCGATTGTGCACGCGCCCTTTGGTCGGCGTTTCGTCCGCTGGTCCGGATCGACGAAGTCACGGGGAGTGACGCGACCGCGCGCATTCGCGGCGGTGGTTTGCCTCTCGCCGATCGGTCTTTGGAATTACTGCGTCCGGGCGCAATGCTCCAGCCGATCGTCCGTCACTTCGACGCGGACGGCCGGACCGCCAAGAATGGCGTGTTCCCGATCGCGTGGACGATGCTGCGCGTTAGCCAAGTTGACGGCGCCACGGCCAAGGGCCTGTTGCACGCGGCTGCGACGCAACCTTTGGCGATTCAATGGGACGGCCGCACCGAGTATCTGGCCCTGGCCGTCTCGGCTCGACCGGGCCATAGCACGGAGTTGACGGTTCGCGCCCGTGGACCGGGCGGTCAGCCGCTCGAAGACGTGGAAGCCCTGCTGCTCGGTCCTAGAGACAAAGCGTTTCACGCCGTCGGCCGAACCGATGGACGCGGGGTCGTCGCAATCGAGTCGGATCACCTAGAGCTTGACATTGTTTGTCTTCGCTCCGGGGACGATCCGCTCGCGCAGATTCCGCTCGTTCCGGGTCTAGAACCCGCCGCCACCGTGCAGGTCGAAGACAACGGCCGGCGTTTCGAGACGGGGGATTATATCGCTCATCTGCGAGCCGGGCTCATCGACTTGGTCGCGCAGCAATCGGTGCTGAAATCGCGATTTCGCCGGCAATTCACCAGCGGCAAGATCGCGCAAGCCAAAGCGACCCTGGCCGCCCTCAAATCGCTAAAAACCTCCGAAGCATTCTTGCAAGCGATCGAGACCCGTCGCGGCCAGTTCAAGTCGCTGACCGCCGATAAATTAGCCGCCGCCTGGCTCGAAGCGCAGCTCGCCGAAATCAAGACCCTGGCGCCAAAGTTCCTAATCGACGCCGCCGCGATCGAGCGCTTGGATGATGTGCTGGCGAAATCCAACTAGCAGACTGTCCCCTCTCGCCCCGACTCCCACCGCGCCAATTGCCAAAATTGCGGCACGGGGGCTACGATGGCTTTTAACCGAAACAAAACGCCTCTCGCCAGCCTTCACCGAAAATTTCCTATGCCCGACACTGCCGATCGACCCGTGCTCGCGCCCGTTAAGACCGAACGCTATTTTCCCTCCGACCATCAATGCACCACGGCCCAGCAGCATATCCTGCAAGAGCAGCGGCGATTCCCCGGGGCGTCCGGCGAATTTTCCTGGCTGCTCTCGGGAATTTGCCTCGCCACGAAAATCATTCAATCGAAAGTTCGTCAGGCGGGCTTGGTCGATATTCTCGGCGCCCAAGGGGATGTGAACGTGCAGGGCGAAGTCCAGCAGAAGCTGGACGTCTACGCCAATGAAATCCTGATGCAGTGTTTGGCCTCGCGGCAGAGTATCGGCGTTCTGGCCTCCGAGGAAAACGAGCATCCGCAGTTGGTGCCGCACGGCTCGCCCAATGCCAAATACGCGGTGATCTTCGACCCGTTGGACGGTTCGTCGAATATCGACGTCGCGGTCAGCGTGGGCACGACGTTCTCGATCCTGATCCGCCCCGACGGAGCCGACCAGCGCGATGTGGCAAGCTGGGTCTTGCAACCCGGCGCTCGGCAGGTGGCGGCCGGCTATGTCGTTTATGGATCGTCGACGATGCTCGTCTATAGCGTCGGCAACGGCGTGCATGGCTTCACGCTCGATCCGGCGGTCGGCGCGTTCATGCTCTCGCACGAGAACATTCGGATGCCCGACCAGGGAATGTATTACTCGGTGAACGAAGCCAATCGCGACTCGTTTCCGCCGGCGTATAGGGAGTATTTCGATCGCTTGCGCGGCGGCGCCTTGGGGCACAAATACGGTTCGCGATATATCGGCTCGATGGTGGCCGACGTGCATCGCACGCTGCTCAAAGGGGGCGTGTTCTTGTATCCGCCAACCGCCGATCATCCTCAGGGGAAACTACGGCTCTTGTACGAGGCGAACCCGATCGCATTTTTGGTCGAGCAGGCCGGCGGCATGGCGATCGATGGCCGGCGAAGGATTCTCGATATCCAGCCCGAGAGCATCCACCAGCGCACGCCCCTGGTGATTGGCGGACGAGTCGAGGTGGAAGATTTGCGAAAGCTCTTGAACTGACGTGGCACGGGCATCCTACCCGCGTGGCCCGACCACAAGCTGGAAGCGTGTGCCACGATAGATGCCTGCCACGATGGAGCTTTGCAATAAACACCAAGCGCGAAGCGTTAGCGAGGAATTTGTCGGCGCCGTCTAGCTTTCCGCGCTGAACGCCGCGCTTGGTATGTTTTCACGAGCCGCCGTTCAGACCGGATGGAAACTCTCGAACAAGTTGGCGATCATCGCCAAGAGTTCCGCCGGTTCGACCGGCTTGGGCAGATGGGCCTGATAGCCAGCTTGAATCGCGCGGATGCGATCTTCGGAACGAGCGAACGCCGTGAGCGCGATGGCCGGCGTTCGCACGCCGCTCTTTCTCGCCGAGCGCATGAATTCGTAGCCGTCTTGCACGGGCATCCCGATGTCGCTGACGATCACATCCGGATGGAATGTTTCCATCAATCGCCGCGCCTCGGCCGACGAACCGGCGACTTCGGCGATTGCCCGATTTTCGATCAGGAATCTCCGCACGAGCTCTCGGGCGTCCGGCTCGTCGTCGACGACCAGCACCTTAATGCCCTGGACTTTGAGCGGCTCGTGCTCGGCGGCCGAGACGGTAGGCTTGGCGACGGGATTAACGGCCGGATCGTAGAATTTGGCGACCCGCAGCGGCAGGCGCACGACGAACGTCGCGCCCCGGTCTTTGCCGCCGCTTTCGGCGCGGATCGAACCGCCGTGCAGCTCGACGAGGCTCTTGACGATCGATAGCCCCAGGCCGAGACCGCCATATTGGCGCGTAGTCGAGCCATCTTCTTGGCTGAATCGCTGGAACAGATACGGCAAGAATTCGCTCTCAATTCCCTTGCCGCTGTCGGAGACGGTGATCTCGGCATGCGAGTTCACGCGTTCGAGGACTATTTGGACTCGCCCCTCCTTGGGTGTGAACTTCACGGCATTGGTGAGCAGATTCCAAAGAACCTGTTGCAGCCGATTGAAATCGCCGCTCACGGGCCCGACCATTGGATCGACGATCTTTTCGATTCGGATGCTCTTGGCGTCGATCGCCGGTTTGACGGCATCGAGCGCGGCGTCAACGACCGCGCTCAGTTGGACCGTGGTCACTTCGAGCCGGATCTTGCCGGAGATCACGCGACTCATGTCCAGCAAATCGTCGATAAGTTGAGTTTGTGCCCGAATATTGCGATCGATGACCGTGACGGCTTCGTCCACCATGGCTTTGTCCATGTGGCCCAGTTTGAGCAACTGCGTCCAGCCGAAGATGGCATTAAGCGGCGTTCGCAGTTCGTGGCTGAGGGTGGCCAAAAATTCGTCCTTCATGCGGTTCGCGCGCTCGGCTTCGCGGCGAGCGGCCTGCTCGCTCTCTAGCAGATGTTGCCGCTCGTCGGCCCGGTTGCGCTCGTCGGTCACGTCGGTATTGGTTCCGAACCACAGGCGAATTTTTCCAGCGCTGTCGCGGAACGGTTGTGCCCGGGATAGGTGCCAGCGAAAGACGCCGTCGTGCCGGCGCAAGGGAAACGTATCTTCCCAAAATTCGCCGGCAGCCAAAGCCTGCTTCCAAGTCTCCATGACCCGGGGCAATTCCTTGGCGTCGTGACTGCTTTGCCACTGCCAGCCTTCCATCTGCTCGGGGGTCGTGCCGCAGTAGTCGTGCCAGCGCTGGTTGTACCAGAAGATCCAGCCATCGGGATTGGCCATCCAAGCCAACTGCGGAATCGAGTTGGCCATGGCCTCGAACCGCTCCTGCGTCTGGCGCATCTGGGCTTCGCCGGCGCGGATGGCTTCGATTTGATCGCGAATCTGATATTGCCGCTGCCGCCCGCGAAGTGCCGCATGGATCGAACTGACCACCGTCTGCGTTGGCGGCGGCCGTTCTAGCGAGACGATATTGGTAGCTTCGGTCAACAGGCGTGCTACGGCCGGCAATCGCCGCGCGGCGTATTGCATCAAAAGAATCACCGGGAAGTCCGACCACGTCGGCTGGTTTTTCAATGCAGCCAGTAGTTGTTCCACCTCGTCGGGCGTGGCGACGGTGTCGGTCAACAACAGCGCGCCGGCGCCGCGCGCGATCTGGGCGACACTGTCGGACAACGTTGCGCATCGCTCGCAAGAGATTCGCGATTTATCCAGCACGCTGCAAGTCACTTCGCCGTCGCGGCGCGTGGGCGCCACGAAGAGCACCCGCATGTCGAGATTCGCGTCGGCGCCCGTCACGGAGTATTCCCCGTAGGCAAGTCCTGCTTGTCGTCTTTCAATTCCGCGGGAACGCCGGTGAGGATCCCGCGGAATTGGATCAGCGGAGGGCCGAGGTGTATTCCCTCGTGGTCGAAGCGCAATTCGCGAATGCTCTCCTCATGGGCGCCGCTCCGTTTCTTGACGACCGAGATGGCTTTTTTGACCTTGCCGGCATATTCGAAAAACCGCAGCAGCACGACGGAGTCGGCCAGATAGCTCGTATCGACCGGGGCCTGCATGTTTACCCCCATCATTCCATGTTGTGCTACGATCATGATCGTCGTCACTCCCTGGCGGCCGAGATAAGTCAGCAACTCGTGCAACTGGGCAATTAAGAAACGCTCGTCGGGCATGGCCTGCAAATAGCCGTTCAGACTATCGATGACAATCAACCGGGCGTTGTCTACCTCGACGGCCCTCCGCACCTGATGCGTGAATTCGCCCGGCGAAAGCTCGGCCGGATCGACTTGCCGGATCTTGACCTGCCCAGTTGCCGTGCCCTGTTTCAACATGATGCCCAGCGCGGCCGTTCGGGCCTCGAGGGTGCCGAGGCTCTCGTCGAACGCGAAGATAACGGCATGGTCCCCGCGAGCGGCCGCCGCGACCGCATATTGAACCGCGATCGTCGATTTGCCGCTGCCCGCTGGACCCATCAGCAGCGTGCTCGTGCCGCGGTCCGGGCCCCCGCCGAGCAACGCATCGAGCGCCGTCACGCCGCTCTTTATGCTATCCCGCTCGAAATGCTCGCCATGCTCGGCCGCGATAAGCCGAGGAAACACGTCGAGCCCGCCCTTGCGAATGACGTAGTCGTGGTAACCACCACGAAAGTCCGTACCCCGAAACTTAAGAACCTGCATCCGTCGACGAGTGGCGCCAAAGGCAGGAGTTAATTGCTCCAGCGACATCACACCATGAGCGATGCTTCGCAGCTGGAGGTCTTCCGCGTCCGACGTCTTATCGTCCAGCAAAAAGACGGTACACCCCCGACCGATAAAAAACTGCTTCAGCGCCAAGATTTGCCGGCGATAACGCAGCGCGCTTTGGGCCAGCAGCCGAAGCTCGGACAGCGAGTCGAAAATCAATCTTGACGGTTTCAATCGCTCGACCGCCTCGATGACGCGGGAAGTCGTCTCCTGAAGTTCGACCTCGGACGACGGATACATGGTGAGCTGCGCGTCCCCCTCCAGTTCCGTTTCCGAGGCGACCAGCTCGACGATTTCAATTCCGTCGAGCGACCAGCCGTGCGACCTGGCGCCCGCGAGCAATTCCTCCTTCGTTTCAGATAACGTGATGTAAACGCATTTCTCGCCGCACCGGACTCCTTCGGCGAGAAACTGAAGAGACAGCGTAGTTTTACCGGCGCCGGGATTTCCTTCCACCAGATAGAGACGATGCGGAATCAGCCCACCGTTCAAAACGTCGTCGAGACCTTCGATGCCGGTTTTGGCCCGGGCATTCCCATCGTCGTGCATAGCTAGAGAAACTCGCGAAGAGACGATTTAATAGGCGGGCCGAGCTGAATCACAGAGAATCGGAGGTACGCCTTGACCCATGTGCCAGAATGGCTGCGAATTACATGTCCGCATCATAGTCTAACGGCTGTTCGCGATAAAGTGATTCGCGCCTCGCGAGAATCAGAAGCGTCCGCGCCCGAAAATTATGCTGGCCTCGACGGAAAACGGAGTGGAGAGCTCTAAATGCTCTCCACTCCGGCCGGATGCTCAACGTGAGGTCGATAGAATGGCCAACTAACGATCTTTTTTCGAGACGGCCGCTTCGCTCGAGGTAGAGATGTCCTCGGCCTTCGCGTCTTCGAAAATCTTCTTCGCTTTGGCGGTCTCTTTGCTATCCTCCGAATGCACGGAGATCAGCACGTTGCCCCCCTTGATCTTCCCTTCGTAGCGCTTAGCTTCGAATTCGGGAATGCCCATGCCGATCAGGGCGCCGGTCAGTCCGCCGACCGTGCCGCCGATTGCGGCGCCGCTGAGGGCCGCCAAAATCGGCCCCGCGGCGATGAAGGGGCCGAGGCCCGGGATAGCCAAGGCGCCAATACCGGTGAGCCAGCCAAGCGCTCCGCCGAGGACGGCCCCGGTTCCGGCGCCGGTCGCGGCGCCCTCGGGCGCTTTGGTGTTGTGTACGTGTGCAAAGTCGCGACTACCGGCCTTATCGGGCATCAATACCGAGATGTCGTTCTCGGTGAAACCAGCCGCCTTCAAGCGATCGACGATGGTCTCGGCCTCGGGCGTGGTCTTCACGATGCAAAAAACTGACGTAGACATTCGATGGTTCCTTATGTGAGTAGAGATCGATACGAAATTATTTGACTTGTTTCTACTGAAACTTCTCGCTACCGGCTGCCGGCGACTTCCAACTGATTGTCGACTCTGCCTTCGCCGGCGATGCCAACGGCCGCCTTCTCAATCTGGGTCTTTTCCTCCGCCGATTTCACCGGGCCCCGCAGCGTGACCTTGCCGTTTTCGGTGATGATCTTAACGTTCTTAGCGTCGGTCGACATATCCGACCCTACGACGTTCTTGCGGATTTTGGCCGTGATGTCGATGTCGGATTGATTTTCCCGCTGATCAAATGGCGTCTTCGCGATCGAGTCGCGGTCGCGGACATTCACCCCCGTGTTGTCTCGATCCACCGATTTGCCTCGACTGGTCACCTTGACGCGATCGGTAGTTGTTGTATCTCGGTCAACGGTCTTGCCTGGATCGGAAACCCGATCGCGATCGGCCATTTTGTCACGATCTGCCATTCGGTCACGGTCGGCCATCTTGTCATGGTCGGCGGCTTTGTCGCGATCCATGTTTGAAGTCGAGGGCCCCGTGGAAGGCGCAGGGTTGACTGGCTTGGTGTCGTTGCACCCAGCAAGACCAAGCGCGCACAGTGCAGCTAGAAAAATTTTCCTTGTCATGGAATTCGCCTCATTTCTAAATTGCCTGGGGAACTAATTGAGAACCAATTATTGGAGGGCCGTGCAATGCAAAGCTTGTACCACCTCGAGAGTGGATGGAGGTGAGCATCGAACGGACCTTGGCGCGCTAGTTTTGGTTGCGACAAGTACGTCGGCGGGCCGTATTATTACGACCAAACGGCTGTCACTATCGCCGTGATTCTGATTCCGAAGCGAACAAAATGCTCAAGATTTTGTCGCACATAGGTGCGGCGGCCTGCCGCGCCATAGTCGTGCTAGCGACTGGGAGAAGGGGACAGTCCCCGGCGGTTTTGCTAGCGGTTCTTAGCGACGAAAGAAGAATGTCGTCAAGCGATGATCGCTTTGACAACTTCGCCCGCGACGTCGGTTAGACGATAGTCGCGGCCGCTGTAGCGATAGGTCAATCGCTTGTGCTCGAGTCCCATGAGATACAGGATCGTCGCGTGCAGATCGTTGACGCTCACTCGGTCTTGGACAGCTTTGAATCCGATGTCGTCGGTGGCGCCGTGTGAAACGCCCCCTTTCACGCCGCCGCCGGCGAGCCAAGTGGTGAAGCCGTGCGGGTTGTGATCCCGCCCTGGCTTTTCGCCTTTCTGAGCGAGCGGCAGGCGGCCGAACTCGCCTCCCCAAATCACGAGCGTCGAATCCAACAGACCACGGCTTTCCAGATCGGCGAGCAAACCGGCGATCGGCCGATCGGTTTCGGCCGCGAATCCGCTATGGTTGCCGACGATGTCCATGTGGCCATCCCAACTGCGCTGGTTCTCTTCGCCCCCGCTGTAGATCTGCACGAACCGCACGCCCCGCTCCACCAGCCGCCGAGCGACCAAACACTGCCGGGCGAAATGCTTGCACTTCGGATTGTCCAGGCCGTAGAGCGACTGCATCGCCGGCGTCTCTCGCTCGACGTCCAGCGCGTCAGGCGCGGCCATCTGCATTCGATAAGCGAGCTCGAACGTTGCGATTCTCGCCGCCAGATCGCTTTCGCCCGGATTCTTCGCGAGCCGCCGGCGATTCAATCGTGCCAGTAGATCGAGCTGCGCCCGCTGCTCGGAATCGGTCATATCGCCCGGCCGAAGCAGGTCTTCGATCGGCGCCCCTTGATGCTTGAGCGCCGTCCCTTGATAGATGCCGGGCAGAAAACCGGCGCCCCAGTTTTGGGCATAGCCCTTGGGTAGTCCGCGGCCGAGCGTATCGTACATGACGACGAACGCCGGCAGGTCCTGACTCTCGGAGCCGAGGCCGTAGGTGACCCACGAGCCCACGCAGGGGAAGCCCATGCGAGCCATACCCGTGTTGATCTTGAGCAGCGCCGGCGCGTGATTGTTCGTGTCGGTCCAGCACGAATGGATGAAGGCCATTTTGTCGACATGCTGGGCCATGTGGGGAAACAGGCTGGAGACCCAGGCGCCGCTTCGGCCGTGCTGCTTGAACTCGAACGGCGACTTCATCAGCGGGCCAACCTGATCGGCGAAGAAGCCCGTGTTGTTGTCGAAGCCTTTGAGTTGCTGCCCATCGCGCTTGGCCAGCTCGGGCTTATAGTCCCAGGTATCGACGTGGCTAGGCCCCCCGTTGATGAACAGCCAGATCACCGACTTGGCCTTCGCCGGAAAATGCGCGGCCCGCGGCGCGAGCGGATTAATGGCCGTGCCGGCGTCGCCCGGGACCGTCGCGCCCAGCAGTTTCACTTCGGCCAACAGCGCGGCGAGCGCGAGCATCCCGGCGCCGTTACCGGCCCGGCGCAGAAAATCGCGCCGCGTGGCGAACGCATCCGACGGCGTGGCAAAAAGTTTTTGGACGTCTTGCATAGTGGTCGGCGGAGTCGTTAGTGGAGTTAGTTGAAGATCGGCGCAGAAAAATAGTGGACGATGAGTTGCTCAGCTTAGGCAGCATCCCGGTAGGGATGCCAGACGGTAGCCGGTGGTTAGGCCGCTTCGGCCGACACCACCGGTTCGTATTGCATAAGACTCTCCTCGACCCCGGCGGAGCGTCGCAGATGCCATTAGGTGATATCGCTCCACGACTGCGACCGCTTCAGGGTCGAATCTCGCAATTATGAACGACTATCCGGCGGTGTCGGCCTCATGGCCTCAACACGGGCTACCCTCTGCGACCCCTCTCGGGGTCGATTATTCGACATACACAAACTCATTCAAACACATCAGCGTCTGACAAAAATCCGCCAGCCCCAGCAGCCGCGAGTCGCGCTTGCCGGCGCGCTGATGGGAACCGATTTGTTGATTGAGAAACGCGAGCGAATCGGCCGCCTCGTCCGCTGTCGGCGCCCGGCCCAGCGCGATTAAATAACCGGCCGACACTGCGTCTTCCAATGTTGTCTCGGGCTTGGGCGCAATCCGACTCGCGAACGACCGGGCATACTGCCGCACCTGCGGGTTGTTCATCAAGTACAAGGCCTGCGGCGCGACGGTCGTCGTGGGCCGGACGCCCATGCTGCCCAACGCGTCGGGAGCGTCGAACACGGTGAGCATCGGGATCAGGGCGCTGCGCTTGACCGTGAAATAAATGCTCCGCCGCCGGCTCGCCGCATCGAGCGTGCCCGGGCCATATATCGTCGAATCGAGCGAACCGCTCACGACCAGCAGCGAATCGCGGATCGCCTCGGCCTCGAGCCGCAGCGTGCCGTGCCGCCAGAGCAGATGATTCTCCGGGTCGAGCTTTGCGCTAGCCCCGTTTGGCTCGGCGCTCTGCTTATAGGCGGCGCTCATCGCGATCATTTTGTGAATCGACTTGAGTCGCCAGCCGCTGCCGATTAATTGACCGGCGAGATAATCGAGCAACTGGGGATGAGTCGGCGGCTCGCCGCGGGCGCCAAAGTCGCTCGGCGTGGCGACGATGCCTCGGCCAAAGTGAAACTGCCAGAGCCGATTGACGGCCACGCGCGCGAGCAAATTGCCAGCCCCGTATTGATGATCCGTCATCCACTCGGCGAGCGCCCGGCGACGATACGAAGTCCGCCAGCCGGGCGGCGGCGCCGACTGCCAATGCTTTTCCCGATCGGGCGCCGTGTCGAGCACTTGCAAGACGCCAGGGGGAGCGGCGGCCGCTTTTTGATTTACGTCGCCGCGGCGGAGAAAATAAGTCTCTTTGAAATAATCGTCCCCTTGCGTGTGCAGTCGAATCGGCGCGAGCCCTTCGCTGGCGATCAGTGTTTTTTGAACGGCTGGCTTGGGCGCCTGCTTCGAATGCGATTCAACGGCGGCGTTGAGGTTCCGCCAATCGGCGTCCCTCGCGCGATACCAAGTGAACAAATTCGCCTGCTGCGCCGCCGTTCGTTTGTCAGCCGGTATTAACAGGGCTTCAACGACTGGAGCCGGCAGTGCGGCGGTCTGCAATTCCACCGGCGGCGCGGCCGTGCTTACGGAGATTCGCAGCCGGCCAAAATTGTGATGATCGTTGCCGTTGAACTGCATTACGACCGTAAGCGTCGCGGGACCATCCGGCGTCAGCGGCGGATCGAGTTCGTAGACGGCCGCGTGGTCCTTCCCGAACTGCGGATCGACGGCCCAGCCCGAGTGCGCATCGCCGTCGATCGTGGCCTTAATCGGCAGGCCCGGCTGCTCGAACGTCGCGCGGGGATTTCGCAATCGAATTGCGATCGGCGCTTCGCCCGGCTTTGCATGTTTGGATAAGACCGTCGCGCGGAGGTCGGTGAGATCGAAGTTGCCGTTGGCCGCGCGCCCGGGCCCGCCGTGTGGCATGGAGGCGTCGGCCAGGGGCTCGATACGCAGGCTGGTGATCCCGGCCAGGCTCGTTTCGGCGGTGAACGTGTACGTGTCGAACTTGGCGTTCGCGCCCGTCGCCAAATACGAGCCGTCGTCGAGCTTGGTGAATGTTGCGCCGCCGGCCGTTATGAGGCTGGTCGGCTGAAGCACGACCCAGGGCTCGATCTTCTCGGCCTTCGCGGGCCGCGATTTCTCCCACCCGGCGAGCTTCGCCGGTAACTCGTCGGTTTCGTACTTCTTCAGCGCCGCGACGAGTGGCTCATGCTGCTTGTCGAATTCTTGCTTCGCTTTACGGTAGCCTTCGGAATCGAGCGGCAGGTCGGTCTCGCTGCGGACGGTGGTCGTGAAATTCGACAGTAGCCGATAATAATCGCGCTGCGGGATGGGATCGTATTTGTGGTCGTGGCAGCGAGCGCAGCCGATGGTCAGCCCAAGCATGCTCGCGCCCATCGTGGCGACCATGTCGTCCATTTCGTCGTAGCGATGTTTCTCGGCTTCGTTCTTGGTGATCTGCGTGCTGTGAACTCCGGCGGCGAGAAAGCCGGTGGCGGCGTTGGCCAGCGCATTTTCCGGCTCGTATTCGTCGCCGGCCAATTGCCATTTGATGAACGTGTCGTACGGCAGATCGTCGTTGAACGCCCGGATGACGAAGTCGCGATACGGATAAGCCGTCGGGCGATCGGAGTCGTGCTCGAAGCCGTGGCTCTCCGCGAAGCGGGCCAGATCGAGCCACCTCCGAGCCCAGCGTTCGCCAAAATGCTGGCTGGCCAACAGGCGATCGACGACCTTTTCATAGGCGTCTGGCGAGGAATCTTTTTCGAAGGCGTCGATCTCCTCTGGCGTGGACGGCAGGCCGATCAGATCGAAATACACGCGGCGAATCAGTTGCCGCTTGCTGGCCGGCGGATTGGGCGCGACGCCGGCAGCCTCCATCTTGGCCAATACAAAATCGTCGATCGGCGACTGACGCCAGCCGGTGTTCTTGACGACTGGCGGAGCGGCGCTTGCGAGCGGTTGGAACGACCAGAATTTGCGGGCATTGATCGGAACCGTCTTTTCATACCACTGCGAGCCGGCGACGTCCGCGTCTTTCAGCGGCCGATCGTACGGCGCCCCTTGGTCAATCCACCGGCCGATCTGATCGATCGCTTCGGCCGAAAGTTGATCGGCCTCGAACGGCATGTGCGGTTTTTGCGAGTGGGCGACCAGCTTATACAGCAGACTCTCTTGGGCGCTGTTGACCACGACCGCCGCGCCGTTGTCGCCCCCCTTGAGCAAGCCCGCGCGATCGTTGATGTCCAAACTCGATTCAACCGACTCGCCGCCGTGGCATTTGAAGCACTTGGCCAGCAGCACCGGGCGGACGTGCTCTTTAAACAGCGCGAGCCCACTGGCCATCTTGGCCGCATGATCTGCGTCGATCGGCGGCGAAGCGGCGGTGGCTTGAGCGGCAGGGGCTGGAGCGGCAGCGATCGTCGGCGCCAGATCGGCAGCCCTCATCCGCTGGCCCATCGCAACTGCGGCAACCAAACAGCTTGCGGAGCAAAGGAGGCGAAAAAACCGCTCTGCGCGTAAGGCAACTGGTCGGCTCTGAGAAAGGTGTCCGGTCATCGCGGAGAACGGCGAGAGGATGGCTATTGCGGCGGGAAAGCGAGCCGGCGCGCGGGGTCGGCCAGCCGATCCATCTTACTTATCCCGTTCCCACACGGTCAAGCAAACGACGCGCGATGACGGACTATGCCGCGGCCACGTCGGCCAGCATCGGCGCCGAGATCGGGCCCAGATAGTGGTTCACCGCGCATTGGCCGTCGAGCACCGTGAGATATGTGCAAGGCTTTTCGCACCACGAGCCGCTGTTGTAGTACTTGATGTCCGCTTGCTCGCTGACATATTCCAAATGAGTGTGGCCGCAGAGCACCGTGTCGCAATTCATCCGCTGAGCGTATTTTCTGGCTTGGCCCTCGATCTTCTCCGAGCAGCGGAGAAACGTCTTGCTGCGGTGCTTGGCCCATTTGCTCAGGCGATACGAGCGATCGATCTTGTGGAGCAGTCCGTAAAAGAAATCGACGACCCTCGTGATGATCGGATGGTCCGAAATGAAGTTGTCGAAAATGTGTCCGTGGAAAATTAGGATCCGGCGATCGCCCGAGTCGAGGATGTAATGATCGCGCACCTCGGCGCCGATCAGATGGGCAACGGTCGAGGCGTCTTCGGGATGGTCGTGGTTGCCGTTGGTCCACACGATCTTTACATGGTCCGAGAGGGAGCGGATCAGCGAGAGCACCTTCCAATGGCTTTTCTTAAGGCGGCGAAAATCCCACGAATCGAACACGTCGCCATTTAGGATTAGCTCCCGAGTTGGAAGCGTATCGTCCTTGATCTGCTCGAGAAAGTCGACGATTTGCTTCGCCTGACAGACGTCGCTACCCAGGTGCAGATCAGAAATCACGATCGCATCGTACATGGCAGGACTCCGCAACGAGTTTTCGACAATTAATCCACAGCCAACGTGGCGTCTCTTTTTTAGTCCACCGCTTCCAGGGGCGAAAGAGAAATTTGGCCGGATATTTGATGTCTCACGAACTTCTCATATGATGTCAATGCTACCAGAGGAGTCGCGTCGCGACCACCATAACTGGCCCGTGAGATCCCGTCTGACGATAGCACCTCACCGAACCCGACTCGGCGGGTCGGCGCCTTTTTTGCGCATCGGCGAATCGAAGAGGGCTGCGATGAAGCTAGCAATCTCACTCGTCGCGATACAGACGCTGTGCGGCATGTTTTGCGGCGTCGCGAGCGCCGATACTCGCACTATTTTACGTGGCTGCTGCCGCCGGACAACGAGCGGCTCCAGGCGTGCGTCGCCGATATGAGGAAAGTCGTGGCCGCGGCGAGCGGCGATTCGCCATGGCAAAGTTCGCGAATATCGGGTCGCGGGCATCCGCCGATTAGTCATCACATCTCCGCTGAATTCCGACAACGGAACCGCGACACCTGGGTCGCCCACCAGCTCGACCGATTCCGCAGCCGCCGCGCCTATCGGCATCCTGCTGCGCCGCGAGTCGACCGGACGACGAAGGATATCGATAGAGAGAAACTCCGAATAGGCCCGGTCTGATTCGAACAGACGACCAAGGGATTATGAGTCCCCTGCTCTAACCGCTGAGCTACGGGCCCGATTGCGCCAGAATTCATGGCGTTAACGGCTAGTGTTGCGTTATTTCTTGCTTGAATCAGCGCCTCCTGCGCCTCGGAGAAGGGGACAGTCCCCGGCGGTTTTGTGAGTGGCTCCAACGCGACGGGCAGCGTCGAATGGCCGATTCTAGCAAAGCGGCGACTGCCCGCACAACGAAGCCCATGCCAAAGAGGCTGCGCCCCGGTTGTGGCGTGACTCGACGACGCGAGAGCGCCGCTCTCATTATTGCTTCGCCACGGGCCAGGCGCTCAGGACCGCTTGCAGCCGAATATGCGCCGACTGCGGCGCCCGGACGATGAGATAGCGGCTCGCGGAATCGAACCGAATGACCGTGGCGGCCGCGACGTCCGGCGGAAGTTGCAAATCGCGCTGCAATTGCGAAACTATCGCGGCGCCGTCGCCGCTGGGCGCCAAACTGCGGGCGGAATAGAACTCCAGCTCCGTTCGCCGGGCGGCCGCCTCGGGGGTCGTGATTTCGATCGTGCGTGGACCGACCACCCGCCATGTGAGTTCCAGAGATTCTAGCAGCGATGTCAGACACTGACCTAGCGATTGACGCTCGATCACTAGCACGGCCTCGGTGTCGACCGACAGGCGCTGCTCGACGAGCGACACGCCATCGATCAGCAGCGTGACATTTCCCGCGCGGCGCAGGTGATCGACGATCCGGCTTAGCGGCTCCGACCGGGCGAAGTTGGCCGTCAGCGGCTGGCCAATCGCCGCCTCGGCGCCGGCGGTTCGCGGCTGTAAGCGGAATCGGGCCGGATTGAGCTTGCTGCGAAGCGGCAGACCCCGCGCCACTCGTAGCTTTTCGCAGAGCTCGAGCATTTGAGCGTGGGCCGATTCCGTTTGTTCGACCACGAGCGCGCTGTCGGTCCAACGGCTCGCGCCCGATCCGCCCTTTTCTTTCCACGATTTTGCATCAACTAAATCATGAATGAGCGCATCGAATCGAGCCGGCTCGCCATCGGCGCCCGGCACGAGATCGGCGACGTTGTAGCGCACACGGCGCAGTTCCGTTTGCTTCGGCCGGCTCACAAGCAGTTGATGATCGACGGTGATGGCAATCAGTCCCATGGGCGCGAGCAACTCATCGAGCGCGCCACCGATCGTCGTGCCCTTAACGTCGACAGAAACCGGCTCATCGGCGGACAACGACATCTCGGCCAGCGTGTCGAGATCGAGCGTGATCGGCACGGAGCCAAGTTGACTGAGATCGGCCAGGACGCGCCATAGCGGCGTGTTGTGGTACGAAATCGCGGCTAACGGATCGGTCAATCGAGCGGCCACGTCGATCTGCCGCGGCGCAATGCGTTCGAGCGTGGGACGAATCTCGCGCGGCGGATCGGCGGCCACCGGCGCCGTCGCCGGCGCGATTTCAATGGCGATCGGCGGCGGAGCAACAGGTTTCTCCGCAACAGCCGGCGAGCGGGGGGCGTCAGCCCCCTGTTCCACAGCGCCGCCGCTGGCTCGATCCGCAGCAATTTTCTTTTGTTCTCCAACGACTTGAGCGGCATCCGCCTTCTCAACCGTGGCCTCATTTTTCGTGACCTGAGCGGCGACGTTCGCCGGCGCCGGCGCCTTTTCTTGCGGCGTGGGCACCACTGCCACCGCTTGACCGTGGCTCTCCTGCTGGACCACGGCCGGCTGCAATCCGCCTCGCTGATTCATATAAAGAATCAGGCCCGCGGCCGCCAAACTCAACGCCGTCGCTGTAACGAACGTCGGCCAGAACCAGCGAGGCCCAGCCGCGTCAGCAATTCCGCCCGGCCGGATGACCGCCGCTGGTTGTGCAGCCGGCGAAGCTTTCGTCGACAAACGGGCAACCGTGGGAACCATTTTAGTTGGCGCCGCAGGAATCGCAGCGGCGGCCGGCGCCAGCTTCGCCACCAATCGCACGCCGCTTTTCTTACTCGCACTAGCCACGGTTTGATCGCTTACCGGCGTCGCAACGGCGCCGTGCGTCGTTGCGGCAACCGGATGTTTCCATGCCCCGGCGGCGGCTTGCTCCTCCGGCAATGGCGGCGGCTCTTCCTGCCAGTCCGGCGGCGGCGCGACCAGCACCATGCTCTGGCACTTCGGACAAGCGAGAATCTGTCCGATGGCAGCCCGATCGGCGACCTTCAATCTCGTTCCGCACGTGGTGCAAGCGATATGAAAGAGGGTCACGGTTTTTTCTTCGGAGCAGGTTTCGCGCCCGGCCCGGTCTGCAACTCGGGCGGAATCTTGTCACCCCGCTTCGTGGCCGACGCGCGGGTGGTGATGAACAGCATGTCAGGCCCGCCCGGCTGCTTGGGCTTGACGACATAGATCAGTTTACCGTCCGGATTGGCCAAAAGCATGATTTTCCGGAGGATTTCGTCCCCCGGCTTGTCATTTTCGTCCAGCGTGAACGATTGGTTCTTGGTTATGCCCTCGAGTTGAAGGTCGCCGCCAGCCAGTTCGTAGGGAACCGATAGGTCGTCGAATAGCATCTGGAGCGATTTTTCCAGCGTATCGCGAGGAAACTTGAGCGACGTTTTCTTCTTCAACATCTCCTGAATCGTGAGTTTCTTCTCGGTCGAGCCTCCGGAGCCGGCCTGCAATGGCTGCTCGGCCATCGCGATCTCGCTGGCCAACAGGACATTGTGCGCGGCGATGCCCGGCATGTAGCTGCGGAGGACGACGACATCGTCCTCGACGTCGCTACGAATGAAGTCGCTCATGACGCGAAGCTGCTGGGGAAATCGCCCGAGCAGTTTTTTCGCGTACTTGTGCAGCGACAAATTGTTGAGCGCGTCTTCCACCGCGTCGGGAATCACGCGGGCGCGGGTGGCAAACTGCGAGGCGACGACCGAGGGCTCCTTGTTCGGCGGGCCGTTGACCTTCAACTCGATGAACACGTCACCCTTGAGATGCAAGCTAAAAATCGCCGCCTGGGCTTCGCCGGCGAAGAACGTATCGAGCGGCTTGCGGAGCGAGCCCATTTCCCCCATCAAAAATGTTTGGTTGTCTCCCAGCACGGCGCCGGGAAGAAACACGAGCGAGACGTCGCGATCGGCGTCCGAGCTCATGAGCATCAGCTCCAAGTGCCGATCGAGCGCGGGAATCGCGGCGGCGCCGGCGCTGGCGATTTCTTTGATCTGCTGAGCGGGTCCGATGATTAATACCTTGCTGGCGTCTTTGGAGGGCAGATAGTAGCACCAAGGGTTGCCCGCGTAGTACGTCTCGTCGCCAACCGTCGTCGCCGCCGGATTGCCCCAGCCGGCGAGCAGACCGTCGGCCGCTATTTTTTCGGATGCGCGTATGAGCAGCACGGGCGCCAGCGCGCCGTTGCCCGTGTCGTGCCAAGTGATGATCGCTTGATCGATCTGCGGCAGTTCGAGGCCGGTCGCCGTTTTTAGCGATGCTTGAGCGGTCGCAGCCCAGGGACCCAGCGCCGGAATTAACTGATCGCCATCCGGTCGGCGTAGGATCGCGGCTGGGCGAATCGCCAAAATGGCTTGGGCGCCCGACGCCACATGGCTAAGCTCCAGCGGCTGACCCGCGGTTGGCGAGACCCACGGGGTTTGGCCGTCGTCGGGGATAATGTCGCTTTGGACCGGCGGCGTGATCTTCGTTTTGGGCGGTGGCTTAATCGACGGTTTATTGCCTCCGGCGTCGACCGGGGTTGGCTTCACGTCAGTCGGCGGTTTAACCGGCAGATTCTTGTCGGGCGGCCGCTTGATTAACGACGGATCGGCCGCCGGTATATTGCTTGGAGTAATATCGGCGACGTCCGAATTGTGGCCCATCGACAAGGCCGCGATCAGGCCGCCAATGCACAACACCGCGACCAAAACGCCTCCGCCGACGAGCAGAGGCAAGGACTGGCCGCCGCTGGAAGTTTTGCTCCGGCGCGGCGAGGTCGCCACCGCGCCCCCTTGAGCGTTCGCCATCGTAACCCCGGCCCTATCGGTCATCGCGGCGCCGGCGGTCGGTTCGCGCCGCTTTCGCGCGAGGGCCGGAGCAAAGTCTTGCGTACCATCGTGAATCGGCTCGCGCGCGACCGGCGGAGCAAACATCTCGGCGTCGGCAGGGTCGGCCACGGCTTGATTGCCGCGAGGCGCCGGCGCCATCGACATCAAGTCGGCGTACTGGGGCCGGTCGTGATTCACGGCCGGAACGAAATCCAAGGGGTCGATTTTTTCGGAAGCGTCGAACGCGCCGAAGTGATTCTCCGCGTAAGCCGGAGGCGCTTCGTACGCGGCCGGTTCCGGCGCATGATACCCTGGTTCGACCGGCGGCGCTCCGGCGTATTCAATCGGCGGCGGTTGATACATAACGGCCTGTTGAGCGGCGGCTGGGGCCGCTGTTGCTTGGGCCGCATTGGCTTGATCCGTCGCGGCTTGAATTGCCCCCGCCTGATGCGAGGCCGCATAGCTGGCCATTTGCAGCATCGTCGGAATTTCGCCGGGCGCCGCTCCCGGCGCTCGCGACTGCTGCTGCAGCCAGGCATCGAACGAGGCCAGCGTCGGCGCGATCGGCGGCGCAGCGTGCAACTGCGCGGGATCGACGAAGTAGGCCAGTGCATCGGCGACCTGCCCCGCGTCTTGATAACGCTGAGCCGGATCCTTGGCCATCAAATAGCCGATCATCTGGGCTAATTCCGTCGGCACGCCATATGACTCGAGGGCCACAATCGGTTCGCTCGCATGTCGAGTCAGTTTCGATGCGATATCTCCGCCCGCGAAGGGTGGCCAGCCCATGAGCATATGAAATAGCGTTCCGCCGACGGCATAAAGATCCGTGGTCACATCCGGTGGTCGACCCGGGTGTGCCAGTTCCGGCGCCGCGTAATCGGCCGCTTGCAGTAGCTTTCCGCTCGGATCGTCGGCGGTCCAGTCGATCGGCCCCGGGCCGCCGAGCGGCTCGGGCGCCAGCGGGCATTGCAATAGCTTCACCTGTCCCTCGGCGGTGAGCCAGAGATTGTCGGGCCGAAACTCGCCGTGCGGCTGACCCATTTGATGCAATCGCGCTAGGCCCGTGACCGCCTGCCCCAGGAGTCGGCAGGCGTCGGGCGGAGCGAGCCTTGCATTACCCGTCAGATGCGTCGCGAGCGAATCGCCCGTGAGATTTTCGAGCACCGCGATCTTGAACTTACCCAGATCGAGCAGTTGGTAGACGTCGCTAACATGGGGATGAGCGGCGTAGCAGGCCCAGGCCAGTTGCTGAAGAGCGGCCGGCCAACGCTCGGGGTCCTGTCCGATTTCCTTGGGCAGAAAATAGAGCAGCACCGAATGATGTGTGCCGATATGCACCGCTCGAAACAAGCCGCCGAGCCGGCCATCCTTGGTGCGAATCCGGTCGTAGACGCAATATTCGCCGTAGATAAACGGCCCCGCCCGACCGGCCAGCAGCGTCTGCGATTGAAATCGCGACAGCGAGCCCTGGGCGACCAACCACTGAGCGAGCGTGTTGGCGTTGCCCTGCTCCGTCGCGCCTTTGACGTGGGCGAAAGCGGCCTCAAGCTGCTCGCAATCGCTCGGCGCGAGCAGCCGGCTATCCGTGGCCAACTTCCAGAAATCGGCAATCGAAACGCTCATGCTTCCGGAGGTCCCCAGCCTAATACGTCGCATTGATTCGCGATGGCGATTCGCACTGAAACGCCGGACCAACGCGGCGAGCGAAATCGCGCGTCGAGCGACAAAATGCGTCCGGGGGAAACGCAGCCCATGGGCCGGCTGCAATCTCCCAGACGCCCCTTTTATCGTAAGCGCTCCAGAAACGATTTGCAAAGGCCGGATCGATCTGTTTGCCCCCTGCCTTCATTGGCAACGGCGACATCGAACTTCTCGCGACCGTTGACATCGTCGAGGCGAATGGATTCAATCAACCATGATCCGCACGCCCGGCTTTTTGAGGGGATCCCGGCAAAAAATCCACTCCCGCTGGACGGCTTTTTAGAACTGCTCGCAAAACCGTCGGCGCTTCTCCGAGGCGGCTATGTAAGGGCTTCTTAGGGAAATCGGCGTATGGCTGATCGAGAACCCTCGTGGCGTAAAAAGGGGCCGCCGTCGAAGCCTGCCGCCGGTCCTAAATCCGGTCAGCCATCGACTCCTCTCACCGGCCCTCGGCAGAAAGCCTCGTGGAAGGGAACGGCTGCGCCGGGCGGCGATCGCACGCGCCACGAGTGGGAGCAAGCGGTCGGCACGCCCGAGTGGCTGCGGCGGCGATCAAGCCGGTTGGCTCGCAACGGGCTGATGGCCGCGTTCGTGCTGTTTCTGTTCGGCGCATTTTTGTATTGGCTATTCTTTCTGCCTCGCCCGACGCCACTGGTCATCGCCTCGCTCGCCTACTATCCGGCGCCGATGCCTCCCAACGCTTATGCCCAAGAGGATATCGACCTACTTAACGATTGGCCCGGCCACTCGGATTTCAGCGGGCCGAATGTTCATACCAGTGGCGGCGCCGTCGAGTGGAAAACCGAGGACGACGCCAAGCTCGATTTGCAAGAGCGGCTGAAGGCGCGGATCGTCCGGCCCGGCGGCCCCAATCGCGACGTGGTGCTCGTATATCTGAGCGGCCACGGAATTCTCGACGACAAGGGCGAGCCCTGCATGCTGCTCGTGCCGCAGAACTCGGGGCGCGAAGGCTGGCAGCCCGATCGATTCGATCTGCCGTGCGTGAGTGTGTTCAGTTTGCTCGATACGATCAACAAGACGACGACCGAGCGATTTGGCGCCGGCGTGAAGAAGATCGTGTTTCTGGATTGCAATCGGATCGACACCGATTGGAAGCTGGGGGTGATGTACAACGGCTTCGTCGATCGACTGGACGAGGTCGTGACGAAAGCCGATGGTGGCCGAAAGAACTTGGTGGTGATCAACTCGGCCGGTTCCACGCAGGTCGGTTGGACGTCGCCCGAAAAGTTGGGCGCCTCGGTTTTCGCCCATTTTATTCGCCGCGGACTGGCCGGCGATGCGTCCAAGGGCAGCAGCCGCGTGACGCTCGTCAACCTGTTCGATTATCTGGACGACAAGGTCTCCGGTTGGGTGAACCAGCGATATCAGGACGTGCAGAAACCGCAGATGTTTCCGAAGGACGCCCGCGACTGGGGCAAGGATTTTGTCCTCACCTGGTCGGAGAGTAAGCCCGCCGTCGATCCCGGACCACCGGCGGCGGACGACGCCAAGTGGGACAAGGTCGGCAAGCTGTGGAAGACGCACGATGAACTGCGGCCCTGGGGTTCGCGTGCCGGGCTGACTGGCCGGCAGCGGCTCAATGCGCTGAGTTGGGAGGCGTTCGAGCAGCAGCTGATGCGGTTGGAGCGATTGGCCCAGTCGGGCAAAGCCTACGCGGCCGACGCCCATCAGCTTGGCGAGACGCTCGACGTGTTCGCCCATCGGCTCGACGAATCGCGATCGGCCGAGGTCTCCGAGGTTTACAGTTTTCCGCTAATCGATCAATGGCGGACGGGGCCTGAAAATTCGCCCGACATTCGCAAGCGGGTCGATAAATGGCTTTCGACGCCGGACAAGGAAAAGGAATCGCTCGAACCGGTCGCCGACTTGGCGTACTTGCCCCGGGCGCAGGCAGGCTGGGAATGGCTGCTGGGGCGCGGCGCCTCGCTGCGCATTCCGGTCGATATCACCAAGATGCTCGACGTGGTCAAGCAACCGGAAGATAAGCTCGGCCCGGAGCCAGTCGAACTGCACTTTCTGCGATTGCTCACCGATCCGCGGAGCCGCGCGCCGTTTCCGCAGGATGCCAGCGGCTCGCAGTTGGTGCTCGGCGCCCTCAAGGCCCGGCAAAGGGCCGAGCAAGTCGCCAGCTCCGGCGCCGATGAGCGCGTGCAATATTTCACGCGGACGTTGATCGACGACGCGGACGCGAAACGGCGCGAGGCCGAAGACTTGCTGTTTGTCGGTGGGCCCAACGAACTGACCGACGCCAAGCGGTTGTGGGCCGACTCGGACAAACAGTATCAAGACGCCGAGACGCTGGCTGCGGAATTGGCTCATGCCTTCGACGTCCGTGATCGGGCGTTCGCCGAATTGCCCTACTACGCCGAGTGGCTCGAGCGGCGCCGCGATCTGCCGGAGGAAAAACTTCCGCCGCTGATGAAGCTGTGCGTGGCGACGATCGACCTGAATCATCGGCTGGCCAACGAATTGGAAAACGCGCTCGAAGGGGTCCGGCAGCCGAGCACCGCTCCCGGCGCCGTCGGACCGGAGGCCCGGCTGGCCAATCTGCGTAAGACGCTCAAGACCGTCGAGGAAAATCTCAATCAACTCAGCGATTCGCTCGATATCGCGATCACGATCAACTTCAACAAGCCGAACGACGCGAAGAGCCTTCGCGACATCGCCGATCTATTGAGCGTGCCGCTCCTCTCGGGCGAGCGCCGCAACAGCCTGCGCGACGCCTATTTGAAAATCCCCGGCCAGCAGCAGGCGAATCCCTCGTTGACCGCCCCAGCCACCGACGATCAAGCAACGCAGCATCGGCTGATGCGGCTGGGCCCATGGCGGGAGCGGCATCCGGTCCAAGCGATGCTCGACCGCCGGTATCTTGGCGCATCGACGGCGACTGGCGGCTCGAATTCGGGCGCCAAAGGCGACGGTAAATCTTTCGACGAATCGGCGCTCGCAGCCGGCGCCGCCTCGAGCAAAGGCATGTCGTCCAACGACGTGATGGACGCGGTAAAGCAGCTTGCGGCGGACGGCGCCACGCTGCGGAAGACGATCCGCGACATTCGCAAGAAGCTCGAGGGAGAAGCCACGCTGGGAGTCGATCCGGCGGCTGTCGTTGCAGCGCGATCGGAGCGGAGCAAGACGGATTGTCTCGGCCGAGGTTGCGCCGCCCTTCTGACCTTGCCCTCAAAGCATCGCGAGACCGAAGATCGCTTGCACGATCCGGTCGGCAGCCTGCTGCGGTTCGATTTGCACGAGCTGCTCGCTTGGCACGGCCGGCGAGCCGCGGATGACTTCTGGGGCGATCCCACTTTCACCGACGCTGACTACTACGATCGGCTGGCGAGCGGTTATCTCACATCAGCCCGAACTCAAGAGACGCTTGCCAACGAGTCGGAACAAGCGCTGGCGACCACGCTCGATCGGCGCCGCAAAGCGGCCGGCGCGGTCGTGGCCGGCAAGATTGGCGTGGCGGCGCTGACCGAGGGCGCTACGGAAGTCTCGACCCGAGTCGATACGACGCCGGCCGAGGGCTTGCCCCAAGGCGTGCTCGATTTATTCCCGCTGGACGGCGCCGAGCATCCGATTCTGTGGAACGTCGGCGTCAACGGACAATTCACGACGCGGCTGGCCCTCGCCACGAAAACGTCCGGTTCCACAAACGACGCCAATCAACAGCGGACATTCAAGCTGCCCGGCAAGGCGGTTGCCCTCACCGACTCGCAATGGAGGCTGCGCTGCTGGTATCGCGGCCATGTACTCGATCGCGATTTTCGCGTCTCACTCACCGGCCCGGGCCGCGAGATCGTCACGCTCAAGCCGGCCACTCGTTATCCGCCCACGATCCAAGTCGTCGGCGATACCGGCAAGCCGGGCGCGATCGCATTCGTGCTCGATTGCTCGGGCAGCATGAACGAAGAGGTCGCCAGCGCCGCCGGAACCGCCAAGACGACCCGCATGGAACGGGCCAACAAGGCGCTCAAGGCCGTCCTGGCCGATCTCGCCGGCGTCGGCCGATACAACGTTTCGCTGTGGCTGTACGGACATCGGCGCGGATTCAACACCAAAATCCCCGGCCGCGACTATCCGCTGCTCCCCGTGTGGAATACCAGTTGGGGACCGGCCGATCCCGCTGTCAGTTATCGCGAAGACGTCGAACGAGTCTGGCCGCATGAGATCACCAAACGATTCGATCTTGCCGGCTACAAGGATCTCACCAGCACGATTCTCGACACGCGAAAAGTTCAGCCGCTGGGATTCACTCCGCTGTACTTGTCGATGAAGCGGGCGGCGACCGAGGACCTGGCCCAGCAGGACAAGGAATCGCCGCGGCGGCTAATCGTGATCACCGACGGCGCCGACGAGGTTTGGGAAGTGAGCAACGATCCTCCCAAGGCGGAGTTCGGCGCCGGGGACTTTCATGGTCCGATGTATTCGGCCAACGTTAGCGATTTGATCGCCCTGTTCGCTCAAGACCACGACCACCCGATTCAACTTTCCACGTTGCTGCTCGACGTCGAGGGTGGCAAAGCGGCCGACATCCAGGAGCAGAAAAAATTCAAGGACTTCATCGCCAAGGTCGACAAGGCGAAGGCGTTCGACGTTCGCACCGCCCGGGCCAATGGCGAGTCCGAGTTGATCGACGATCTGCGGTCGATCGTCGGGCCGACGCGCTATGGAGTGCAACTGATGGGGGACGAGCGGTCCGAAATCGCCACGCCGCTGACCCAGGTGCTGACGCTCAAGGAGCATCCCAATGGCCTGCGGCGAAAGTATCTGATCAAGGTCCCTCCGACCGAAACCGAGGGAAAGGTCGCGCTGCAGGGGGAGTCCAGCGGCAATCTCGCCGCGCAGGCCAAGGTGGCGATCGAATCCGACGAGGCCGAGTATCTCACCTTCGACAGCACGAACTACACGCTCAGCCATCAGCGATACGATCCCGATCCGGACGAGAACGCGGCTTACAAGCTCGACGACGTTCTCAATCCACTCGGCGACTCGAAGGACGCGGACTTCAATCCCGAGCGATTCTTCGTGGCCGCCCACTTGCCGAAGCTCTCGGAAAATCAGTTGGCCGGCGACGCGGTCGAATTTCCGATCTCAATCCAAAACGGCAATCCACGGCGGTTCAGTCCGCGGCCGGCCGAGTTCTGGGTGCAAATCGTTCCCGTCTCGCAGCGCGGTCGCGAGTCGAAGGAAAAACTGCTGCCGTATGTGTATTACGATCTCGACTACCGGCCTCGGATGCCGGCGCCGGTGCTAAATTGCCAGGCCCGGAACTGGCCGGCCGGGGCGGACAGGGCCGACATCACTGTCTGGTTCAAGCTGCAGAAGACGGAACCGAGAATCAGTCAGCGGATCGACGATATCGCCCGCTCGGACGATCAGCCGATTTCGCAATTGGATATACCGACGAGCCCCGGCCACAAGGCACGATTCGGCGTGCGGATCGTGCATCTCGAAAATCCTAGCCGTAGTCAGATCATCGTCACGGAGACACACGACGCGGACGATCCCGACTTGGCGCCGGTCAAAGTCCAACTGGCGCGGCGAACGGATGAGGCCCAAGAGCCGGACGAAATCCGCCGCCAGTATTTGCCGACCGGCCAGCAAATCCGCCACATCTTCACGTACAAGGAACTCGGCGACGCCGACCTCCGCACCCAAGTGCTCCAGCTCACGCCGCGGGCCGATCTGGAGAAAGACGCCGTGCGCGTGCAGAAGCCGCTGCGCGTCAACATCCTCCGGCGGCAGCAATAGGGCCTTATATAGCCGCGGCATCCTGCTGCGCCGTATTGCCGATTTAACGCCGGACGGCGCAGCAGGATGCCGCGGCTATGTAGATATTCAATGCCCAACGTTTTCCACGATCGACGACTCGACGAAACCGTCGCTTGGATTCGGCGACAATGGCCGCGCGTCGCGATGGCCGGCGCCATTCTCGGCACGGGCATGGGGGGATTCACTAGGCAGATTCTGGCCGATGTCGTGCTGCCCTATTGCGAGATCCCGCACTTTCAACGATCCACGGCTCTGGGGCATCGCGGGCAGCTTGTCTGCGGTGAAGTGGCCGGCGTGCCCGTGGTTGCCATGGACGGCCGGATTCACGGCTACGAAGGCTACTCGCTCGACGAAATCACTTTTCCGGTGCGCGTCATGCGCGGTTTGGGCATTGGCTTGCTCCTCGTGACGAACGCCTCGGGTGGTCTTAATCCGCGATACTCGCCCGGCGATATTCTCGTGATCGACGACCACGTCAACTTGCTCTGGCGGCGACCGCTCGGCAGCTCCTTGTGCGAAATCGATGGCTCGCGCGGCCCAGCGCTGTGCCGACCGTATGACCCGGGCTTAGCGGAATTGGCGCTCGGGATCGCCCGGCGAGCGAATTTCGTCGCTCACCGAGGCGTGTATATCGGAGTGCTCGGCCCGAACTATGAGACCCGGGCCGAATACCGGATGCTGCGCCGTATCGGCGGCGACGCAGTCGGCATGTCGACCGTGCCGGAGGTGATCGTCGCCGCGAGGCTCGGCATTCGCGTGCTGGGACTCTCGACGATCGCCAACGTGGGTCTGCCCGATTCGCCCCACAAAACGACCGGAGAAGAAGTCATGGCGGCCGTCAGCGCGGCGGAGCCCAAGGCCCGACAAATTTTGCTCCGCGTCATCGAGCAGCAGGCTCGCGCGACCGAGCAAAACGGCCGCTCCGCGAGCACGCCCTCTCCCAAGCGGAGAGGGCCGGGGTGAGGGCCGGCGAAGACCTCGCGTGCTGTTCGACGTGACGGTCACTCTGACGACCCTCACCCTGCCCTCTCTCCGAAGGGGAGAGGGTTCCCGGCGGCCCCTTTCCACGCAAAGTGGCCGTCTTTGCCTCACTCGCTGAGCGTGCCCTTGGTGCTTGGCACGCCGGGCATCCGCGGGTCGAGTTCGACCGCCATCCGCAGCGCCCGAGCGGTCGCCTTGAACACGGCTTCGCTGATGTGATGGCTGTTGCGGCCGTGATGCAGCAGCACGTGCAAATTCATCGGCGCATTGGCCGCCACGGCTTGCCAAAAATCTTCGACCAGCTCGCTGTCGAAATCGCCGATCTTGGCAGCCGGAATCGGCGCCTGAAACACGAGCGCAAATCGACCGCTCAAGTCGATGGCCGAAGTGACCAGCGTCTCTTCCATCGGCAGCGTGAAGTGCCCATATCGGCGAATGCCCGCTTTGTCCCCCAGGGCTTGGCGGATCGCCTGCCCCAGCGCGATCCCCGTGTCTTCGACCGTGTGATGCTGATCGACGTGCAAGTCCCCTTGGGCTTCGACCGTCAGATCGATCGCCGCGTGTTTGGCCAGCAGCGTCAGCATGTGGTCGAAAAAGCCAACCCCGGTCGCAATCAGGCTCGTGCCGCTCCCATCGAGCGCCAGCTCGAGGCGGATCTGCGTTTCCTGCGTGTTGCGTTCGATGCGAGCGGTGCGAGGCATGGGCAAGTCGGGAGACGGGAGTCGGGAGTAAAAAGCGGGAGACGACGAAGCGGCAGTCGCTTAACTCCCGACTCCCGTCTCCCGACTCCCGACTTTATATCATTCGCCGCAAAGCGTCGACACAGGCGTCGATCTGATCGTCGCTGCCGACGGAAATTCGTAGGCCGTCCCCCCAACCCGGATAATCCATATATCGGACTAAAATCCGCTCGGCTTTGAGCTGTTCGTAGAACGGTTTGACGGCGAGTGACGGGTGGGGATTCCAAACGAAATTGGCCTGCGAATCGACCGCCGCGAATCCGATCTCGCGCATCGCGGCGACGAGCCGGCCTCGGCTGGCGAGCAGCTTGGCTCGATTGGCGGCGAGCCACGCCCGATCGTCGATGGCGGCCGTCGCCCCGGCGATCGACAGGGTGTCGCAATTGTACGAGTCCTTCACCTTCACAAGCTGCTCGATCACTTGCGGCTGTGCGATCAAGAATCCAAATCGCAACCCTGCGAGAGCGTACGATTTGCTGAGCGTTCGCGAGACCATGATCTTCTCGCTGCGGGCCACGAGCTTGACGCAGTTCGTCTCCGAAAAATCGGCGTACGCTTCGTCGACCAATAGCGGGCAAGGCAATCGCTCGGCGATCTCGAAAATCTGCTCGGGCGTGAGCAGCGTGCCCGAAGGGCTGTTCGGATTGGGCAGAAACGCGAGCTTCAGTCCCGGCCGCGGCGAACTGAAATCCGTGCCCAGCGACCAATCGCTTTGGAAGCGGATCTCCTCGGCGCTCGCCCCCTGCAATTGGGCCAGCGTGCGGTACAGAATGTAACTCGGATACGGCAGCCGTAGCCAATCTCCCTGGCCGACGAACGCGCGGGTGGCGATCGTCAGAATATCATCGCTGCCATTGCCGCACAGAATCCAACTCGGATCGACCCCCAGCACTTCGCCGGCCCGGCGGCGAAAACCCTCGGCCATCGGATCGGGATATCGCTGCAAGCCCTGCTCGAGCGCCGCCTGAATCGCGCGGTTCACCGCGGGCGAACAGGGATAAGGATTCTCGTTGGTATTGAGCTTGATGAACTTCCCACCCCGCGGCTGCTCGCCAGGCGTGTAACCGCGCATCGCGGCAATTTCTGGACGAACGGAAGAGGACATCGTGGTGGGAGGCGAGTGGTGGGTGGTGGGTGGTGAGTGTTGGGAGTCGGGAGTCGGGAGTTTCAGCCGTCTTTTTAATCCCTTTAGCCGCGTTCGCTTGCGATGCGCTCACCCACATCGGAATGCACGGTCGCTATACTCATCGTTGCATTACCCAAGTTGTCAAGAGAAGCCTCGACCTTAGCCCGACCGCAGGGCTGAATCAAGGCCGAATAGAGCGCTCGTCAGCGCTGGGCATGGGCCATCACGGCCATCCCAAGATAGTACATTTCGCCCACTCGTTCCACGAATTTATCGTGCAACATTGTGGTGATTTTCATTGCGTGAGCCGCGGACGAGCGGCGCCACTGCCAGCGCACCTAGCAGAAGCAGAACAATGGTTGCTGGCTCGGGAACGGCGGCGACGCCACCTCCAATGCCACCACCCAGACTGGCGCCTGAACTCGCGGCCGACGAGGAACCTCCACTCGACAGGCTTCCCGAATTGACCCCGGCGCCGAACGGCTGCGCGGCCAAGCTGGCGAAGCTCGACGAGCCGCCTCCCATAGCTACGAACGGAAGCGAATTGCCCATCGCGTCGCTCGCGGCCAACGTGAACACGCCGCCACTGCCGATCAATAGCGAGCTTTGATTGATGTGGTCGGCGGTCAGATCGCCGTTGACCGTGACCGAGCCGCTTCCGGGAGTGATCGAATCGATCCCACCCACGATTTGGCCCATGCCGCTGGCGACAATAGCGCCGTCGTTGGCGACCTTGGCCCGATTGGCGGCTGGGGTCGACTTGCCGAGGGCCGAAACGGGTCCGGCCAATTCGAGCGTGCCGGCCGCGGCGACGGTGGCTGTCACTCCCGCGCCGATCGTCGAGGCGGCGGCGCTACTAAACACGAGCGTTCCGCCATTGACGACCACGCTGGTGTTGTCGTTGAGTTGCGTCTTGCCACTGATCGTCAACGATCCGCCGCCGTCTTTCTTCAACTGTGCCGCGACTCCCGCCGTGCCGGCCGGATTGAGCATCGTTGGCGCCGTGCCCGTGGACAGTTCGAGTCCGGCCTGCGAAATCGAAGGACCCGATTGGGTGACGCTGAAGATCGTTCCCGTGTCAACTTTGACGTTCGCCGTGCTCCCCACGGAAACCGTGCCGGACAGGTTGCTCACCGTTTGCGAACTGCCCAGTTCGACGGTGGTTAGGCCGCCGGAGGAATTGACCTGCAATGGGCCGACGCCCAGATTGCCGGTAGCCGTTGTCCGCAGCGTGCCGGCGTTGGCGATGGTGGCGCCGGAGTAGGTATTGACGCCGCTGAGCACTTGGGCGCCGGCGCCCGAGTTGACCAAGCTGATCGCGGCGGCGACTCCGCTGTCGCTGATCACGCCGCTAAATGTGGTGCTGCCGCTGGCGGGGTTGAGGGTCAACGTCGCCGAAGTGCTCGGGGCGCTGTTGACGATCGAGCCACCGCCGCCCGTGCCATCGGCCAGCGAAGCGACCGTTTGGCTGACGCCACTGAGATCGAGCGTCGCGCCGCTGGCAATCTGCAAGGCGGTGCCTGTCGGCAGCGTATTGCTCGAAGTGGTATTTGATGAGACGAATTGATTGGTAAAGCCGTAGAGGTGCCAGCTATCCCCGGTGTGGAGGGCGGCGCTCAATGTCAACATTCCCATCGGGCCGGCGACATAGGTGAAATCGAGGTAGTTGCCGGTCGCGTTGGCATCCTCGTTGACATTGTTCAGGGTGACGGGAGACCCGGTGCCCGGATCAAACGTCCAATCCGCGGAGCGGTCGGCTGCGCCGAATTGGCGATAGTAAATCCGCGCATCGTAAGACTGGCCGGCATTCAGGCCGGTGATCGTAAGCGTTTGGGGGTTGCCGGTGCCATAGATGAAATTGCCCAAGAGGGTGTTGGTAGCTGGTCCGGCGCCATTGAAAGTTGAGTTTGTGAAGGTGTTCCCCCAATTGGTCGTGGAATAGTTGGCGCCACTCTGCGAGGCATTGGTGAATGCGAGGCCGTTTACGGTTAGACCAGCGGTGTTGAAGGCCAATGCGTGGGTGTAGCCGCTCGCGCCGTAAGGCGAACTGACACCGATGCCCGAACCGGCGTCGGTGGTGAAGACATTGGTGCTCGCGACGATTGCGACCTGTCCCTGGAGCTTGAGAATGCCGCCGTTAATCGTGGTGCTGCCACTGTAAGTGTTCGCGGCGCTGAGCGTCAACGTGCCCATCCCCGTTTTGACCAACCCACCGGGACCGCTGAGGGCGCCCGCGTAATTCGTGCTCGCATTATTGCTACCGACGCTCGGCGTGACAGGGGCCGGCGATCCAGCCGAATCTTGGAGCACGATATTTCCCGAGCCCGAGAGCCCGCCGATGTTCGGGGCATTGACGCCGGCGGCAAAGGTCAGTCCGCCGTTGACGTTGACGGTGACCGTGCTGTTTTGCACTGCGTTTGCGTTGGCGATCTGTATCTGGCCGCCGGAAATTAAGGTGGCGCCGGTGTAGCTATTGCTGGCGCTGAGCACCAAAGCTCCCGGGCCGAAGTTGACGACATTGACTTGCCCGACGCCGTCCTGGATTGAGCCGCCGAACGTCGACGAACCGGACGGTATCGCCGCCACGATCGATCCGCCCTGCGCGTTGCTATTGGTCAAGATGCCCCCGGATGGGCCGGTTAACGAACTGACCACTTGATTTCCGGCGTTGAGATCGAAGATCGCTCCACTGGCGATCGAGAGCACGGTTCCGGAAGGAAGAGTTCCGTAGGGCGCGATGGCCACATTGTCGACGAAAGTCGTTTGGTCGATGCCCACCGCGCTGCCGACGCTCGTGAACCCGATCGTATAGCTGCCGGCCGCCAACACGGGAAATGTTCCCGAAAAGCTGTCGAAACTGTTGGTATTGAGAGGCAGCACGGAACTGAGTCCCGGAATCGTGTTGTTGCCGAACTGCACGCTGATGGGATCTAACGGATAGCCGGGACGCCCTTCCAAGAGGAAACTGATCGAGTAGGTCCCCGCTGTCGGGAAATTGATTGTCTGGAAAAAAGTCCCATTATTGCCGCTATTTTGCAGAAGCGCCCCAAAGCCGCTCGGGGCATTGGTGATGCCATACGCGCTGCCATTGGTCGCCACGCCGCTGTTATTCAGGAACGTCCAACTAGCTCCTATCGGCCTAATTGTAAATCCGCCCCCGCTGGTCCCGGTGGTGAAACCCGCATTGGAAATAGTCAATGCCCCGGCTCCGGTCGTCGATGGGCCGAGCCGCAACGTACCGGCGCTCACCGCGGTGGGTCCCAGATACGAATTCACGCCGCCGATTGTCAGGGCGCCGGCGCCACTCTTGGTCAAGGATCCATTGCCGCTGATGGCGCCGCTATACGAAAGATTCCCCACGTTGGCAAACGTGAGCGCCATGTTATTCACGATGTTGCCAGCCAAATTGCCGTCGTTGGCGCTACTCGCGCCATCGCCCAATCGCAGCGACGGGCCGTTGATCGTGGTTGTGCCCGAGGCGCCATTGAGCCGGGTGAGGATGAGCGGGGCCGCCCCGTTGACATTGATCGCCCCTAGGCCGCTGATCAGCCCGGCATAGGACTGCAACACGGCATTATTAAAGGTCAGCGCGCCACCGTTGACGATATCGCCGACCGCGCCGTTCGTCACGCCGTCTCCTAAGCGGAGCGTGCCATTGACGATCGTGGTACCGGCGCTGAAGGTGTGCGCGCCTGTGAGCGTCCATGTGCCGCCACCGTCCTTGACGACGGCGACCGTATTGCCGCTGCCGCCGTCGGAGATAACGCCGCTGACCGTTCCGCCGTTGCTGCCGTTGAGCGTGAGGGTCGAGACCCCCGCGCCGTTGCCGGTGATCGTGCCGCCGATGTTGAGCACATTGCTGGCGGCGGCGTTATTGGTGATGGCATAGCTGGCGCTGGTCCCTTCGATCACCAGCGGCGCGTTGACCGTTTCGATATTGGCCACCGTGGCGGTCGATAAAATACTGCCTCCGGTGGTGAGATGGAGGATTTGCCCATTGGTTTGACCGATGGTGTAGGCGCCAGCCGCGGCGTCAAACACGACGTTCTGCACATTGCGGCCCGAGTCGGGCAGTACGGTTTGATTGGCTGGATTGGTGGTGGCGACATTGAAGGTCGCTGAATCGGTGTTGGTGGTCGAACCGGTGGAACCGGGAATCAAGCCGCTGACCCAGTTGCCAGGCAACGACCAGGCCATTGTCGTTGCTCCCGCCGACCAGGCCTGCTTGGCAATCGTCAGATCGATTTCGTTGCCAACCTTTGTGAAGTTATAGCTCCTGCCCGTCAGCGGGGTGGTCCCGACGTTAATCGAAGTGGGACTGAATGTGCTCGCCAAGCTGCCGAACGTGAACAATTTGTAAGTGCCCAGCCCCAGGCCACCGGCATCGCTCAAATTCAGCGTGACCGATCCGGACGTGGGCAATGAAAGAACATTGGTGACTGCCACCAAGTCGGACGTTCCCGGGCTTGCGAAGTCGTAATCGAGAACCGAACTGGTGTTGAGTATCAGGCTGCCGGTGGTCAGCGCGCCGATCGCGCCGAAGTTGCCGCTGGTATTGATGCCCGGAGCCAGATGGCCGGCCACTCCGGCGCCGGGACCGTTGATGACGAGCGTGCCCGCCAGAGTTCCCGAGCCGCTCAGGGTCGGGGCGCCGTTGGCGCCTGAGCCGCCGACCGTTACGGTAGTTGCAGCGAGCGAGCCGGTGGAGGCGATTCGGAGCGTGCCGCTGGCCACGGTCGTCGACCCCGTGTAGGTATTGGCCCCGGCCAATTCTTGCACGCCCGCTCCATTGATCGTGACCCGAGTGGATCCGCTGCCATCTTGAATGACACCGGCGAACGAAGTCGTCCCGGCAGGACTGAGAGTGAGAAGCGACGTTCCCGCCGAGCCATTCGTCACAACGGCGCTCGACACACCGGACAAGGAAACGGTTGCCTGATTGTTGCCGTTGAGATCGAGGGATCCGCCGCTGCCGATCGTGATCGGCGTGGCGGCCGGCAGGTTGCCGTTCGAAGTCGCGGTGTACAGGGCGGCGACCTGCGACGCGGACAAGGCGGTCCCGACGACATAGGCGTCGTCAATCGAGCCGTTAAGATTGCTGCCGTCGCTGTTGCCGAAAAAGAGCGAACCATTTTGAGCCAAGAGCGGCGAGGCGTTCCAGGCGTACGAATTCTTGGCCACGCCGTCGAGGTAGGTCTGCGCTCCCGTGTTAGAAACAACGTAAGTGACCATGTGCCATTCATTCGCGTGAATCGTCAAGCCCGTGATATCGACCCCGGTATTGATCCAGGTTCCTCCGCCGGCGCCCACGTCGCCATGGATCACGGAGGCCGTGCCGCCCGAGCCGGCCGAGACCTTGAGATCGAACGTGTTGCCGCCGCCGTTGCGGGTATCAATAAGTCCGTTAAATGCATTGGCGTTCGACAGATTGAACCAGGTGGAAATCGTGTAGGTGTGCAAATCAATGGACGCATTATCCGCGATGGAAACATGCGCCGTGCCGCCCAAATTGATCGCCTGCCCAAATTGTCCAGCGACGATGCTGGCTCCGTTGCCGGAGACCGCGCCGGCGAGGCCGGTCACGGAGGAATTGGTGACGGCCGCGCCATCGGCGATCGGTCCCAGCGCGCCGTCCAGCGCGTAATGGGAATTCGCCCCTCCCAATCGCACGCTTCCGCCGCTGATGTTGGTCGTGCCGGTATACGACGAAAACCCGTTCGCAAGCGTGAGCGTTCCCGCTCCCGACTTGCTCACGTTGCCGCTGCCGGTGACGATTGCCGGGTAGGTCAAACTTGTTGGATTGGCGACGATGAGATTGCCCTGATTGACAATGTTTCCGTCGAAGCCACCGGCCGTGACGCCATCTCCGAATTGCAGGGTCCCGCCGCCGATGGTCAACTGGTGGCCGTTGCTGGCCACGGTATTGGTGACGACCAATGTCCCAGCGCCGGTTTTCAGAACGTCGTTCTGCACGGAGACTGGGACGGTGATATTGTGAGTTCCGGAGAGGGTGCTGAGGACCGACACGCCCCCCGGATCGCCTTGCAAGACGAACGCCGAACTGTTGTTGCTGGAAATGGTCCAGGGGTTGGCGCCATCGAACTGGATGTGGCCGACGGTTTCGTTGGCATCCAGATTGATCGTTGTGGGTGATCCCTGCGCGCTGAAGTTGGCGTTCGAGCCGGCGTAGTTGGGAATCACGCTGGTCCCGGTCTGACTGTTGTTCCAGGTCGCAGTGCTCCAATTCGCGCCGGACACGAAAGAGGTGTTGAACACCTGCTCCGTCGTAAAGCCATAGAGGTGGAACGACGCCCCGGTCGTGGGCGTCATGTTAATCGCTTCCGCCGCGCCGGTGGCGACAAACGTATACCGCAGCAGATTTGCCTGGCCAGCCGCGCTAGCGTCTTGATCGAAAGTCGTGCTTCCGCCGCTAGTGGTCGCGATATTGACGGTGCGGTTGTCGTTCGATCCAAAAGCGCGGTTGTAAAACGTTAACTCATAAGTGACGCCGGCCGTTAGTCCGCTTAGATTCACCGTCTCAACGTTCGACGACCCGCCAATTCCATAAATAAAGTCGCCTAGTACTACAGCGCCAGGTTCCTCTTGGTGAATCTGTCGGAATCGGCGAGACTTGGTTGGGGTCGGAGGACCGGCTCATGATCGCCTTCCCGGAGAACCAGGTATGGACGCCGTCGAGATTCGTGGTTTGAAACCGAAG
>JBBQWR010000036.1:0-60187 GCA_038210495.1 Pirellulales bacterium
GTACGACAACAAGTTCGTGGTCAAGGGAGACGGCGTGACCACGGGCAAGCACGAACTGGAGCTGCGCAAGAAAGGCGCCGGGCCGCTGTACTATAACGCCTATCTGACCTACTTCACGCTCGAAGACCACATCACCCGGGCGGGGCTGGAAGTGAAGGTCAACCGGCGGATCTACAAGCTCACGCGAGACGACAAGACGACCCAAGTCGCCGGCTCGCGGGGCCAGGTCGTCGATCAGCGGGCCGAAAAGTATCGCCGCGCGGAGCTCAAGGACAACGACCTGCTCAAGAGCGGCGACTTGGTCGAAGTGGAACTGGAGATCGACTCGAAGAACGACTACGAGTATCTGATCTTCGAGGACATGAAAGCCGCGGGATTCGAGGCGGTCGAAGTCCGCAGTGGCTACGGTGGCAACGCCCTGGGGGCCTACATGGAGATGCACGACAACCGCACCAGCTTCTTCGTGAGAACGCTAGCCCGGGGCAAGCACAGCGTGGCCTATCGCCTGTGCGCGGAAATCCCCGGCCGCTACAGCGCCCTGCCGGCCAAAGGCTGGGCGATGTACGCCCCGGAATTGAAGGCCAACTCGGACGAGCTGAAGCTGCGAATCGAGGATTGACGGAACGTGGCGAGTGGCGAGCGGCGGGTGGCGAGTGGTGAGCGGGGCGTAAGCTTCAGACCTGGAACACGCCTAGTCGCATGGGTTCGAGTTCGGCGTGGCGCGTCGCGATTTCCAACGCTTGGATGAGCGTGGATCGTGTTTCCACCGGATCGAGAATTGCGTCGACCCAGCCGCGGGCCGCGCCGTAGCGCACGTCCATCTGCCGGTCGTAATCGTGGCGGACCTTATCGCGTAGCTTCGCGAGATCGGCGGCATCCACGGCGTGTCCTTGCCGCTCGAGGCTTTTTACCGTGATGTCGAGCAGCGTGGACGTGGCCTGTTCGCCTCCCATCACGGCGCAGCGCGCGTTGGGCCAAGCGAAAATCAATCGCGGGTCGAACGCCTTGCCGCACATCGCATAGTTGCCAGCGCCGAACGAGCCGCCGGTGATGATCGTTAGCTTCGGGACGCGGCTGTTGCTGATCGCGTTGACCAGCTTGGCGCCCGCCTTGATGATTCCCTCGCGTTCTGAATCGCGACCGACCATGAATCCATTGACGTCCTGCAAAAACAAAATCGGCAGCCAGTTTTGATTGCAATCCAACACGAACCGGGCGGCCTTCTCCGCGCTATCGACATACAGCACGCCGCCGAATTGCATCGGCCCCTCGGCCGGACGCACGCGATGATGCTGATTAGCGACGATGCCGATCGGAAAACCGCCCAGCCGAGCCACGCCGCAAACCACCGTCTGGCCGTACTCCGGCTTATATTCGTCCAGCGACTCAGCGTCGACGAGGCAATCGATGACTTCGCGAATTTCGTATTGGTGCCGCGAATCGGTTGAGATGAGTCGATAAAGATCGCTCGCCGGCCGACGCGGCTCTTTGCCCGACGCCCGCGTGAACGGCGCCGGCGGCAGCGAATCGTCCGGCCGCACCGCGGCCGCCAACCGCCGCAGTCGTTCCAAACACGAAGGATCATCGGGATCGCGATAGTCGATCGTGCCGCTGATCTGGGAATGCATCAGCGCTCCGCCGAGTTCTTCGTGCGACGCCTCTTGGCCAATCGCGCTTTTCACGAGCGCGGGTCCCGCGAGATATAGCCCCGAACCGTCGGTCATCAGCAGCGTGTCGCAGAGGACGGGCAAATAACCGCCGCCGGCGACGCAATTGCCCATGATCGCGGCGATTTGCCCGATTCCAGCGGCGGAGATCACGGCGTTGTTCCGAAAGATGCGACCGAAATCATCTTCGTCGGGGAACACATCTTCTTGAAGCGGCAGAAACACACCGGCCGAATCGACAAGGTAGATCAGCGGCAGGCGATTCTGCATCGCGATCCGCTGGGCGCGAAGCACCTTCTTGGCGGTCGCGGGAAAAAAGGCGCCGGCTTTCACGGTCGCGTCGTTGGCGATGATCATTTGCCGTCGTCCGGCCACCGTGCCGATGCCTGTAATCACGCCGGCTGCGGGAGCGCCGCCGAACTCTCGATACATCTGCCAACCGGCCCAAATTCCCAATTCGAGCCATGGCGTGTCGATATCGAGCAGGCGTTGGAGTCGCTCGCGCGCGGCCAGCCTACCTTTGGCGTGTTGGCGCTCGATCGCAGCGCGGCCGCCGCCCAGATAAATCTCCGCCGCTTCTTCGCGGAGCGTCGCAACTAAATCGGCTATCGAGGAGTCAATCATCGGTCCGAGAGAAAAATGTCGAATTCGTGTGGCAAGAAGCCGCTTGGCGCTGCGACCTAGCCAACAATGAAGCGAGCGGCGGATTTATGTTCCGCCGAGCTGAGCCATCTTACCCGGCGGAAATGTGGTTGCTAGAGCGGAAATGGGGCATCCGCCCAACTGAATTCGTTAGCAAAGGCCCGTTTAGACGCATTCTGGTTGCCCATCGCATCGACGAACGCTTTGGCGTCCGCACGCCTGTGTTTAACCGGGCGAAGCAGTTGACTAGCCGCATGAACGACCTAATGAATAAGGAATCCGCAATCGTCAGCCAAAATCAACGAGCGAGGTCCAAATCCGGGCCTCGCTTTTTTTATTTTTTCACATTTTTCACGCTGCCAGCGAATAATTCTCATGTGCCGCTCCGCTTGGCTCTCCTGCCGGCGGCAACATAACCAGTGGGTCCAATCAAGGCGTTTCGTCGAGTTCTGGCAACGGACATGGGGGTTTTTCGCGACGATCAACGGCGATTTGGAACTCGGCATCGCCCAAATGGATAACGTCTAAACGATTTGCAGTTCAAGACTTAAGAAAAGGAATCTCGTGCAGGAATGAACCGCCGGCGCCGAAACTGCTTTAAACGATTCCGCCGATGGGACGGCCCTGAACGGTCTATTCACAGCTCTGATCTTAGGTCCTTCAACTTCGAGGAGTTGGCTCTTGGCGAAGTCCAAAAAGACCCCCGTTCGAAAGAATAATTCTCGAGTTACCGACTCTCGGCGGAGCCGGAGCTTCAACGGCCGTGGATCGAGTGGACCCATGACGCAACCAGAATGGATCACGACTCGCGATGAGCCGATTACGGAGGATCGTATTCCGGCCATCGCCGACAGCTTCGACGAGCACGACTCGCTCGACGACGACGAGATCGTCGCCGACGAGGTCGCCGAAGTCGCGGCGGAAGAAGCTCAGCCCGATACGGGGCTCGATGGCCATATCGACGATCCGGTGCGGATGTACTTGATGCAGATGGGCGAGATACCGTTGCTGACCCGTCCCGAAGAGATCGCATCCGCCAAGGAGATCGAGCGGACTCGCACCCATTTTCGCAATAGCATGCTGGCGAGCGACTATTTGTTGCAGGGCGCCATGATGCTGCTCAAAAAGGTCCGCGACGGCAAACTGCGGCTGGACCGCACGATTGAGGTCTCCGTCACTAATACGACTGAAAAGAAGAACCTGCTCAAAAGGCTCGATCCGAACGTCAAAACGCTCGAAGAATTGCTCCGGCAAAATCGCAAGGATTTCTACATCGCCATCAGCAAGCAGCAGCCGATGGACGTGCGCCGGGCCGCCTGGCGCCGACTCGTCCGCCGGCGCAACAAAGCCGTGCGCCTCATCGAAGAGCTTAATCTGCGGACGACGCGGCTCCAGCCGCTGTTGGATATGATGACCGAGATTCGGCAGCGATCGCTCCATATCCGCGAGCAATTGACGACCGGCGGCGGCGGTTCGCTCGGCTCGATGGCCGAGCTCCGGGCCGAACTGCGGCAGCTCATGCGGATCACGCTCGAAAGCCCCTCGACGCTCGACCGGCGGATGAAGCGTACCGCCTACTGGCAGAAGAAATACGATGAGGCCAAGCGCGTCCTTTCGGCGGGCAACCTGCGGCTGGTCGTGTCGATCGCGAAAAAGTATCGCAACCGCGGACTCAGTTTCTTGGACCTGATTCAAGAGGGAAACACCGGACTCATGCGGGCGGTCGACAAGTTCGAGCACGCCCGAGGATACAAATTCTCGACCTATGCCACTTGGTGGATTCGCCAGGCGATCACCCGGGCGATCGCCGACCAGAGCCGCACAATCCGGCTTCCGGTCCACATGATCGACACGATGAGCAGGGTTCGCGCGGTCACGCGCGACATGGTGCAGAAGATCGGCCGCGAGCCCAGTGTCGAAGAGGCCGCCGAGGCCGCCGGTCTCTCGCTCGACGATGCCCGATGCTTGATGAAGATGGCCCGGCAGCCGCTGTCGCTCGACCAGCCGGTGGGCGATCACGACGACAGCTTCTTCGGCGAATTCATTCAGGACCACCGCGAAGACGATCCGCTTTACGAGGTCAATCAACAATCGCTCAAGAGCCGGATCGCGGATGTGCTGTCGGAACTCAACTACCGGGAACGGGAAATACTCCGCCTCCGCTACGGCCTCGTCGATGGATACGCTTATACGCTGGAAGAAGTGGGCCAGATTTTTTCTGTAACACGGGAGCGAGTTCGTCAAATCGAGGCCAAGGCCGTCCGCAAATTGCAGCAGCCGTCGCGCAGTCGCACACTGGCGAGCTTTCTCGATTTGCCGCTGTCGAGCTTGGAGAGCATGGCTCAAAATGAAGAGGCCGGCTCAACGAATTGAGGTAAATTCGGAGTCCGTATCTCGCGTAACTTACGGTTCTCCCTCTCCCTCCGGGAGAGGGCGGGGGTGAGAGGCGTACCGCGCTCAACGAGGCTGCCATCTCCCAAGAGGAGAAGGGTTCTAAAGTCGCATGGCCGTAAAACCGCCGTCGACGTAATACGCCGAGCCGGTAATGAAGCTGCCGGCTCTGGGGGAGACAAGCAACAGCACCGCGCCGATTAGTTCCTCCGGCTCGCCGAATCGGGCCATGGGTGTTTGGCTCATGATCTTTTCGGTTCGCTCGGGGCTCAAAATGTTTCGGTTCTGCTCGGCCGGAAAGAACCCTGGGCAGAGAGCATTCACGCGAATGTTATACGGCGCCAATTCTCGGGCCACGTTTTGCGTTAGATTGATCACCGCCGCTTTTGACGCCGAATAGGCGAACACGCGCGAGAGCGGCAGATCGGCCGTCACGCTGCCGATATTCACGATCGCCCCGCCGCGCCCCGCCGCGATCATCTGTCGGCTGAAAATCTGCGACGCCATATGCGTGCTCGTCAGATTCGTTCGCAGCACGCGGTCCCAATCCTCGTCGGTCACTTCCAAATAGCTGGAAGCCGAGTTGGCGCCCGCGCAGTTGATTAGGATATCCACTTGGCCGTGTTGCTTGAGCGTCGCCCCCAATAGCGATTGGAGCGACTCGCGCTCCGTGACTTCGACGGGAGTAAAACTGGCTAAGCCGCTAAGGGCGCGGATCGCCGCAGAGCGCGCTTCGCCTTGTTCGGGCCCGCGGCCGGAGATGACGACGGTGGCGCCGGCGCGGGCGAGCCCTTCGCAAATCGCGCCGCCCAGGACGCCCGTGCCGCCGATCACGACGGCAACCTGCCCGCTGAGGCCGAAGAGCTGTTCGAGAAATTCGGCGGACATGGGATTGAGCGTGGCGGGTGGCGCGTGGTGGGTGGCGGGTGAACCAAAGACGAAGTACAGCAGCGGGCTATTTGGGCGGCTTGCGGAGGCGGATCCAGTCGCTGTGGAATGTGCCCGGCTTGTCGACGCGCTGGTAGGTGTGGGCGCCGAAATAATCTCGTTGCGCTTGCAGGAGATTGGCCGGGAGACGGTCGCGGCGGATGCCGTCGAAATAGGCTAGCGCGGTCGTGAAGGCCGGCGTCGGAATGCCCAACTGAACGGCGGTCACAATGGCGCTTCGCCAGCCGTCTTGCGACTCGTGCAGCGCGGAATTGAAGTAGGGGGCGATCAGCAGGTTTTCCAATTGAGGGTTGGCGTCGAAGGCTTCTTTGATTCGCTCCAGGAACCTCGCCCGGATGATGCAGCCGCCGCGCCACAAGAGCGCGACACTCCCGTAATCGAGCTGCCACTGATGCTCTTTCGCGGCCGCTTCGAGCTGCACGAATCCCTGGGCATAACTGCAAATCTTCGACGCATAGAGCGCTTGTCTTACCGAGTCGATGAATTTCTTGCGATCCCCCGTGTAGCGCTGACTCAGCGGACCTTTGAGTACTTTGCTGGCCCGCACGCGAGCGTCTTTCAGAGCCGACAAACAGCGGGCGTACACGGCCTCGGTGACGAGCGTGCTCGGCACTCCGAGATCGAGCGCCAGTTGGCTCATCCATTTGCCGGTGCCTTTGGCGCCGGCCGCGTCGAGGATCATGTCGACCAGATCGGCGTTGGAATCGGGATCCTTGACGCTGAAAATATCGCGCGTGATCTCGATCAAATAGCTGTCGAGCTCGCCTTTGTTCCACTCGGCGAACACATCGTAGAGTTCGGCATTTGTCAGGCCCAGGGCTTCTTTGAGCAGGAAATAAGCCTCGCAGATTAGCTGCATGTCGCCGTATTCGATGCCGTTGTGCACCATCTTGACGTAGTGCCCGGCGCCGCGCGGGCCGACCCATTCGCAGCAGGGAATGTCCCCTTTCGGACCGACTTTGGCCGAGATCGCTTGGAAGATCGGCTTGATAAGCGGCCACGCGGCCTCGCTGCCGCCGGGCATCAGGCTCGGCCCCAGCAAGGCGCCTTCTTCGCCGCCGGAAACACCGCTGCCTACGAACAGCAGGCCCTTCGATTCGACGTACTTCGTCCGCCGCTCGGTGTCCGTGTAGTGAGTGTTGCCGCCGTCGATAATCACATCGCCAGGCGATAGCATGGGCAGCAGTTGCTCGATGAGCGAATCCACCGCTGGGCCAGCCTTGACCATCAGCATGACTTTGCGCGGCGTGGCCAACGACGAGACCAGTTCTTCAAGCGAGTGGCAGCCGACGAAATTCTTGCCCTTCGCCCGGCCTTCGATGAGATGATCGACGACGCTGGTCGTGCGATTGTAGACGGCAATATGGAAGCCGCGGCTCTCGACGTTGAGGGCCAGATTTTCCCCCATCACAGCCAATCCAATAAGCCCGATATCGCAAAGCTGAGTCATGGCGGACGCTCCTAAAGACGGTTCTATAACAAGTGATTCATATAGCCGCCGAGCTCGCTCGGCGTTTTGTTGGCGGGCGACGGCTGGCGAGCGACCTGGGCGCTTTGTCGGCGATGTCAGTCGTTCAGCACGGGCCAAGGCGGCATATCGGGCAGATAACTGTGAAAGTCGTCGAGCAGTTGCTGCTGATAGGCGCCGGCGAACGTGCCATTCAAAAACCGGTCGATCGCCTCGTCGTGGAATCGCTGCCAACTGGCTTCTTCGGCGCTCGGGTTGATTGGAAAGAATAGGGCCTTGTTGGCCACGGCGGCGCTATGGTCGCCGGGGGCGTCGCCGACCATGAGCGTATGGTCCGGCTTGTATTTTCGAGCGACCGACAGCGTCTCTTTCTTCGTGCCGATTTCCTGACCGCAAATGGCGCGGACGTAGCCGTTCAGATTGTGCTCCTCCCATTCGCGGTGCAGCGCTTCGTTGGGCGTCGCGGAAATCACGAGCAGATCGGCCTTCCCCTTCAGCTTGTCGAGACTCTCGCGAAGCATCGGAAAGGGCGGCACGCCGCGCACGAATCGGGCGACGGTCTCGTTCACGGCCACCGACCAGGCCAAGGCCTGCTTCAAATCGGGATCGTTCGTGGCTTCGACGGCCACCTTGAGCGCCGGATTGGCCAGCTTTGTCTCGGTCTTAATCCACTTCACCAAACCGGCCGGAACTGTGACCTGTATGCCCCGCGAGCGAACTTCGGGCCGCTTTTGCAACCACTCGAGCGCTTCGATCAGCGCCGGAAACCGGTTGATGCCTCGGCTCTTCGAATACAGGTTGACGAATTCGGCCGCCTCGCGGGCATACTTGCTGATGCCCTGCAGCTCGTAACTGTTGATGATGTTGGGAATGAAGCATTCCTTGTGCTTCACCTCCATCGTGTCAAACGCACAGCCGTCGGAATCGATGCCGACGAGGAAATCACACTGCGGCTCAAGATCAAACATGGGGAATCGGCTGGGGGCAACAGGATTAGGAGTTAGGAAACCTTAGCCGCGACGCCTGCGTCGCGCTTCGGCGGTCGTTTCTATTTCGCCTTCGCGCGATCTGCCTGCGGCATGTATTTCGCCAGCTTCTGCTCCGCGAAAATCGGCGCCATGCGCGCCAAGCGTTGCCGGCCGCCAATAAGCGGCAAGCTAATCATGTCGTCCCCGACCAGCGGCATCGCATAGCGTACAAATTCATCCGTGACATCAAACCCGTTTGCCGCGATCCACGAGCCGGGGAAGCTGCGTTCGCTGGCCGCCACGAGGGGCAATGGAACTTTGTCGTACCGCACGTGATAAATCGGCCCGTCGTCGCGAAGGATCGTCGACATATAGCCGCTTTCGCCGCGGGCCGCCAGCAGAGCCGCCATCTGCCCGCTCCGATAGGCCTCTTCCAAATCGACCGTCGACGCCAGCGCCATCGCATGACGCTGATCCGTGCCCGAGACATTGCCGCGAGCCGCCCCTTTGGCGGCCAACCCAACTTTGTTCAGGTAATTCACCACGGTCTGGCAGACGGTCGTCTGGCTGGAGCTGAATGCGACGTGGCCGAACGAATCGCGGACTTCGCCAATGCTGCCGACGTCAAAACCCTCGCTGACCACCACGATGCAGCGGCCGGCGCGGCGAAGCTCGTCGTTCACCTGATCGGCGAGCTGCGGCAGCGTACAGGGGCTCTCGGCGAGGTAAATCTGCAGCGGCATCTCGCGGCCGGGGTCGGCGAGTCGAGCGGCGGCCGGAATGAACCCGATCTTGCGGCCCATCGCCTGCATGACGAGCACCGGATCGGCGGGGCAGGAGCCAGAGTTCTCCTCGTTCGCGTTCTGGACCATGTGCATCCAGTATTTGGCGACCGAGCCGTAGCCAGGCGTGTGATCGATCAGCTTGAACTCGCTGTCGCCCACGTCGTTGTCGATCGTCTTGGGCACGCCGACGCCGATCAGGTCCAGCCCGCGCTCCCGAGCGAGCGCCGCGACCTTGTTAGCCGTGTCCATCGAATCGTTGCCGCCGATGTACAAGAAATATCCCACGTCGTGGGCTTTGAAGACGTCGATCGTCCGCTCAAAGTCCTCGGTCTGAGCCGGCTTGAGCTTGTAGCGGCAGGTGCCGATCGAACCGGCGCCTGGCGTGAACCGCAGCAGCGAAATTTCGTCTGGCGACTGGGCCGTGAGATCGAGCAGTTCTTCCTTGAGCACCCCTTCGATGCCGTGCCGGGCGCCGTAGACGATTCCGATCTCGTCCATTTGTCGTGCCGTCTCGACGATGCCGCGAAGACTGTTGTTGATGACCGGACTGGGGCCGCCGCTTTGAGCGACAACCATGTTGCGTGGTCGAGCCATGAGCAGACGCTAGGGGCGATGGGGCTAGGGAACTTAAAGGCGAGCGGGGGGCGAAAGCCCCCCTTCCTTCGCGAGGCGCCTCCGATCGAACCAAAAATGCTGGCCGTTGGATGCCCGCGCGTAGGGACATAAAACTAACGCGCACAAGCCGAATGTCAACGGGTTCAGGCCTTTGCCCAGCCGATCGACGGTCCTCTAGTCTTCGGCATAGGCAGTGTCATCGGCTTAGGTACAATGCCGACCGATAGACACACGCCCACGTTCCTCTCCAACCCCCGTCGCCGATGGCTCTCCTTCCCGTTCCCATCCCGGAATCCATCATCCTCGGCATCGATCCGGGCCTGGGCATCACCGGCTACGGCGTCCTATCGTCGGCGAGCGGTGGCCCCAAACTCGTGGAGGCTGGCGTGATTCGTCCCCGCAACGATTCGTCAGACCTCGCCGAACGGCTTGCGGAGATTCACCGCGGCGTGTGCGAAGTCATCGCCAGCCTCAAGCCGGGCGCAATGGCGATTGAGCAGCTTTACTCGCACGTCGCTCATCCGCGGACTTCGATCCTGATGGGGCACGCCCGCGGCGTCATCTGCCTGGCCGCCGCGCAGGCCGGGATTCCCGTGCTGCACTATAGCGCCACGCAGATCAAGCGCATCCTGACCGGCAACGGCCGGGCGCCCAAGACGCAGATGCAACTGGCCATTGCGAAGGAACTGCGATTAGCGGCGCCGCCCGAACCGCCCGACGTCGCCGATGCCCTGGCCGTCGCTCTCTGTCACCACTATTTGCACGCTCGTCAAAAACAAGCGGCCGATCTGCACGCGAAATCGCCGCGCCGAAGAGACGCGGTGGAACGGGAATGACGAATGTCAAATGACGAATGCCTATCCACGAGCGACTTGCAGGTCCAGGCCTTAGTCATTCGTGCTTCGTCATTAGTCATTGATTCGACATTCGTCATTCGTCATTTTGCCGCTACCGCGGCCTGACCATCACCGCCTCGGCATACACGCTTTCCACCTCTCCATGAATGTACGTCTTCAAGTAGTGATTTTCCATCGTAAGATGGTCGTGCTGGGCCTTGACGATGTCGCCGATCGAGACGATACCAGCCAATCGCCCTTGGTCGACGACCGGCAGATGGCGGATTCGCAAGTTGGTCATCGTGCCCATCGCGTCCTCGACCGTATCGGACGAGGCGCCGACGGTGACTTGATCGGTCATCGCCTCGCGGACCTGCAAACGCGAGAGCGCGTTTTGGCCCGACGCGCAGGCCCGCAGGATGTCGCGTTCGGTGATGATGCCGATCATTGGGTTTCGCTGATCGCCACCGTCGGTGACCAGCAGCGACCCGCAGTTGTGGTGAACCAGCGTCTTGACGACTTCGTCGAGCGTGGCCTCGGGGTGAATGGTGTGGATCGTCGTGCCCTTGTTCCGCAAAATTTCCTGCAGCAACATGCCACGGCCCTCGCGAAAAGAATGTGGAGAAGTGACGCGGCTCGATCGCAGCCGCGTCCCTAAGCATATCGCTCGACGGTGGGGATCGTCAAAGCAATTTCAAGAAAGTTTTGTGGCGAGCGTCCGTCGCAACGCGATTCGTGCATCGCAAAATCGCATCCACCCCGCCGGGGCTTCGGCGAGGCGCCTCCAGCCCCCGGCGCCCTCAATGATAAAGACGGCCCCGCGATTCGCCCAGTCCTGAAAATCCTGAAAATCCCGGCTATTTCCTCATCTCCGCCACATCGATCGACCTGACCGAGATGTCCGTCGTCGGATCGTGCAACTGAAGCGCCAGCGTGCCGGGCGTCACGCGCGAGCCGTTACGCGGATTGGGGTCGGGCGAGCGGGGGTCGCTCCAGTCGCTGACCTGATAGCCGTTTACCCAGGCGGCCATGTGCAGGCCGGAGATAACTAGCGTCAGGTGAAACCACTCCAGGTCGTTGGCCACCACGCGGCGCGCGTTCTGCCGGCGATAGATCCCGCCGGTGCCGCAGTCCGTTGGCTTCGATCGATCGCCGCCTTTGTAGACGTTGTGAACTTGGCACTCGTAGCCGTTCATTAGATCGCCAGGAATACAGCGAAAAAAGATGCCCGAGTTGACGTTCTTGGCGTTGCACTTCAATTCGGCCGCGAGCGTAAAGTCGCCGAACTTCTCGTCGCTTTCGAGTTGGCCCGGGCCGACGGATGCATGAAGGACGCCGTCGGCGATTTCGGTTTTGATCGGTTTGCCCGGATAGGCTTTCCAACCGCTCAAATCCTTGCGGTCCAATAGTTTCTTCAAACCGAGCGGCTTGAGCTTGATGTCTCGGAATTCGGCTTTTCCCGAGTTCAGTTGCAACCCGATAAATCCGCGGGCCAGCGGTTTGGGATCGGTGTAGTCGCAGACTTCGGCGCCGTTCAGCTTGACGGTGAACCGATCGCCGTCGACGCGGATTTCGTAGGTCTGCCAGTCGGTCGAGAATTTTTCGACCGTGCCTTTCTTCCGTCCAACTAGACTGCCCGTGGGAAAAGGGCTGACACTCGGATCGGCGATGTTGGCTTCGTAGCAATCCACCGTCGGGCTTTTGGGCGCCGCAGCCGTGCGGAGGAAAATTCCGCTGTTCGTTTCCTTTGGGGCTCTAAAATCGCCTCGCAGCACGAAGTTGTCAAACTGGCTCGTCGTGTGCAGCAGTCCCGCCTCGCCGGACGTCACGGAGATCGCGCCATCGGCGACGCGCCAATCGGCCTTGCTGCCCGGCGCCCAACCAAACAGCGTTTCGCCATCGAACAGCGAGATCCAGCCTTCGGCGATTTCTTGTTGGCTCAATGTATTGTGCGGCGCCGGTTTCTCCGACTTGTCAGCCTCGGCTGAGATTACGGGCCAGACCGCGAAGAGAAGAATTGCACAGGCGCTGAGAAGTAGCTGAATCATTGGGAATCAAAAATCTGAAAGAATCGAGTGGAAAAGAAGGCGCGGATGCAAATGATAATAATCGCGGGCCAATGCGTTTACGAACGAATTTCCAGGTGAACTTCGCCAATGAGTCCGCCTGGCAATCCTTCCCGGCCCGGTCGGTCGAGCGGCGGGACGCCGGCGGATTGCGCGGGAAGTTCGACGTCGATCGTCAGCGTGTTGCGCTGCATTAGGAATCGAGTCATCTCGAATTCGACGGGCTGCCGATAGCCGACGATCCTGCCCAGCGCCGTTTGGTTCAACTGCACGACGCCAAAATAATCGACTCCTTCGACCACGAGCCAGACCTGCTCGCTCGGATCGAGATTGGTCGGCAAGTTGAATTGGCGCGTGAATCGGGCTAAGCCACGAAAGTCGTTTCCGAGGATCGAGCCCCAGTCGCTCGGGGCTTGGATGCGTCCCGCCGATGGAAGTGCCTCAGTAAACAAGTGAAAGGCGCCATCCGGGCCAATCTCGAATCGCGCCAGCGGCTCGCATTCCCAAGGGCCGCGCAAGCGAATCACATGAATGGCTGGCACGATCTGGCGGTCTGCGGAGAAAGAGGCGAGCAAATCGAGTTTGGATGAAGCTAGCAAGCTCTGGGTAGCCGGGCTGGACGCGCCTCGCCGACGCCCCGGTGAGTGGTTTCAAATTCAACAGCAAACCACCCGGGCTTCCCCTTCGGCGCGAGTCCCGATCACCCAATCGTGCGCATCAATCCGGCGTGAACGTCTCGTCGACCGTCACTTCGCGCACCTGCCGGGCGACCGGCTCGTAGACGCGAATCTTGACCCGCACTCCGCGGAGCGGCACCGGATACGGCGGCGACGTTTGGCGCTGGCCTGCATTGCTCACGCCGCGCTGGCTTGAGTCGTCGAAACCGCTGCCGACATTGCCGTTCTGACCGTAGGCGGCGAACCCATTGCCGCTGGCGTAATACTCGTAGCCGCTCGACCAGGAGTCCCAGGTCAAAGGAAAAGTTTGGTTTGAAGGCGTGGGCGCAAGAGAACTGGCCTTTGCGCCAGCGCCGACAAAAGTGCTCGAAAAATACGACCCGGTTAGCGACGCCCCATTGGCGTAATTTAGGTCGACATAGGCGCCCGGCGCAAGCGCCGTTTTCGCGGACCCATAACCAGGGTCGCTCGGCACGAGCGGCGTGTTAGGATTCGTGACGTCTTGCATCACGATCGCATTCGGATCCCAAACCTTGACGTCGAAGCCCAACACGTTCGTCAACACGGCGTCCTCGCCATAACGTTGACTGCTGTTCGAAAACGGCGCGAGCGTACTCGGATCGTTCGCGACTGAATTGACCAGAAAAGGATAAGAGTTGGCGTTGTGGGCGAAGCGATTTTCGCGATATGTCAAGTCGGCCAATGAGTTGGGAATCATCTGACCGTTGCCACCAACGTGCGCCGAAATATCGTAGCTGGCATAGAAATTGGCGGCTCCTTGCGGCGCCAGGCCTGGAAGAACCAAAAACATTCTCCGGTATAACGTGTACGTCATGGGGGTCGTCTGCTGTCCGGCCGAATTCACCGTAGGCGCCATGAACCAAGCGACCTCGGCCACTTGCGATTGAATCGTGGCGTTTCCGTAGCGACCTACGAATGGACGATCCTTCGAACGAATCGTGAACAACAAAAAATCGTTCGTGTAACCTTGCAGCGGCGAATCGTTGACCGATTGCGGAACGCTATCGCGGTTTTTGGGGCCGTTGCCTTTGATGATCTCAAAATAGCCGTTCGCGGCGGCGGGGGATTCCCAGGGCAGCATCGTCGCGGTGACCGATTGCAGATCGCGACGCAAGGCGTCTTGGGCGGCGCGGACGTGGTCGCTGGTCTCGATGCCCGCGCGACCGGCGGTGACTTTTTCGCCAATCACGCCGAACAACGTCACGGCTGCGCCAATCACCATCAGGCTAATTAGCGTGGCCACCATGATCTCGACAAGCGAGAATCCGCAGCGGCGAGAATTCGTGTGACGAGGGGCGCGCATTGAGGCAATCGAAAACACGCGGACTGGGGACGCGGGCAAATACATGAATTGATCCTGTCCCTTTGGGCCGTCGCCGTGGCTGACTGCCAATAGCGATTATGGCCCACGATAATGCGCCCCGAGGTCGTGAGTCGGCGGTCAGCTTGGCCCGCGTGCCCCGGCTCACTCATTCAATTGCAACTGAAGCATACGCTGCTGTCAAGCGAAAGTCTCGTGGAAAAGTTTGCTTTCATCGGCAATGCCATAGGACCCAGAGCGAGGCCGGAGTGTCAACGGCGATGGCAGCGTCCCAGTTTGGGACGCCAAACTCATATTGGGACACGCAGCCTTCTGTGGTGGCCGCCTTTCCGGACTTTAATCTGAATACCAAAATCGAGCGAAATCGCCGAAGAAAGTTCATTTATAGTCATGTACGACGCATCGGTTTGTCGCGCCGCACACGACGTCGGCGCCGCACTTGCATTGGATTTCTCTTGAGGAATTGGATCGAACTCGTATTTCGTATCACAGGGAGGAACCCCGTGTTAATTCTCAGACGCAAGGTTGGCGAAAAAATTGTTATTGGCGAGGGGATCACGGTCGTTGTCAGTCGGGTCTCCGGCGGCCGCGTGACTCTGGGCATTGAAGCTCCCAGCGACGTGCATATTGTCCGCGGTGAGTTGCAGCCACTCGATACGTCCTCCGCAACGCCGGCGCCGGTCCGCTCTCAGTCTATTGAGATGCCGCTGGTAACTGGGCCGGCGGTTTACGCGCCGGGATAGGAACTGGCTTAGCCACATAGCTGCGGAATCGTGCTGCGTTTTGCCGAGCCGCTATAGCGGATCAGTAGTATTGCCGTGGGAAGCCACGAATCTTCTATAATGGTCGTCCGTTTGGCGCGAACCCTTACTGGCCATTCGTGTACTGCGCAGTAGGACGCCGCGGCTATGTGTCGCCGCTTCGCGACGCCCGGCCCGGCACTCGAAAGCCCCAAGCGCGCCGATCTTATTTCGGAGTGTCTTGACTTGGCGGCTTATCAAGCCCTATACTCCCACGCGCACGGTAGTTACGGCACATTGCGATCGTAGTTCGGAACCGTCGTAGAGCCCTTGCGCCCCTTGTTTCGCAAACCAACGGCCAGAGCGTAAAATCCTTTTATGAAGACTGAGCGACGGCACGAACTGCAAACCAATTCGCTGGCTGAAATTCTGAACGAGGCGGGCGAGAACGCCAAGCCCTATGCCAAGGGAATTCTGGGCGTCGCGCTGGCAGCGCTCGTGATCTTCGGCGTCTATCTCTACCTGTCGAAGCAGGCCGACGCCGAAGTCGCCTCCGGCTGGGATCAGACGTTCCAAGCGATGGGCCAGCGCAATCCGACCGAGGCCTTGGAGGGCCTGCGGGCGGCGGCCGACGCCCATCCCAATAAGCCTTCCGGCGTCTGGGCCCAACTGGTGTTGGCCGACACGGAGTTTGATTTAGGCGTGCAGCGGTTGTTCACCGAACGCTCCGTGGGGCGAGCCAATCTCAGTGCGGCCCTCGACGATTATCGCGCCGTTCTCGACCGCGCCAAGGATCAGTTGGTCAGGCAACATGCGTTCTACGGCATCGGTCGCACAAACGAATCGCTCGATAAATTGGACGATGCGACTCAGGCCTACGAGAACTTGCTCAAAGAATTTCCCAACGGTCCTTATCAAGATCGAGCCAAGCAACGGGTCGATCAATTGTCTCAGGCGTCGAGCAAGGATTGGTACGATTGGTTCCGCCGCGCTGAGCCGACGCCGAACGTATTTGGAAAAGACAAGAGCAGCCCCTTCGATCCGCCGGGCAAGAGTGGCGAGAAGTCGATCTTCGACATGCCCGATTTAAAGCTTCCGCTAGACGTGAAGCCCCCCGCCGTTCCCGACTCGCCCAGATCTGATTCCGGCAAGCCCAAATCCGCTACCGATAAATCACCAGCCGGAGAGCCGGGCGAACCGATTATCACCAAGCCGGACACGTCGCTGGATAAGAAATCCGCCTTGCCCGAGCTTCCCAGCAAGTCGACCGATCCGGCGCCAGACGCCCTCAAACCGGATGCAGCGAAACCGGATGCAGCGAAGCCGGATGCAGCGAAGCCGGATGCAGCGAAACCTGATGTAGCCAAGCCTGAGGCAGCCAAGCCTGAGGCCGGCAAATAGCCTCCGCTCCCGAAGACGTGTTCGAACTGCTCGTCGCCGAAGAGTCCGTTGGCCTGCGGTTGGACCTGTTTCTAGCTCACAAGTTTCCCACGCATAGCCGCGTGCAACTCCGCCGGGCGATCAACGCCGCGACCGTTGAGGTCGATGGTCGCCGAGCGAAAGCAGCCCATCGCCTGCGATTGGGTGAGCGGGTACGACTGACGTTGCCCGAGATTCCGCGCGAGGCGCCAGCGCCGGAGGACATTCCACTCGATATTCTCTACGAAGACGAGTGGCTCGCCGCGATCGACAAGCCGCCGGGAATGGTCGTGCATCCGGCCAAGGGGCATTGGGCCGGCACGCTGACCAGCGCCTTGCAATTTCATTTCGACAAACTCAGCGGGGCGGGCGGACCGACTCGGCCGGGCATCGTGCATCGGCTCGATCGCGACACGAGCGGCGTGCTCGTGGTGGCGAAGAACGACCGCGTTCATTTTGCCTTGTCCGAGCAGTTCGAGCAGCGCACGGTGGAAAAGGAATACTTCGCGATCGTATGCGGCAATCCGGACCGGGACCGCGATATCATCGATTTGCCGATCGGCATTCATCCGTATCAACGCGAAAAAATGGCGGTCCGACGAGATCATCCGAGCAGCCGCCACGCCCAGACTTTTTACGAGATCGTCGAGCGATTCGACGGCTACGCCGCCGTAAGGCTCTCGCCCAAGACGGGCAGAACCCATCAGCTCCGCGTGCATCTGAACAGCATCGGCTGCCCGGTGTTATGCGACAAAATGTACGGCGGGCGATCGCAATTGACGCGCGGCGAGATTCGCGGCAACCCGCGGGGCGATGCCGAACTGCTCTTGGACCGGCAAGCCTTGCATGCCCGGCGACTGGCCGTGACGCATCCTCAGACCGGCGAGCGCATGGAATTCGAGGCCCCGATGCCGAATGACATCGAAGCGGTCCTGGTGGAATTGCGGCGATATCGCACTCAAAAGTAGGGTGGGCACGGCCACCCCTACCAATTTGGCGGCGGGCTCTTGATTGCGCGGCGATTGTTAATCGATTCGCGCGATCGTGCCGATAAATGCGTTAGGGGATCGCTCCGCGCCATTTGATCCAACGAGTTGGCTATGAATCGAAGTGCTTGCACGATGAGTCTGCTGGCGGTGCTGGCTGCCGCCGGCGCCACGGTAGCCCTGGCGGACGACGTTCGTTTCTACGAAGAAAACGGCGTCACATACCGCGAAACGAAGCGGACCGTGCAGCGGCCGATCAGCGAAACGCATTACGAAGATCGCTCGCAGACCGTCTACGCCGAGCAACTCAAGACGCAATCGCAGACGATGCAACGCGTCGTGCAGACGCCGATCACGGAGTATGTCTGGGAACCGTATTGGGTAAATCGGTTCAATCCATTCGTCGAGCCGACGCAATCCTATCGCTATGTGCCACGCGTGCGCTGGGAGTCGCGCGTCGAGCAGATTCAAGTGCCCGTGACGCAGCGCGAAGTGGTTCCTCAGCAGCAGACAGTGAAAGTGCCAATCACGACGCAGCGGATGGCGAGCGAAGAGCAAGTGACCAAAGTTGCAATCTCCGCGCGGCCAGTCAATCCGGCAACCGGCGCGACCACCGCAGTGGCGCAGCAAAGCCAACCTGCGGGCGGAGCGCGTCTGGACAGCGATCCGCCGCGCGGCGCCACGGCTTGGCGGCCGTCCGATCCAGGACCGATTCAGCGGTAGGCAAAGGGGCCAGGGATCGGTGCCGACGGCGACCTCGCGCGTTGCTTTCTTATTCTTTACTCTCGTCTCCCGACTCCCAACTTGCCCCCTCTGCTCGTTTCCGAATGACCCGGTGCGAATAGCCAAGCCACTTGGCGCACCACCGCGGGTCGTCGATCACGAGCGTTTCGCCGGGCTTGCCGACTTCCCGAAAATACTCCTCATAGATGCGGTGCGCCGGCGGAGTTCCCGCGTTCAGATCGACCGCCAAGCCGCTGACGAGAAATACTTGGCCATCGGGCAGCTCAATGTGCGCGTCGACCGTGTTGTTCGAATAGACGCAATGAGCCAAAAACGCATCGAGAACGCCAAAGTAATAGCCGACCGGCGATAACAATATAAACGCGATCGCCATCCTTGCCCGGCGTCCGACACCGAGCCAGTCTGCAACCGGCGACGAATTCCAGGGCCAGATCAGCGCAATGGCGGCCGCGGCGAGCGCCGCATTCCACGGCCACACGGCTTGATTCCAGCCAACGCCGCCGCTCGATCTGACGACCAAGCTTAGCCAGACGAGTAAGCTGAGATGCATCCCGCAGGCCGCGGTCGCGGCGACGCGGCGCGTGCGAGGCCACAAGGCGAGTAGCGCCAGCGACATCTCGCCTAGGGCCATGAATGCCCCGATGGCGACAAACATATTTTGCGAGGTCGTCTGATCGACGCTACCCAACAGCGGTCGCAAGAGAAACGGAACCGTTTCGTCGTAAAAACCCGGGCTGATTACTTTGTGAAACCCGGCAAAAAACCAAGCCGCGATCAAGTGAGCCCGACCGACCAGCCGCGGCCATCGGCCAGGGAGCGTGGCGACCATGAGAATCGCGAGCGAGACAATCTGCGGTTGAATTCGAAATTGGTCCATCAGCATCGCCAGCACTAGCAAAACACAGTGCAACGGCACGCCCCATTTCGGCGCAAATAGCACGACGACCAGCGAGGCCATCAGCCAGGGCAGCATATCGATGCGCGGAAGCTGCAAGAGCGGCAATAGTGGTGGCAGCGAATGCTCGTCGGCAGCGCTATAGACGCGCAGTTGCCACAGCTTGTAGGTCACTAAGAATGTCGCCGCTTGTGCCGCCACAGCGACAATTCTCAGCAGGGCCATCCGCCAACGATCGGAGCCGCTTTGGACGACGGCGGCGACTTCGCGGCGAGCTCCGGTAGCCTTGCGACTTTCTTTAACCTTACGAGTTTCGTTATCGTTGCGCGCCAAGTTAACCTCGGGCGCCGCGCTGCGGCAGAAAACCGTCCAGCTCGTAGCGGCGAATCTTGCGATCCAGCGTCGAGCGCTCGATTCCCAGGATATGGGACGTCTGGCTCTTGTTCCAGTTGGTCGCATTGAGCGTGGCCAAGATATGGCGCCGTTCCATTTCGTCCAGCGAGATCGGCTCGAACGCGTTGGACGGCGGCAAGTCGCCCGTGTCGCCGGCCGTCGCCAGTTTGGTGAGGGTCAGGTCTTCGACGTCGATCGTCTCGCCCCGCGCGAGGACGACCGCCCGTTCGATCACGTTCTTCAGTTCGCGGACATTGCCGGGCCAGCGGTACTCGTGCATCTGCCGCGTGGCGGCCGGTGTGAAGCCGCGCAGTCGCCGCCCCGTCTCGGAATTGAATCGCTGCAGAAAATATTGAGCCAACACGGCAATATCCTCGGGCCGTTTGCGCAGCGGAGGGACGAACACTTCGAGCACATGCAGTCGAAAGTAGAGGTCGCGCCGAAATTGCCCTTCGGCCACCGCCTTCTCCAAATCGCGATTGGTCGCGGCGATGACCCGCACGTCGACCTTAATGGCCTCGCTGCCGCCGACTCGCTCGAAAGGATGCCCTTCGAGCACGCGAAGAAACTTGGCTTGAATCGAGGGGCTCATCTCGCCGATCTCGTCGAGCATGAGCGTGCCATTGTGTCCAGCCTCGAATTTGCCGATTTTTCGTTCCGTGGCGCCGGTGAAGGCGCCCCGTTCGTGGCCGAACAGCTCGCTTTCCAGCAGGCTTTCGGTGAGGGCCGCGCAGTTGAGGCACACGAACGGGCCTTTGCGTCGAGGGCTGGAAAAATGCACCGCCCGCGCCACAAGCTCCTTGCCGACGCCGCTCTCGCCGCGAATCAAAACGGTCGCTCGACTGGGAGCGGCGCGATTGATCTCGCCGGCGACTTTTTCCATTGCCGGACTATCGCCGATGATCTCGCTCTCGACTCCCAATCGCTCGCGGAGCTGCAAATTCTCGTCGACCATCTGGCTGAGATTCTCGGCCAACTCGTGACGGCGAGCTAGATTCTCCAGCGCCACCGCCACCGTATCGGCCACGGCCAGCGCGAACTCCAGGTCGTCCGGATCCGGAATCCGCTCGCTGGCGGTCGAATACAAATGCACCAGGCCCAGGGGCCGGCCGCCGCGGCGAATCGGCGCACAGAGCACGCTGGTCGCATGGAATTCTCCTTGGCTGTCGCGGCCCCCCAGGGCGCTATCCCCCATCACGTTGCGCGCGAGGACCGCTTCTCCTTCGCGAAGCACGGTGGAGGCCAGAAAATTGGAGATGCGATGATAAGGAGAGTCGGTATCGGTGCGCGACGCCACAATTTCCAAGTCGCTGCTGCTAATCTCGCCGGTCGATGTTCGCGGCAGCAACAGCACGGCGCCGGCGTCGATCTGAGTTCCTTCGAACACACCCGCCAGCGCGATTTGAGCGATCGTATTGACATCCGGCGCCTGGGCCAACTCGAACGCCAATCGGCAGAGTTGAGCCGCGGCGCGACCGACCTTGGGGATCGCCGAAACGTCGTCTTCCTCAGCCGGCGGTTCCAGAAATTTCGTCTGACCCCGGCGATGCGTAATCGTCGTTGGCTCGAGGGCGGCTAAGACATTGTCTTCGTCGAGCATCTCGGTCCGGCTGTTGGGATCGCCCGTCCGGACCGGCAGACTTTTGAAGACCGAACTCGAGTCGGGAAAGGCCTTCGTGAGATCGTGGACAAATGCCATTTGCGAGTGGCCGATGCGGATGATCTCGCCCGCCTCGAGCAGATGGTCGCCGCGGATCAAATGACTGCCGACCGCCGTCCCATTGCGGCTATCCAAGTCGCGAACGACCCATTTACCCTGGGAATAGAACACCTCGGCATGGGCTCGGCTACAGCGTTCGTCCTTGACGACGATCTGGCTAGTGGGCGCGCGTCCGATCGTCACCGGCTGTCCCGGCACAAGCCGAAACACGTCGGTCCATTTGGCGCCTTCCCGAATCACCAGATATGCAAGCATTTACGACCGCGGCAACGAAATGACCCTGGGCATGGGGTCGGAAGAGATGGGTGTAGCTGGGTCAAAATCCTTAAGTAGACAAGCACTTCGCCACTCTACACCTTAGTCGGTCCAGGCCTAAGCGTGCAAGGATTCGTCGTGCTTCGTAGCCCGCGCAAGGCCGAATGGCAATGCGATGAAAAGCAAACCGGAATCGCGAAAGCCCGAAAAAGCGAAGGCCCCAAAACGGCAGGTAGACAGTCTATCCTGAAAGTCTTTTTTTTCGGCTTTTCGGGCTTTCGCGATTCACTCGATCGGTCGAAACAAGCATTTTACGGGCTCTTTCAGAAGTCGGCGAGCGATTTTCTTGCTAATTTCAGGCCACCGAATTACGATGGTGTCGGCGACGAGGCTTGGTCATGCAGACCGCCTATCGCGGCCGTTTCGGGGCATTTCAGCAAACAGTGGATCACGCAAACAGTTGCGTTACCCAAGTTGCCGGCGCCCCAACGAGAGGAGCCGGCAAATGCAATTCGTGGTCGTGGAATCACCAAAACGAGAGGCGAAACAGATGACTCGATCTCCCAAGACGGCACTTCGTAAATTCGCGACACGCGCGCTGTGGCTCGGACTCAGCGGCGTGCTGCTTGTCGCCGGTGAAAAACGGGCGGCCGCGCAGTTCCAGCAACAGCAGGCTGTCGGCGGCGTGTCGGTTAACACCGAAGGGGTGATCGCGAACATCGAGCCGGTGGGCCTCAAGGAGCTCCGAGAAATGCGGCGGAAGGCGTTGGCCCAAGCCCCCGGCGATCTGAACAAGCCCGCCAAGCTGCGGATGCTTTCGCTGCGCGGCCTCCAAGAGACGATTGCCAGCTATCAAGAGCAAAAGAAACCGCTGCCGGCCGAGGTCCTGCTTTTGGCTGGATTGCAACGAGTGGAATACATCTTCGCCGACCCGCTCCACCACGATCTAATTCTCGCGGGCCCGGCGGAAGGTTGGCGCGTGAGCGACGAAGGAGAAATCGTCGGTCAAAACACGGGCCTGCCCGTGCTGCGATTGGACGATCTGCTCGTCTCGCTGAGAACGGCCGACGCGGCTCGCAATGGCGGGATCAGTTGCTCGATCGATCCGACGCCAGAGGGCCTGAAGCAATATCGCGCCTTCATGTCGCATCAAACGACGATCGGCGACGTCAATACGACTCTAGCGAACATCGAGCGAAATCTTGGTCCGCAGCAGATCACCGTCGGCGGCGTGCCGGGAACGAGCCGATTCGCCCACGTCATGGTCTCTGCCGATTATCGGATGAAGCGGCTGGCGATGAACTTCGAGCCGGCGCCCGTCAAGGGAATGCCGAGCTATCTGGAACTGTTGCCTGCCGCCGGAAAGACGCAAAACCTGCTGCCCAGATGGTGGCTGGCCGCCAACTATCAGCCGCTGCTGAAAGATCCCGAAGGCTTGGCTTGGCAACTCCGCGGCGCCGGTGTGAAGTGCATGACTGAAGAGGATTTTGTCACCGACAACGGGACCCGGGAGCATACCGGCAAATCCAACAACACGGCCCAAAAATGGGCCGATTCGATGACGAGCAAGTATGAAGAGTTGGCGGCCAAAGACACCGTGTTCGGCCAACTTCGCAACTGCATGGACTTGGCCGTGATTGCCTCATTGATCCAAGCCCAGCAATTGGCCGAGAAAGCCGATTGCCGATTGGACCTGTTGCGAGACGAGAAGAAAATGCCGCTCGAGACGATGGATGTGCCTAGGCAAGTGGACTCGAAAGCCACGTTCGTGAAGCGGGGTCACAACTATCTGATCAGCGCCTCGGGCGGAGTGAAGTTTCAACCTTGGGCCGCGGTCCAAAAGATCGAGGTCGGCGACGGGGCGGTTGCGGCACGCGCCAAGGCCTTGGCCGCGACGAAGCCCGGCGCCTGGTGGTGGGAATAGGCGAGTGGCGAGTGGCGAGTGGCGAGTCTACATAGCCGAGGCGCCGCGCCAGGAGCTCATTGCTGCCGCCGCTCGTTCGTCCCTAATCGAACCTCGGCCAATACCTCACTCTTCAGGTCGACAAGTCTCACCACCGGTATTTCCTTCGCCACGCGGGGAAACCACGCATCCACAAAACCGGCGTCCGCGAGCGAAGATAAATCGAAAGCCTCGCCTCGCGGTGGAAGGCACGATTTGAGCAGTACGAGTTCGTCGCAATTGAGCGCGAAAGCAACCCGGGCTGCGATCGAATCGCTTGTGGCGTCCCAGCTAATCGGCAATCGTTGGCCGCATAACGTGGGCTCGATCTGTTCCAGAAACGTGAACGGATCGAATACGACAAGCTTGCTCTTATAGTCAGCTTCCAGGAGCCTGGGCCAAGAATCGATCATCTCCGCTTCGGGTAAGAGCGCGTGAGCCATTCGGGCCGTCAGGCTCATCGCCCTGATCGCCAGCCAGTGCGAAGCCGTTTCGCCTAGGTGATGTGCCGCATCCCAGTCGCGGATCGCGCCCACCACCGAGCCGCCGCCGACAATCAACACACCGGCCGGCGTAGCTTGCCGCGACAGCCAGGCGCGCAGCCGGTCCGGCCACTCGGAATTCCCGAGCAGGCTGCCGCCAAGCTTGATCACGCGAACAATCGAGGTGCTCATGCTCCATCGGCTTCACCGGCCAAAAACGCCAGCGCGTGGGCCGTCGCGCACCGCGAAAGCATCGGACCGAGTTCTTCGTCCAAGGAGACGATCTTCGCGTTGGACTTCATCCGTTCTAGCGCCCGGCGTGCCAGGAATTCGCCTCGGCCCGAGATGACAACCGTTTCCGGCGGCGCGGGCATCCGGCCGATCACTTGGCTCATCGCCACGGCAATTTTCGCGAGTTGGGCTCGACCGATCGCCTCCGCCGCGGCGCGGGCCTCTTCTTCGCTGAACGTTTCGCGATCGGCGCATATCTGCCGGGCTAACCGATCTCGCGCGGCGGCCTTCGTGGCCGGTCGACCGTCGGCCGTGTGATTGCTGTTGGGTTCTTCAAGTAGATCGCCGAGCACCAGATAGGCGTCCCAAGCCGTGGCAAACAGTTCGTGGGCCACCGGACATTGTCGTTGTCGCCACGGCAGCGCGCCGACGATCGCGCAAACGGGGCTCCGCTCAACGCCCGTGTAGACCAGTTCGCTGGCCAGCAATCGCTCCGAATCGGTCTTGCCTTGAGCCGCCGGCTTGCCGTCGATCAGCGGAATTATATCGCAGGTCGTCGAACCGATGTCGATCGTGAGCGCCGGGCCGGTTCGAGCATATCGGCCGACGAACCGCGTCAGGGCGTGCCAATTCGCGGCCGCCGCGAGCAATGGTTGTTTGAGCGCGATCTGCGGCGCCACCAGCATGCCATTGTTGAGATAGATCCGCGTGTGCCGCCCATCGGACGCGTTCACCAGGGCATTCAAGATGAACTGGACTCCCTCGACCTTCGTAGCGAAACAATCGGCCAATTCGCCCGTCATCGTCGCGGCCAAATGATCGGTTCGTGGGGCCCCGGCAATCAGTGCCCGCAGCGCTTCGGCCAGTTGCCGCGGCTTCTGCCACAGCGCAAAGACCATTGTCGCGGCATACTCGCGTCCGTCGGCCACCTTGAGATTGGCCCCGCCGATGTCGATCCCCAGCCATTGCATGCCGATGTTCCCGTCGAAGATCGGCGCCCGTCGCGATCCCTTTACACGGGCCCCCGATCGCGCATGGCGCCGCTGGAATCGAATTCTACCCGCCGCGAGGCATGCGACAAACGCCTCCCTCTCCCTTCTGGAGAGGGCCGGGGTGAGGGTCGGCAAGGAGGAGGGCGAATATCCGAGGCTATTTCGAGCATGGCGGCGGCAAGATTTTCCCGCACCGCGGCGCGCAGGCCGATATAAGAAGTTGTGAGCCGAGGGTTGATCTCGATCACCACGTCGCCTCCGCCGGTGGGATCATCGCCAAGCACAAGATCGACGCCCAAATAACCGACAACCGGCCCCAAGGCGTCGATCGCGCGCCGCGCCAATCGTTGAGCTCGTTCATTGAGATGCGGCGGAATAGGACAAGCGCCGCCGAGATAACGAAACTGGCCATCGGTGGACAAATGCTGCGAGCAAGCCGGCAGGGCAATATTACCCTCGGGTCCGCAAAGAACTGCGACACTTGCCGCCGATCCGGAAATGAACGGCTCCAATCTTCCAGGTCGCGCGAGTCGCTGCTGGTGATCGATCGCATCCCGCCGAGTCGTCAAGAGCCGCACATTGTGCGCCCCAGCGCCGTCGCAAGGCTTGAGAACGACCGGAAACGGAAAATCCTCCGGAAGTCGACCAGCCGGTTCGACGAGCCATCCGCGTGGCGCCGGCACGCCGGCGGCAGTCAGCCGCTGAGCCGTCGCATGTTTATCTCCGGCCAGGGCAATCGTTGGCGGACTCGGTCCGAGCAAGCGACCTCCGGCCCCGTCAACCATCAAGCTGCGCTGGTGCAATAGGCCATCGAACTCAGGCGCGATAACGAGCGTCCAGTCACACCTTTTTGAGCAATTGGCGAGCAATTCGCTTTCCGCTTCGCTCGAAATCACTTCAATGAACTGTGCGCCGCTGATGCATAGTTCGTCACGAAACCGGGCGTCGATCATCACCGCGATTTGCGTATCGGGGACTCCCGCGAAATCGGCGGCGACGGCCGCCAACATCGCCAACCCTTCTTGTCGAAGCGCTGAATCGGCCAACAAATCGGACCGTGCGAACAGTCCGCCGCTGCAGAAGAACTCGTACAGCAGAATCGTCTGCGTCATACGAATTCGATTATCGATAAAATTTCGAAGTCCGGTTTAGGACCCGCGCTGGGGAACACTAACGCCTCGCTGGGCCGCTCGCGCCTTCACCAATTCCCGATATTGGGAATGAGCCACGCGATCCTCAGGTGGGATTCTGGACAAGAATTGATGCCGTGCGGCGACTCGGTCCGCCTCGGATCGGGCCGGTCGCCCGGAAGGCGGACCGCCGGGTCCGCCTTGGCCAGCGGCCGCGTCGCCACCTGCGCCGGGAGGGCCACCACCAGTGGGTCCGCCACCGTCCTTGGTCTTGCCGGCGTCACCTGCTGGTTTCTTGGCATCCTCGGCAGCCCGGCGCTTGGCTCGCTCCGCCTCACGGGCGACGTCTCGATCGATCTCTTTGTCGACTTCGGCGATCATTTGGTCATGTGGCATCGCGAGAATGACCTTCTCTCGCTGAAACATCTGACTGGGATCACCACCCCGCCCGCGATTTCCCCTGAGTTCGGCGCGGAGATTATCGGGCAATGCGCCCATCTTGCTCCGCAACTCTTGCCATAGCGCTTGCCTGTCGGTTTGCGATAGCGAGTCGTCTTGTAGTTTTGCCTGCAGCGCCCTGATCTCGGTGATCCGAGAATCGGTGAAGAATCCCAGGGCATACGCCAACCCGACGCTGCCCAAAAGAAACACGGCTACGAATGAAGAAATGACAAAGGCGCGGCGCTTATTGTTGCTCGGTTTGACCGTTTCAACAGCTTTCCGCTTCGGCCAGGATGTATTGCCTTGAATCATTGGTCGTCCACATGTCCGTCGAGGTAAAGGAAGTTCTGAGCGCCAGCCGTGTCGCCGGGATTACCGTGGAAAGGGCCGTAGTCGAACATCAGCGTGATCAGCGAAGTCTTCGAGGGCCGATGTTTCAAATTCAACAACTGACTGCGGATGTAAGGCACGAACTTCGTGGGATCCTCGACCGACTGCTTGAAAAACGTCGTAACGGGATAATCGTAGCTAAGCTTGAGTCCTTGGCCGTCCGGCGGCGGCGGAAAATATTTCGTGTCATCCGGACAGGCGAACACTTGCTGATTGTTCTCGCAGTACGGAAGCAAGACTTTGTCGATCGTCGGCAGGTTTTGCGGCAAGGGAGCCGGATTAGGAAGCGACGCCATCTCGGTGCAAACCGGAAACGGCGATGTCGGGCCGCCACGATCCATATATTGCAAAAAAGCGATCCCAATCTGCTTAAGATTGCTCGCACACGATGTGCGCCGCGCCGCTCCTCGAAGGGCCTGCACGGCCGGAATCAACAAGGCGATCAAGATCCCGATGATCGCAATCACGACCAACAGCTCGACGAGCGTAAAACCGCGCGGCGCAAGCCGTCGTTTTGCCATCATGGAGTTCTCTGGTGGGGTGTGATCCATACGGCAAACATCCCGAACCGGAAATTCGCAGTGGATGAAATTCGGATCGAAAGAAATTCTCGTGGAAGTCTGGGCAGGAAGGAAAAGTGGGGCCGGCTTTATTGATGTTCAAATGCTGAATCCCACCATCCCGTAGGGATCAAACCCCCGTCTGTATCGCAGGTATCGCCGGAAATCTGGCTCGGGTCCTTTTAACGCGGTAAATGGTGAATGTGGCTTACTCCGTGACAGGCTTTACTCCGCTGAGGATCAGCGAATCTTGCTCTTTTTCCGGGGCTCGCACCACGGCGCCCTTTAAGTAAGACACTCGCAGCGTATAGGAGTGCAGCACGCCCCGGAACCGATAAGACTCGACCAGGGCCGGCTTTTCCAGCGCGCCACCAGCGGGCTTCTTTTCCGCTGCCGCTTCGGGATCAAACATCAACTCCGCCGCTTTGCCCGCGTTGCTCTCCACCGAATCGGGCTCGCGGCCCAACAATCGGTGAACTCCCGATGGCGATAGGAGCACAATGTTCTGGCCGATCGGCTTTTGGCCTTCCGTCGGCGCATCATTGAGCAGATTGGCGTTCAGCTTTTCGTAAGCCCTTTTCTGCGGCAGCCGGCCTGACAACTGGTCGAAGGCCAACAGCGCTAAACAAATAGCCAGTACGATGAGCAAAACGATTCGCGACATCGGCCAGCTTGGGCTCGCGACCGGCGTCATATCGTTCGGCTGCGGAGTCGTGACGTCAGTCGACATGAATTCCTCAAAGATATTAAGCCCGATTTACTCCGCCACAACCGATGATCGCGTGGCCGGTGCGTTGCGTTAGTGTAATGTGTAACCGAATCGTTGGCTAGCAATTCAGACCGGCATTGGCCACCCGGCGATCGAAGCCGGTTTACCGCGGGGAATCGGCGATGTTAGAATCGGCGAGCCGCCGGACGCAATCCGGCCGAATTTCAAACCGAGAGTTTCATTCCATGATCGCATTCAATCCGCTACGTTGGTTGGCCGTTGGCTCGGTGGCTACTGTCTTTGGAACGTGCCTGCTCAGCGCGACGTTTTCCGCTCCCGCTGATCCGGGTTCGAGCCCGGCTACCGGCAAGAATGCCGCGGCGAGCGCCAAGGCGCCGACCGGCTGGAAGCTCGCATGGAGCGATGAGTTTGACGGGCCAAAACTCGACCGCGCCAAATGGGACTTCGATCGCGGCAACGGTTTCAAGAGCCCGGAAGGCAATCAGTGGATCGCCGGTTGGGGCAACAATGAATTGCAATTCTACACGAATCGAACGGAAAACGCCTACCTCAAGGACGGCATGCTGCACATTCGCGCCGTCAAGGAATCGTACAAACATTGCGACTACACTTCGGCCCGGTTGAAAACGCGAAAGGAAGACAAGTCGCTGCTGTTTGCCAAAAAGTATGGCCGGTTCGAGTTTCGTGCCAAGCTGCCGACCGGCCAAGGTGTTTGGCCGGCGATCTGGCTGCTGCCCCAGGACGAAAAATACGGCGGCTGGGCGGCCTCGGGCGAGATCGATCTGATGGAAGCCAAGGGGCAAAATCCCCACGTCGTGCAAGGCACGTTGCATTACGGCGGCCATTGGCCCGAGAACACCTACATCAAGAAAGAATACACGCTCCCCGACAAAGGAACGATCGCCGATTTTCACGTTTACGCCCTCGAATGGGATCCGAGCGAGATTCGCTGGTACGTCGACGACAAGCTTTACTCGACTCAAAACTTTTGGTGGAGCTGTAGCGACGAGCAGGGCGGAAAAGGGCTTCCGGCAATGGACGCCTCGGAATTGAATCCCTGGCCGGCGCCGTTCGACCATCCGTTTTATATCGTGATGAACGTCGCGGTCGGTGGACAGTTCCTGGGCAACCCCGACGCCAGCACCGTTTTTCCGGTAGAAATGGTGGTCGATTACGTTCGCGTGTACGACCGAGTCGAGGGCTATGCTCCGCCGAAATCGCGCGGGTCTGGGAAACTGCCCTTCGCCAAGCCGTGATCGTATTATGATCTCGGCGACGGGCTAAGCCGCGGAGGGCGGCGAGGACCGTCCGAGGTAGCGGCAGTTCCCGAAAACTTCGCTGCCGGGCGACTCCACGGATGGCCATCTTAGGAACGAAACGGACTGGATCGGATGATGCTCGCCACGCCCCAGGAAATCGCCGCTCATGTGCTTCTTCGCTGGGAGCCGGAGTCGGGAGACAAGACTCGATTAAAATCCGTAAGCCCTCTTCCGCCGCCTCACCAAAAAGTTCTCGAGCGGGTTGTGGCCGTGGCGTTCGAGGCGAGCTTATTGCAAGACGAAGGCCGGCCGACGACGCTTCGGCTTCTTTTGCATCCACCCGAGGCGCTCCCATCGGACGTGGGACCACCGACCGATTTGCAACGGCTGGTGTTCCAGCAGCCACGACCCTTTACGGCTCAAGAGTTGCGCCGGCTCTCGCCAGCCGCAAGTTTCCATCGCTCGCTGATCGGGATTACCAGCGAGCCGTTGCCGAGTCTAGCGATCTGGGGCCTGCTGCAATCTGGTCCGCGGTGGCTGCAAAACATTCAAGGCGGCCGCGGCCCGGCCCCGCAATCGCCCGATTGCGTCATCGTCGCCGTGACCGGACCCGGCTGTTTGGATATCTACCGCGGGTCGCAGTTGCTCGTAACAGTCCGGGCAGGCCACATCGCGCGGTGGACGCTCGACGTTTTTCAAGCCGACTGGATTCGCGGTCGTTTCGCGGATATTCGCGCCGATTTGTACGAGATGCATGGCCGAGCCCGGGCCGCGCAGAACGAACGTTGGGCAACGCTCGACGGCAATATCTCGCGGCACATTTCCCAGCACATGTTCCGCCGCTTGATCACGACCGTGCGGAATGCACGTCACGGGGGAACGTTGATCGTGCTTCCCGAAGACGCCGTCCGCAATCTCAAGAACTCGGAGTCGCAGCTGAAACTGAAATATCAATTCGTCGATGATCCCGCGCGGGGACGATTCAATCGGCTGATCGTCTCGATCATGAACGCGATCGCCGCCGCGGGAGGCCGGATGGGCCGCCCGGCCGAAGCGCCGATCGGCTGGGACGACTATAATCAGATGCATCACGAGGAACTGGTCGACTTGGACGAAGGGATTTTCGAGATGTCGCACCTCATCGCGCAGCTGATGGGGGTCGACGGAGCGGTGGCTCTAACGAGGCGAATGGAACTACTAGGATTCGGCGCGGAAATCGTCGGCAATTTGCCGGAAGTCGCAACCGTGCGGCGAGCCCTGGACGCCGAAGGGGCTCGCTTCGTGCACGAGGGAACGGAAGAAGTCGGTATCCGGCACCGCTCCGCCTATCGCCTCTGCGGCGCACTGCGCGACGCATTATTGGTTGTGATCTCGCAAGACGGCGGCGTAAGCTTCATCTGCTGGAAGGACGACGCGGTGACCTATTGGCCGCACGAGACAAACACGCCAACTGGACTCTAAGGATCAGCGAAAAAATAACTTGATGAAATTGCTATCGCGTGGATTCGAGATTCACAAGATCGTACTCGCATGCATGATGCACAGACGATCGAAAGGATTCGGCGGCATCACGACGGCATGTGGATTCACGAGAGCGCGATTCTTTGTGGCGTCCGCGTAGGCGTCGCCCTTGAAAATCGAGGCGCTCGCGGTGAACAACTTGATTGGCACGGTCGCAATGTTGTACTGATGCGGATTCTGAGGTGAGTGCTTCGCAGGACGACGGCAAGCGAAAATCTGTGTTGCGGATCATCGAATCTTGCGGCCCCGCCGGGGCGTCTAAAACGACGCTCAATAACCGAGTGACGGTGCCGGCCCGCGAGCGCAACGAGATTATCGAAGATTTGCTGCAATGCCAGCTCGTGACTATCCGGCATGAGGATACTAGCGGCCGTCAATCGACGCTGTATGTCGCAGCGAAATTCATTCAGCCGGCTATCTCGGCGTAGGCGGCCGGGGGCTTCTTTCTAAGATTAAGACCCTACCTAAAAGCCGAAAACGCATCGCCAAAATCGGATCGCTGGAAGAATCGGGGCTTTTAATGCCAATCTGGCGACCGTTTTAACCGGAACGACGAACAATCGAGGCGATTATGATTTCGACGAGCATCGAGCTTTCAGCTTATCCGGTGGCGATCGCGCGATGCTCTATCGGCTGGCGGCCTTCACTGGATTTCGAGCCAAAGAATTGCGAAGCCTCATGGTGAGATCGATCGAATTGGATGCGCAGCCGGCGACAATTACCGTTGTAGCTTCGTGTAGTAAGCGGCGACGTGAAGACTTGAAACCGATTCGCCCCGATCTAGTCGAGATGCTCCGCCCTGGCTCAAGGGGCGTCCAACCAAAGAGAAGTTGTTCGCTCGAATGCCGCATGAGACGGCGCGAACGATCCGGGCCGATTTGACGGTGGCCCGCAAAGTCTAAATCGAGGACGCGGCGACGCCGGCCGAAAAGAAACTCCGCGAGCGATCCGACTTTTTGAACTACAAAGACGACCGCGGCGAAGTCTTTGACTTTCACGCCTTGCGGAACTTCTATATCTCGACCGTGGTCGGTGGCAAGGTGTCGGCCAAGGTCGCTCAGAAGCTCGCCAGACATAGCACGCCGAATCTAACGATCGGCCGCTACTCGCGGGCCCACCTAAGCGAACTGGTTAGCGCCCTGGACGCCTTGCCGCCGCTTGCCAATCCGGCGAGCGCAGCGCAAAATGTGGCCACCGGTGAAAAAAGCAGAAAGCCGCGCAGCGCGTGGCGCAGCACTCGTACGGCGAAACAGGAAAATCAGATGCTTCGTGCTGCGAAGCGGCCCGAAAATTAGCGAAGAATGCAAGCCGTTTCAAAATAAGGATTTATGCGACAATTTGTGAGTTGATTCGATGCCGCACGGCATCCCCCCCGGAGGGTAAGCGAATGGCTAGCGGCCACACTGGAAATGTGGTGCCGGGTAACCGGTTGTGGGTTCGAGTCCCATGCCCTCCGCTCTCAAAAGAAGCAGGCGCCCTAACTCGGCGACTGTTCTTGCTTTGCGCCGTGACTATTCGCCTAGTTTTTTTGAGTGCGCTGTATTCGCGCTGGATCGTCGTCTTAATCATGTTTAGCCTCCCCTTCTGCAGTTGGTTTGGGGTCGGCTGGGAACAGACGCTGCATAGCCGCCTGTGAAGCCGAATCGGCGATGTGGGTGTATAGCCTCATAACGTCCCGATCGACATGTCCGACCCAAGCCCGGACAATTGCTTCGGGCGTTCCATGAGTGAGAGCATGCGAGATGAAACTATGCCTGAACGTGTGCAGATGACCTGCTAGACCACGTCGAGCGAGTAATCGCTTTAGATATTGGAGGAGGCGTCGCTCCGAAATCTGACGATCCGGATCGGGAAACGCCGCCGATGTTTTGGCGGTTACGACCCAACGCCCCAAGCGGGGCAGCGCTAATAGCGTCGCGCGGGAACCCTGTAAGAATTCTTGTGTCAGCTAGCAGAAATGGGTAGATTTCATCACCTTTTTCTCAATAGGAGACTGACGCATGGATGCTTCTATACGATCGCGTGCAGAACAGCTAGCAGGTGAGTTTGCCAGTGAGGTCAACTCGGTTGAGGCGAGTCGACGAGCGTTTGGTCGTTCGTAACGGCGCGGCAGGATGCCGTGGCTATGTGCGGGGGCCGTGGCTAGAATTGCTGGCAGTATCATGGCGCCACGATGATCTGAAGGGGCGCTGCTAGCCCTTTGCCGCGGTATTGATTGATTTTCCACGATGCTCGATTTGCTGTTGATTGTCGTTTTCGGACTGCACCTGCTGGCTGTCGATGTCGCGATGGCGGGACCGCTGCTGGCGATTTGGCTCCAGTGGCGCGAGTCGCGCTTTCAGGATCGCGTCGCGGGCGAGGTCGGCCGGCGGTTGGCCGGTTGGTCGTTGGCGATCGGCGCGGCGGGCATGGGACTGGGTTTGTTGTCGGTCGTCCTGTTGCCGGTCGGCGAGTCGAGCCCTTATCGTACGGCGTTCGGGCGAATTCCGGCGGCGCGGTGGTGGTACGTCGTCGCGGAACTCGCGTTTTATATAGTTGTGATGTGGGCGTATGTCGGCCTCTGGCGGCGCTTGACCCGGACGCGAACCGGCCGGGTCGTGCATCGTGGCCTGGCGGTCATGGCTAGCACCAATTTGCTGTATCACTTTCCGCCGCTGTTTGTGGTGATTTCGGCACTCAGCCTGCGGCCCGAGTTGTGGCACGTGGAGTTCGACCGCCGGTTGTATTGGCAATTGCTGTTGGAAAACGAATCGCTGGCCCGGGTCGCTCATCATTGGCTGGCCTCGGTCGCCGTGACGGGCGGCGCGGCGATGCTGCTGGCGAGTCGTAAAGGCGCCTATCGCGGAAATTCGGGTGACGACGGCCAATCAGCCGCGAGGATCGTGCGAGCGAGCGCAAGACTGTCGCTTATCGCCACGGTGCTCCAGTTGCCCGTCGGTTGTTGGGTTCTCATCGCCGCGCATCCGCTAATGCAGGAGGCGATGCTCGGCGAGAATGGGTTGACGACCGGGCTATTCGTGGCGTCGATCATCGCCTCGCTAGGCTTGATGCATCATCTGGCGGTGGCGTCGCTGGGTGACGTATCGCGGCGGGCCGTGGTTCGAACGGCGGGCATTATGGCGCTGGTCGTACTGCTGATGGTCGCGACGCTGCATCGCGCTCGGCAGCCAGCGCTCGAAGAGATCAAGCGGGCCGAACCTCGGCCAGCGGGGAGCGTAGCCTTTCTGTCTTTGACCGCTCACTGCAAAGTCCCCATGAATCACGTTGCACATTCGGACGGGATGTACTTTATCGCGACCCACTATCGGCGATCGCTCTCAGAGCATCGGGCACGCGGGGGCGCGTGGCCGGCCAAAACCACTCGATCTTGAGCCGGAGTCCTTTCATGGCCGTCGAATGAAGCCAGCCATCGGCTTCCACGGCCTGTGTGAATTTGCCGTCGGTTCGCACATAGAGATCGGCCCGTTGAGACATCGGATCGATAATCCAATACTCCAAAACTCCGGCGGCCTCGTAATCGAGAAATTTATCCCGCCAATCGCGCGTCACACTATCCGGCGAAACGATTTCAATGGCCATGTCGGGGGGACCTTCGAAATAGGTGGGCCGCAAGCCGGACAATCGATCGGCCGAGACGAAATACAAGTCGGGTAGCCGGCGGCGACGAATCGACGCGAATCTCACCGTATGTTCCGGGCCAAACACTTGTCCGAGCCCATGCTCATCAACGTAATATTTTAGAACCCCAGCCAACCACATGAAAAGTTCGTTGTGCTCGGTATTGGCGGGCGACATCATGATGACTTCTCCCTCGACCCACTCGGCCCGGAGGTCTTCGGGGCACCAGGCAACGAACTCTTCCTCGGTCATTCGGCCCGGGGGATAAGTAACCGTTTCCAGGATCGCTGAATCGAGCGGCGAGCGGTCGGTGGTCGACATTGCAATGACTCTTGCTGGTGGAATTAACTTGTCGACCGCGCCGATCGGGCGATTTCGTCGAGCGCCTGCTGACATTTGGGGCGCGTGGCCGGCCAGAACCACTCGGTCTTCAAACAGAAGCCCGACACGGCGGTGGAATGAAGCCAGCCTTCGTGTGCCACAAGTTGCCGATATTTGCCGCCGGTCAGCACATACAGATCGGCGCGCTGGGACATGGGATCGATAATCCAATACTCGGGAACCCCCGCCGCTTCGTAATCTCGATATTTGTCGCGCCAATCTCGCGCCATGCTCTCCGGCGATACGATCTCGATCGCCATGTCCGGTGGCCCCTCGAAATGAGTTGGCCGCAAATCTCCCAGCCGCGAATTGGACACAAAAAACAAGTCGGGTAGTCGGCGATGGCGGAGCGACGAAAAGCGGACGGGCAGTTCAGGGCCGAACACCTCTCCCAAGCTATGTCGTTCGACGAACTCCGCGAGCACTCGCGTCAGCCACATCACTAATCGCGTGTGCTCCGTATTCGCGGGCGACATCATAATGACTTCTCCATCGATCCATTCGGCCCGGAGGTCTTCGGGGCACCAGGCAACAAACTCTTCCTCGGTCATTCGGCCCGGGGGATAAGTAACCGTTTCCAGGATCGCTGAATCGAGCGGCGAGCGGTCGGTGGTCGACATTGCAATGACTCTTGCTGGTGGAATTAACTTGTCGACGGCGCCGATCGGGCGATTTCGTCGAGCGCCTGCTGACATTTGGGGCGCGTGGCCGGCCAGAACCACTCGGTCTTCAAACAGAAGCCCGACACGGCGGTGGAGTGAAGCCAGCCTTCGTGTGCCACGAGTTGCCGATATTTGCCGCCGGTCAGCACATACAGATCGGCGCGCTGGGACATGGGATCGATAATCCAATACTCGGGAACCCCCGCCGCTTCGTAGTCTCGATATTTGTCGCGCCAGTCTCGCGCCATGCTCTCCGGCGATACGATCTCAAGCACCATGTCGGGTGGCCCCTCGAAATGCGTTGGCCGCAATTCTCCCAGCCGCGAATTCGAGACGAAAAACAAGTCGGGTAGTCGGCGATGCCGCAGCGTGGAAAATCGCACCGACAACTCGGGCCCGAAAACTTTTCCGATATCTCGCCGTTCGACATAGAATCGCAGAACCGCGGCGAGCCAAATAAACAAGTCGCTATGCTCCGTATTCGCCGGCGACATCATAATGACTTCTCCATCGATCCATTCGGCCCGAACTTCTTCGGGATACCATTTCAGAAACTCTTCCTCGGTCATTCGGCCCGGCGGGTAAGTGACCGTTTCCTTCAGCGCGGGGTCGATTGGGGATTTCTCGCTGATCGACATGGGGGCTGATCTCCTTTGAAAACCTCGTGACAATCCGCGCCGACGCGGGGCCCGGCGCTTTTGCCCGCAGTCCGATGACAACGACAAAGCTGCCGTCCCCATATCTTAGGGCAGCCAGCAAAGATTTTCACCCATCGCCTGTTGATTCGTGTGAGCAGACCCATTAGAATCGGTCGAAGATGAGAATGAGTCTCAATTACCATAACGATGCGTCTCCGCACACGCGGACTCCGATTGGGGTTGGAATTCGATTATTGGAATTTGCAGTTCCCGACTAGCCTGCCGCCTTTTTCCGAAATCATCAATGCACCATCTCATGCCGCTGGCTCGCTTGCGAAATGGAGAGCTAGCTCAGATTGTCGAAATTGTGGGTCGACCCGATCAGGTTCAACGCATCAAAGAGCTTGGCCTGCGTAACGGCGTCGAGGTGCAAATGGTCCGCTCCGGAGCCCCTTGCATTCTCAAGCTGGCTGGCCAACGGCTCTGCTTTCGGGCTAGCGAATCACTCAACGTTCTGGTGCGCATGGCAGTTCCCGCCTAGTTCGACTCGCGGCAACAGGCATCTCGCCGGGAGTCGCCCATGTGGCTAAACGAATTGGCGGTGGGTGGTTCAGGTCGAGTGAAGCAGGTGACTGGAGGCGACGAAATCACCGTTCGGTTGTTGGAGATGGGTCTCACGCCGGGGGTCACCATCAGCGTGCTTGGCGCCGCGCCGCTTGGCGATCCGATCGAACTGGAGCTACGCGGGTACCGGTTGAGCATCCGCAAAACGGAGGCCGCCCGAGTGGAAGTCGAAACCGTTTGAGCGCGGTAGGCCAGGTGCCCCGTGCCTGACAATCGCCAAGTGGTTTGGGCGGTATGCGGTTTTTGGTGGATATCGCGACGATAAATTGTCAGGCACAGAGTGTCTGACCTACGGCCCTGCGGCTGCTATGTCTGCAACTAATCCGTCCATTGCTCCAGCCGCGGCCGCCTCGTCCATTCTTTCACCCGTTCCGTTGGCCACCGGGCATCGCACGATCACCGTCGCGCTTGTGGGCAATCCGAACACCGGCAAGTCCACTCTCTTCACCGGCTTGGCTGGCGTGCGGCAGAGAACTGGCAACTATCCGGGCGTCACGGTCGAAAAAAAAATCGGCCACGCCGAAATCGCCGGCCAAAAATTCTGCTTCATCGATTTGCCGGGCACATACAGTCTCGCTCCCAAGTCGCCGGACGAAATGGTCACGGTCGACGTCCTGCTCGGTCGTCAAGCGGACGCCGATCCGCCCGATGCCATCCTGTGCATTGTCGACGCCAGCAATCTCGAGCGAAATCTCTATCTCGTCAGCCAAGTGCTGGAGTTCGGCCTGCCGACGGTGATTGCGCTGAACATGACTGACGTGGCGGCCGAGCGCGGCATCGAGATCGACACGGACCGCCTAGCTGAGCGGCTTGGGGCGCCGGTCGTGCCCGTGCAAGCCAATCGACGCATCGGTCTCAAGGAATTGCAGACCGCTCTCCAGACCGCGGCCGGCTCGTCGATGAATTCGTCAGCGAATTCGTGCGCGAAGTCGGCGAGCGTGCGCAACGCGAAGGTTGATAGCGCGCTGCCGCCCGAGTTTCGCGCCGAAGCGCGCAAGCTCGAAGCGATTTTGGCCGACGGCGCCGGTTCACTCTCCGACAATCGTTGGCCGCATTATTTGGTCGAACGACTGCTGCTGGATACTAGTGGCTATCTCGAAAGCGCCGTGCCCACGGGCATTGCCGCAAAAGTCGCGAGCGAATTGAAGGCCGCCCGTCAGCGACTTGCCGATGCCGGGCATTCCACGCCCGCCGTCGAAGCGATCGCCCGCTATCAATGGATTGGCGGCATTCTGGAGGGCGTGCTCCGCCGACCCGAACAGTCGACCGAGTCAACGACCGACCGGCTCGATCGCATCTTGACGCACAAGCTGTGGGGCACGCTCGTCTTCGCGGCCGTGATGCTCGTCGTGTTCTCGTCGATCTTCGTGTTCGCCAAACCGCTTATGGATGGGATCGACGGCGGCGTGAAGGGGCTAGCCGACGCCGTCGAGCGAATGCTTCCCAAGGGCCCACTGCAATCGCTGGTGACCAAGGGGATCATCGGTGGCGCCGGCAGCGTGATCGTGTTTCTGCCGCAGATCCTGATTCTGTTCGGGTTCATCGCCATCTTGGAAGATTGCGGCTACATGGCCCGGGCGGCCTATCTCATGGACAAGCTGATGGTTCGCGTGGGCCTCAGCGGCAAGTCGTTCATTCCGCTGTTGTCGTCGTTCGCCTGCGCGATCCCCGGGGTGATGGCCACGCGAGTCATCGAGAACCGCCGCGATCGGTTGACGACGATTCTCGTCGCGCCGCTGATGAGTTGCTCGGCTCGGCTGCCCGTTTACATGCTGCTCATCGGAGCGTTCATTCCCGCGCGGACATATCTGGGTGGCGTGTTGGGGCTGCAAGGGCTCACGCTGTTTGCCATGTATCTGGTCGGAATCGTGGCCGCGGTGATCGTCGCGGCGATTTTGAAGAAGACACTGCTACGCGGCGCCACGCCGCCGTTCGTAATGGAACTGCCACCGTACAAAGTTCCGTCGCTGAGGATCGTGCTGCACCGCATGGTCGAGCGCGGCTGGGCCTTTATCCAACGAGCCGGCACGCTGATTGTCGCAGTGGCCGTCATAGTCTGGGCGATGCTCTATTACCCGCACGATGCCGATCGCGTGACGGCCGATCTTCAATCGCAACGAACGATATTGCAAAACAAGCGCGATGCGTTGGCAGGCGGAATGTCCCCCGTTGCGGACTCTTCGGAGCAAAAGAGGACTGTCCCCCTCGCCGCCGGACTGGCCGATCTCGACAACCAGCTCGCCCGCTTCGACGACAAAGACGAACTAAAAAAGCTTGAGTCGGGCGCCTATCAGCGGCAAAGTTTGCTGGGCCAAATGGGCCGGTTCGTGGAGCCGGTCGTCCGCCCGCTCGGCTGGGATTGGCGGCTGGGGTGCGCGGCGATCGCTTCGTTTCCTGCCCGTGAAGTCGTGCTTGGCACGCTCGGCGTGATTTACAATCTCGGCGAGGACGTCAACTTGGATGAAGAAGAGGGGAAGACACAGCTGCAAACCGAACTCCGCCGCGCGACCTGGGAGAACACGGACCGACCCGTGTTCACGATCCCGGTGGCCCTGTCGGTCATGGTCTTTTTTGCTCTGTGTGCCCAGTGCGCCGCAACGCTGGCGGTGACCAAGCGCGAAACCAATAGTTGGCGTTGGCCCGCCTTCACGTTTGTTTATATGACCGTGCTCGCGTATATCGGCGCCTTCGCCACTTATCAAATCGGCACATGGCTAACGGGCTGACACCGTAGGTCAGGCACTCCGTGCCTGACAGTGCTTTTTCAAAACTGCCACCAACAAATGCTCGCCGACCTTTCGACACTCTTGGACGGGCAAACGGCGATCGTCGTCGCCACGATCTTGGCGGCCGCAATCTATCTCGTCCGCCGCGGTTGGGCCACAATGGCCCACAAAAAGTCCGGCTGCGGCGCCTGCTCGACATGCCCCGTGAGCCAAACATCGGCCGCTCAAACAGCCGCGGGCAAGCCGCTGATCTCGATCGAGTCTCTGAGTCGTCCGAAGGCTAAGCAGTCGTAGGTCAGGCACTCCGTGCCTGACAGAGCCGGCCCATCGCTAGGCTGTTGGACGAATAGCCCATCGATCCGCGATTGTCGTTCGGCCGTCGTCAGGCACAGGGCGCCTGACCTACCGACTGAGTCGCCGAAAGGATAAGTGACATTGGGGAGAGAATTTTACCGCGAAGACAAGAAGAAAGGGAAATAGACAGGATTTTCAGGATTAAGTCAAATCGCGGAGCCGATTCGCGAGCGACCCGCGATGGTGAAGCCCATCCAAAAAATTTCCTTTAATCCTGGCAATATTGTCTAAACTTTTCTTGCCTTCGTCGTTCGTGTCTTCGCGGTAAAACAACAACGGCCTGCCTATGCGGCCATTCGGCGGCGACTGGCGAATGCCGCCGCAGCGAAACATCCGATTCCCATCAGCACGGCCGACGACGGTTCGGGCACCGTGGCCACGGACGCGAGTTGAGCGCCATTGAAGTAAGCGCGGAATGCGTCGGCATGGGCCGTGATGACGATATTTCCGCTCGGATCGGCGACGATATTGTCCCACTCGTTGGTATTGCCACTTGTGAAGTTGCCGGCGCTGCTCCCGACAACTGGAACATATCCGAAAGTTTGGAAGCTCGCGGCGTTGTCCGATTTGAGATACCGAATATCCGTTCCGATTCCGTAATCGCTGGTTCGCCCGTCAAGGCTGTCGGGAAGGCTGTAGGAAGCGACATTCCAGAGCGAACCGGGCACAAGCCCGCTGAAAGTCAGCGTGACCGTGGAATTGTTGAGGTTGTCGATATATCCGTTGAACATCTTGGCGTCCCCCGTGGCGGTCCCCGTGCCGGAGCCATACAGGGCTGGACTCGTCGACCCCCAGGTCAGGGTCACGCCGCTTGCGGTGCCCGTCGAGTCGTTCAGCGACGCGGGGCCTCCTGGATTGCCGTCCAAATTATTCCAATTAGCGGCGTTGAACGCGCCGATTCCGGCCGTATCGGTCGCATTCAAGGATGTCGGCGCCCCGCCGAAGTTTCCACCGGTGAAATTGGCGCTGATGATCGTGGCCTGAGCGGCCGGCGACATTCCCAAGATGATCGACGCACTAGCAAAAACCGCGCGGACGGTGATTCTCATGACACGTTTTCCTGTTGGCCCGAAGAGCCTGAGACCGCAAGTGGGCCGTTTTTGAATAAGGACTTGTATGGGAAACGCCGGTTTCCCCAAGATCAATCTTAATCTCCCATTTGCCCCAACACCAACCAAACGGACCGGAAATTCGTTGCCATTTGCGCAACCGGAGCTGTTTTGATGAGACCTCAAGCAAGTGCCTTCGTCTTTCGTGTCTTCGCGTTTTCGTGGTAAAACCTGCCTCGTCTGTCCTCGTCGCTGCTGGTCGTCAACGAAGAAAGTCGGGAGACGGGAGTAAAGCCGGCCCGGGGTCGTATCCCGGCAGGGATGCTTTTTGGGGCGTAACCGAACAAAGATAGCTAGCGAGAACCATTGTCACACGACCGTAGGTCAACTGTAGTCGTAGGTCAGGCACTCCGTGCCTGACATGGCGCGGGAGCCTCAATTGGCGGTTTACGCATGCCGATGAAGATTGCTTGCTATTGGTTCCGCGCGTCGTCGTAAGAACGGCGGAGGTTACGCGAGCGATCGTAAAGATCGAGATGAGCGATGAAGCTGCTCGCAGTATTGTAACGGATGTAAGTACGCCCACGGAATCGGAGGGGCGCCGAATAACGAGTCTGTCATCGCAAGAATTTTACGAACGTCTTGCGACGAAGAACGGTTCCGAAATTGCCGAAAACGTGCGGCAATTTGTGCAAGACTTATTGGGCGCTCACGATGTTCTAGATCAGCACGTCACGCTATACTCTTTGAAACTTCGAATTCCTTTGCCCACTGAAGATTACGCCAGAAAGCCGATCTTGGTGGTAAATTGGCAAGGCAGCATTGCCATAGCGACGGAACTTCTAGAAAGCCTTGAGGATCCGCGCTTTCCGCCGGGAACTCGAGAACGCTTGGTGAATCGAATCACGGCGATCGATAAACGAATGTTGCCAACCAAAAACACCGACGGCAGCTTCCTGCGAACAAGAGGAGGTCCGGATAATCTTGTCGAAGCGATGGCACATTTTCGGGAACTTGCCAAAGCGGTTTCGAGCCTTATTGAAGATATTCAACGAGTGCCCGTTCCCGATCTGGCTTGAATAAATCGCGCCGGCTTACTTCTCAGCTTTTGTCGCATCTTCTATTCTTTCGGTCGCCGGCTCATCCGCCGCTACCGGGCCGCCTTCGGTTAGGCGTTGACCGGGGTTGCTTATGACGAGACCGGCGGTGGTTAGGCCGGCGGAGATGCCTACGTCGGCGCCGAAGTCGCCTTCGACTTCGACTTTTTGGAAGTGGACTCGGCGGTTTTCTTTCAGCAGGGCTACGGTCGTGCCGTCGGCGTTGAAGATGAGGGCCGAGGCCGGGATTAATAGCGGCGGGTGCTCGCGGGAGACGTCCATTCGGACGCGGACATACGAGCCGGGGAGGAGGGCGTGGTCGGGGTTGGGGACTTGGATTTCGGTGAGCATCGTGCGAGTTTGGGGATCGATCGCCCGGGCGCTACGAGTGACCTTGCCGACGAAATTGCGGTTGGCGATCTCGCGGACGGTGACTTCGGCCTTGAGCCCCGCTCGGACGCCGCCGCTGTAGGTTTGGGGGACATTGACAAACACGCGGGCCGGGTCGGTTTTGGACAAGTGAAAGAGAGCTTGGCCCAAGCCGTTGCCAGCGGTGACCAATTGGCCGACGTCGATGTTGCGGGCGGTGATCGTGCCGGCGAACGGCGCGAAGACGTGGGAGAACGAGACGAGCGTGGTGAGCCGCTGGACGCTGGCTTGGCCACCGATGACGTCGGCCTTCGCGGCGGTAACGGCCGAGGCGGCCGTGTCGGCCGTCGCGCGGCGTTCGTCCAGCTCTTGCTGGCTGATCGATTTGCTCATCGCCAGGGCTTCGTAGCGGCGGAGCGTGGTTTGGGCGAGCTGGTTGTTCGCTTCGGCGGTGGCCTGCTTCGCCGCGAGCTGGCCGAGCGTGGCATTGGCCTGCCGCAGCTCGTCGTCGATCTCGGGAATTTCGATTTCGGCGAGCAGTTGGCCGGCGCGGACTTCGTCGCCAATGTCGACGAGCCAGCGTTTGAGGTAGCCGCTGGTGCGGGCGTAGATTGTGATTTCTTCGAGAGCCTGGACGTCGCCGGGGAGGATCGCGACGGTGATGGCCGGCGATTGACGGGGATGGACCGCGTTGACGCGGGGCAGCGAGTTTTTGATTTTTTCGGACGCGGTGGTCAGGCCCTTTTCGCGTGACAACATGGGAAGCCAGCCCGCCAAAAACAGGCCCGCGAAGATGCCGGCGACGAGGAGCAGTGCGAGTAGCAGCCAGATGAAATTGGGGCGCGGCGGCGGAGGGGGGCGGCCGATTTCGTCTTCCTGCGGGGCGTGAGTCGGCGGCTGATGACCGTCCGGGCCGTGACCATTTTCGGGGGTCGTGCGAGGGGGCGAAGTCGCTGGCTGCGCCGGCTGCGTCTTTTGGGATGTCGTTTCAACGGCCATGATTCACGTTTTCTAACTGCGCGACCGCACCGAGGGGTCAGTCCCCGTTTTGCTCACGGGGCATCGCAAAAAGGGGACAGACCCCTGCGCTAAACAGGGTCAGGTCCCGAGCGCTAAGCAGGCCCCGGCTGCGTTCATTGGTTATGTTGCATATGTTTTAAATCCAGAAGTTCCTTCGGCGCGTGGCGGCGGAGCGTGCTGTAGACGATGGGGACGAAGAACAGCGTGGCAAACGTGGCCATCGCGAGGCCGCCGATCACGGCCCGGCCGAGCGGAGCGTTTTGCTCGCCTCCTTCGCCGAGGCCGAGGGCCATGGGGGCCATTCCGATGATCATCGCCAGCGCGGTCATGATGACTGGCCGCAGACGGGTCACGCCGGCGGCCCAGGCTGCGTCGTGGGCGTCGTAGCCGATCTTGCGTTGATCATTGGCAAACGTAATCAAGAGAATCGAGTTTGCGGTCGCGACGCCGATGCACATGATGGCGCCCATCAGCGATGGGACGTTGATCGTCGTGCCGGTGACGAAAAGCATCCACAAAATACCCGCCAAGGCGCCCGGCAGAGCCATCAGAATAATCAGCGGATCGATCCAGGATTGAAAGTTGACGACCATGAGTAAGTATACAAGCGCGACAGCAAATACGAGACCATAGCTCAGGCCCTCGAACGACGTGTTCATCGTCTGCACTTGGCCGCGAATGGTCACAGTCGTGCCGCGAGGCAGGTTTGGACGGAATTCGTCGAGAGCGCGGTCGATCTCGAGGGCGACCCGGCCGAGGTCGACACCTTGCACGCCCGCGAGCACGTCCAGACTGAGAGCGACGTCGTAATGGGTCACGTTGGTCGGCCCGAGGCGATGGCTCACGGTGGCCAAGTTCGCCAAAAGTTGCGGCGCGGCGCCTCCGACGACGACGGAGGTGCTATTGAGCGCCTCGACGGAGTCGACTTTGTACTGGGGCGTTTGGACGGCGAGCGGATATTGAACGCCGGTCTTCGGGTCGAGCCAAAAATTCGGCGCCGTCTGGCCGCTGGAGTTGAGCGATACGAGCACGTCGCTGGCGACGTCGCGCTGCGAAAGTTTGAGTTGGCTAAGGAGCGTGCGGTCGGTGGTCACTTGCAGCTCGGGCGTGAGGGGAACCTGCTGCAAGTGGGCGTCGACGGCGCCGGGGATCGCCGCGATCCGGTCGCGGATTTTCAGCGCGATGTCGTAGTTCTTCGCGAAGCTGGCGCGGGAGCCGACGATTTGCACGTCGATCGGCGCCGGCAAGCCGAAGTTAAGCACCTGCGTGACGATGTCGGGCGGCTGGAAGAAGAACGTCAGATCGGGAAATTGGTCGGTCAATTTTTCGCGGAGCAGTTTCACGTAGGCTGGCGTGGGGGAGTGGTCGGCGGTGAGCGAGACGAGGATCTCACCGTCGGCGGAGGACATCTGCGAGCCGTCGCTGAGCGACAGGTTGATGCCGCTGTTGGGGATCCCGATGTTATCGATGACGGTGTCAATCTGGTTGGCTGGGATGATGTCGCGGATCGCATCGGTCACGCGGGCGAAGTGCCGCTCAGTTTCTTCGATTCGCGTGCCGGCCGGGGCGCGGACGTGCAGCCGGATTTGGCCCGAGTCGACCGATGGGAAAAAGTCGCGGCCGATCAGAGGGAACAGCGCGAGCGAAATGGCGACCAGCGCGACGAAGAGCACCATCACGATCGCGCGATGGGCAAGGGCCCAGGCCAGGCAACGCCCGTAAAAATCGCGCAGACGGTCAAACTGGCGATTGAAGGCCTCATGGATCCGCCAGCTGGGGTTGCGATTCGAGCTTGCTTGACGACCTTTGGCGGGGAGGGGGACAGTCCCCTTTTCTTCCGAGGACTCTAGAAAAGGGGACAGTCCCCGGGCTTCTTCGTCCGGCACGCCGCCGTAGAGGCCGACTTCTTTGGCGAGCAGATAATGGATCATCGTCGGCACGAGCGTGCGGCTGAGCAGATAGCTGGTGAGCATGGCAAACACGACGGCCATCGCGAGCGGGACGAACAGCGACTTGGCGGCGCCTGTGATGAACACGACCGGCACGAACACGATGCAGATGCAAAGCGTCGAGACGAAGGCCGGCACGGCGATCTGCTGGGCGCCGTCGAGGATGGCTTCGACCAGGTGCTTGCCCTGATGCAGATTTCGGTGGATGTTTTCGATCTCGACCGTGGCGTCGTCGACCAAAATGCCGACGGCCAGGGCCATGCCGCCGAGCGTCATCACATTGAGCGTGTGGCCCAGGAAGCTGAGCGTGACGATCGAGACGAGAATCGAGAGCGGAATCGAAATCACGACGATCAGCGTGCTTCGCCACGAGCCGAGAAAGAGCAATATCATCGCGGCGGTTAGGCCGGCGGCGATCGCGGCTTCTTTGACAACGCCGCTCACGGCCGCCTTGACGAAGACCGATTGATCGGCCAGCAACGACATCTTGAGCGATTCGGGGAGCGTGGCTTTCAGCGACGGCAGGCGAAGCTTGACGCCGCTGACGATATCGAGCGTCGAGGCGCCCGACTTGAGCACCGGTTGCACGACTCCCCGTTTGCCGTCGACGTGGACGACGTTCGTCTGCGGGGCGAAGCCATCGCGCACGGTTGCCACGTCGTGGATATAAACCGTCCGGCGGCCGACCGTGCGGATTGGCAGATCGGCGATCGCGGCCACCGCATCGGGACTGCTGTTCAGCCGGACATTGTATTCCTGCTGGCCGATCTTGGTGGTTCCGGAGGGCAGAATCAGATTCTGGGCATTGATCGCGTCGGAAATATCGGCGGCCGAGAGTTTTTCGGCGAACAGCTTTTCCGGATCGATATCGACCATGATCTGCCGCACCTTGCCGCCATAGGGATACGGAATCTGGGCGCCGCGGACCGTGGCCATCCCGGGCCGCAGAGTGTTCGTGGCCAAGTCGAACAGTTGCTGCTCGTTGAGCGTGTCGCTGCCGAGCGAAACCTGGAGAATCGGCACGTTCGACGCGCTATAGCGAAGCACCAGCGGCGGAAAGATGCCCGGCGGCATGGTCCGCAGCACGGCCTCGGCGCTGGCGGTGACTTGCGATAGGGCGCCGTCGACTTTGGCGTTCGGCTGCAAGAATATCTTGACGACGGCGATGCCGTTCAGCGACTGACTTTCGATGTGCTCGATGTCGTTTACCGTCGATACGAGCACCCGCTCGAAATTGCCGACGATGCGGGTATCCATCTCGTCGGGCGAAATGCCGCTGTAATTCCAAATCACCGAAATGACCGGAATTTCGATCTCGGGAAAAATGTCGGTCGGCATCCGCACGATCGTCACGATGCCGAGGATGGCGATGAGCATCGCCATGACGACGAACGTATACGGCCGGCGAAGGGCTAGGCGGACAATCCACATGGCGGAGGCTTGAGGTCGAGAGGTTGGCGGCTTGAGGCTTGTGGTTTCAGGTTTTGGTCGTGGAGGCCGGTAGCAAGGACACCCCCAAATCGGCGAATTGGTCGATTTTCGCGGAGAATCCGGCGGATATGAGACTATAGGCGGGGTGGGGGCGCAAGTCCAGAAACGCCGGGACCGGCGGAGACCTGGGCTGCGCGACCAGAACTCATCGGGATTCTGCCGCTTTTGCGACTAGCCGGCATCGCCTGACGAACCGCCTACCTCGTCGACTCGCATGGCTCGGCGGATCAGATCGCGGTCGAAGTAGTTGATCGACATGCCCGCGTCGACCACGATGCTTTGGGCGTTGATGCCGCTGGCGGCGGGGCTGAGCAGGAAGGCGGCCGCGCGGGCGACCTCGTCGGTTTGCACGGCCTGCTTGCGTAGCGTCGCCTGCTCGGCGTAGAGATACGATTCGACGTAGCCGGGGATGCCGGCGGAGGCCGACGTCTTGAGCAGACCGGCCGCGACGGCGTTAAAGCGAATCCGCGAGAACCGGCTGAACGATTTGGCGAGGAACGCGAGCGACGAATCCAGGGCCGCCTTGATCGGCGCCATGTAGCCGTAGTTTTCGCTCGCCATCCGCGTGGTGGAAATTGAGATTGCGACCACCGCGCCGTCGGGATCGAGCAGGTCCTTGAGCGCGCCGGCTAGGGCGATCAGCGAATAGCAGGAGATGTCGACCGAGCGCAGGAATGCCGCTTTGGGCGTCTCGTGAAACGGCGCGGGGCCGTCCGGATATTCGGCCATCGCGATCGAATGCACCAGGCCGTGAAACCGCACGTTCATCGCGGCCAGTTCAGCTCGCAGCCGTTCGATTTGCTCCTCGAACTCGACGTCGCAGACGAGGACCGACGCGGGGCCGACGAATTTCGTCACGCTCTCGCGGCGCTGCTCGGAACGGACCACGTACACCACGGTGGCGCCCGCTTCGGCGAGCACTTGCCCGATGTGCCAAGCGACGCTCTTGCGGTTGGCGAGACCGAAGACGAGAACCGATTTGCCAGCGAGTTGGAGGAAGTGGGACAAGGGAGGGAGCGTGGCACGGGGCGCGGGGAGTAAAACACGGGCGCGACATTATTCTGACGCGAGGTCGGACCCCATTAGTGGGCTGTCAACTTTCTTGAGCGGGATTGGCCATTGTGCAGGCGAATTCGAAACGGACGGCGACTTTGCCCGCGCAGGTGACTTTTGCTTTTAGAAAAAATGCGTCGGCGAGTCGTTCGATGAGGTCGACTTCGATTTCGATCGTCTCGCCGGGGCGGACCATTCGCTTGAAGCGAACGTCGTTGATCCGCGTTGCGACGGGGACCGACTTGCCATCTTGTGGAACGAATTGCGAGAGGAGGACTGCCCCGGCCTGCATGGCCGCTTCGCAGAGCAGGACGCCGGGCGTGAGCGGGAAACTGGGGTAGTGGCCGGCGTAGAAAAACTCGCCGCCCGTGAATCGCTTATGGCATACGATGCGATGGTCGTCGCGCGAGATGATCTCGTCGATGAGCAAGAACGGGTCGCGATGAGGAATCGCGGCGTGGATTTCGGCAAGCGAGGTGTTCATCGTTAGGGAGCCGCGCATGAAGTAAGCGTTCTTCCGCCCATGGTGAACTGGCGCCCCGCTTACTTCGTGCGCGGCTCTAGCCCCCTTTTCATCAACAGCGAATCGATATCATTCGCCACGATCACGCCATAGTTTACCGCGCCGAGCCAGCCGGACATGATGATGCCGACGCTGCCCGCATGGTATAGGCCGGCGACCTGCTGGGGAATGGCCCGGCTGACGGCGAGGCCCTCGAACTTGGTGCCGAAGCTCGCGCCCAGGGCGTGCTTGGTGTAATGCTGAAAGGTGAGCGGCGTCGAGGCCTCGGCGTGGTCGAGCTTGGCGCGGATATCGGGAATGTATTTGGCCAGGGCGTCGAGCGTGGTCTCGATCAGGTCCTGCTTGCTCGCTTCGTAAGCCTCGGCATCGAGATCGGCCCAGTCGTGGTAATTGGCGTTCGTGCTGGAAACGACGAGGCAGCGGTCGCTGCCGGGGCGAGTTCGCGGATAGTAGAACGAAAACGTGCGGCTCGTGACGTCGCGGCTGAGCAGCAGCTCGGTGCGAAATAGCGGCGCGGTCGAGCTGAACAGAAGATCGCCGCAGCTCTCGTCGATCGTTTCGCCGGCCTTGAGCGCCATGTAGACTTGGCAGCTCGAATTATTGAGTCGCACCGCGCGGGCCTCATCGACGAATTTGGAATCGAAATGCTGCTCGCCGACCAGGTCGAAAACGGTGGCCTTGAGGTTCGAATTGGAGACGATCGACTTGGCCTTGATCTCGCGGCCGTTGACCGTGACGCCGGTCACTACACCGCCGCCGACATGAATTCGCTCGACATCGGCGCGGATTCGCACATCGACGCCGCTCTTCAAAAGCTCGGCGTGCATCAGACCGATGAGCCGATCCGTGCCGCCGGAAAATGTGTAGACCCCTTTGGACATGAAGTTGGAGAATACGATGCCGTAGGAGATTGCCGGATCTTCGAGCGTCGAGCCGTTGGCGTAGGTGATCGGCTCCATGAGCAGGCGGATCACATCCTCGCGGCCGGGGAAAAATCGCTCGAACAACTGCCCGGCGGTGAGCGATTGATCGTCGTAAAAATTCATCGAGCGAACGGCGGCGAAAAATGCTTCCGACTGCTCCGTCGGGACTTTAAATTTATCGGCGAGCAGCCGGATGAAGTCGCCGCGGTCGAACGTGGTCGACAACTGGAACATCGGGTTGTCGAACCGAATGTGCTTGAGCTGCACGATCGAATCGGCGATTTCCTGGCTCCAATAGCGGCGGCAGCTTTTGATCATCCCGATCGGGAAACCGTGCAGCGAGATATCGAAGATATGCCCGCCCGGGCGGCGAAACCAAGTGGCCATGCCGCCGAGCTTGTAGTGCTGCTCGAGCAGCAGCACGCTTCGGCCCGCGCGGGCGAGCGTGTTGGCGGCGGTGAGTCCGGCCAAACCACTGCCGACGACAATGCAGTCGTACTCGTCTCGGGCGCCTTGGAGAAAATCGCGAGGCATGAGGGTGTTGGTCGCTTCAATCGGTCCGAATGACTAAGAATTGCCCGTGCAGCCGCGCACGAAGTTCCTGGAATCGCGCACGAAGTAAGCGGGGAGCGGTCGCGACGCCCCATCGCTCCCACCGCTTATTGCGTGCGCGGCTCCATGCTCGCTGGCGTATCGCGCAGTTCCTCTTTCGCTTCCTTCGTGTGCGGCTGAATTTGATTTGCGCCGGCGAGAAAATGCCGGTTGGCCATGCCGATGCCGCTGGTCAAGGCGCCGATGATACCAACGAAACCTTGATCTGTCCCGCAGATGAACAGATTTTTTAGGGGCGTGGCGCCGTCGTAATGCTTGTGCGGCGCCCCATAGACGGCGCCATTGTCGTGGCCTGTGAAGCGGCGGATCGTTTTGGGGGTGAAGATGTCGAGGTCTTTCACGTGCTCGCGAAAATCGGGAACGAATCGCAGCGCCGACTCGACCATGCGGCGATGAGCGTTTTCTTTTTCCACTTTATATTGGGCTTCGTCGAGCGAGTTCCAACGATCGAAATTCGCCAGCGCCGTCAGCCGCACGGCGCCCTCGATGGGAGCATCGGCGGCGGCGTAGTCGTAATTGTCCGGCGAGCAAATCACGCCGCTGCGAAAATCGGTCAGCTCCTCCGGCCGGCGCCAGTCGAATCGGTCGTGGTCGTTGAAGAACACGATCGTGTGCGGATGGCCGATGTCGCGCGACCTAACGTCGAGCGTGCTGATCGATTCGACGAACGACAGCCGGCCGCTGTCGTTCGGGGGCGGCGCGAGGGCCGGGCCGCACAGCCTCAATGTCTCGGGCCAACCGATGGACGACAGGACGCGCCGGGCGGCTAAATGCTCGCCGTCGTCGAGCACGACGCCGGGAGTTTCTTCGCCGACCTTCTCGATGCGGCTGACTCCACTGCGCATCCGCAACTCGCCGCCAAGCTGCTTGAATCGCCGAACCAGTTTTTTAATCAGCACCCGGACGCCTTTCAGCGGTCGAGCGAAACCTTCCAAAAAAATGCTGCGGAACATGATGCTGAATTGACCGAAATCCATGTCGTGCTCGGCCGCGCAACCGTAATACATGAGCGGGCAAAACAGCATTTCGACCAGTAGCGAGTCGTCGATCGCGCGGCTGACGATTTCGCGAGCCGACACACGACCTTCGGGGGACTCGATCGCATCGTAGTCCAACAGTTCGCTTTGCAGGCGGCGGAAACCGTCGATCGCGCGCGGAAACGCTCGGGCGACCTCCGATTCGAGCAACGCCGGATCGTTGGTGAAATCGAGCGTTGCGCCGGGAAAGGCAATTCGCGAGCCGAGCTGCGGCGCCAATTCAAAGTCTTCCCACGCGAATCGCAATTGCCGCAGGATGCGGGCGAGCGGACCGCGCCGGGCGCCGCGGGGCGTGAAGTTCGTGACGGCGTGCAGGCCGACGTCGTAGTTTCGATCGTTCAGGCGATAGTAGGAATTCAGTCCGCCGACCGCGTAATGACGTTCGAGAATGCACACCCGCTGGCCGAAATGGGCGAGCCGAATTCCAGCCGCCAGGCCAGACATCCCGGCTCCGATAATGATCGCGTCGTACATGGGGGGAGATTTGGCGACTTGCGGCTGACTGAGCAGGGATGACGCGATTCTGGAGGCTGCAAGGAAATGGCTGGCGTCCCGTCACCAATTCGCGCGCGTCGCCACGGAATCCTTGCCGGCCGGTTCGCGATTTAATTCTCCAGCGGCGGCGGCGATTTGATTTTTTAGATCGCCCGTCGCACGGCGCCAAGCCATTCGATAATAAGTTCTCGCCACGCCAGATTTTCCGGCCGCCGCGATTTGCCTGCCTTGATCCAAAAGTTTCGCGGCCTCATCGTTCGCAGCGGCGTCTTCCGCCGACTGCTGCCGACGGATCTCGGCGATGCTCGCGCCGCCGGCCGCATCGACCATCAAACGAGAAGCAACGTCTGTACGTTCGCCGATAGGATCCGAGCTTGCTCGATAACGGAGCATGACCGGCAACCGCTGTCTGGCGATTTCGTTCGCGGTGGGGTTAGCGCGATGGGCGACATCGCCGCCTGCCGCCAACAATTGCCGATCCATTGCATCCAGGTCGTGGACCGTCGCGGTGACGCTCGTTGACCCGGCGCCCGTCGCGCGGCCGGTTGCCACATTGTCGAACGGTCGCCCTCCGAGCCCCGGAACGCCTCGCTCCGAGCGGCCCGAGGCGGACGAAGTGACCCCGCCCAGGGAAGCACCGCCACTGTCGGGAACCTCGACGGTGGTACTCGTGGCGAAGAATCGAAACGTCGGCAGTTGAATGGCGCCCGCCCGCGGCTGCGCGATGGCAATTATTGGACAACCGAACAGCACGGCCGTCGCGATACCCGTCGCGGCAACGCGAAGCACAACAGATCGTTCCATCGCAAACCTCCGTTTTTCCCCGGCCGCATTGTATCAATTGGAGCGGGCGGCGAAAAACGAAATGCGAAAAGAATCAGTGAGCCGACGGGCGAAATCGGAACTCCAAGCTGTTATTCCCATGCGCTGGATTAGTTGGCACAGGGAACTTAAGCTCCCGCCTGCCGTCGCGGGCCGCCGCCAACCGGCGAAGCCGGGTCTCACTCCCGACTCCCGACTCCCGTCTCCCGACTCCCGTCTACTGCCCCCGGCAGCCTAAGCCGCCAGGCGTTGCTGACGAACTGGCTCGGTCTTCAACTTCTGTCCGACGACCCAGATGATCGTCCGCTCGAGCGCGTCCTCGATCAGCGTCGCTCGCAGTCCCGGCTTAAAGAGATTGGGTTGTCGCAGCAGGACGTCCAAATGCGATTCCAAGACGCCTCGCGCTCGCGCCCGCACATATCCCCGAGCTTCCGCAATACCCATTCGCTGCACGCGCGATCCGATCGTGGCCGAAACATCCGCTTGAGACCGCCGGGCGAGATCGGCGGCGAGTTGAGCCATCTGATCGCGGGATTTCAGCGTGTTAAACAGGTCGATCAGCCGCATGGCAGGCCTCGGAGCAGACGGGGCGAAGGACAATCGGAGCGATAGGCTCCTATTCACCATCGAACGCTCGGACCGGTTAACACCAGACAATGCGACCGCGCAGGCTTCTCTTGACCCAACGGCAGTGTTTTCCTAAGTTACGGTCAGTCAGGCGCCGTCGCCAAGAGGCTAAGGCAGCGGATTGCAAATCCGCCATCGTCGGTTCGACTCCGACCGGCGCCTCTAGTTGTAAGTTGTGATAGGTCAAGTCGTTCGGTCATTGTCTTTTCCGGTGTCGAGTGTCGATTTTTGGTCCGACACTCATAGAACACTCAATCGGCGTCCAAATCACGCCATCGCAGCTTTGGCGACTTCGGGGATAAAAACGGCTTCGGCCGCCTCGCTCATCTTGTCGGCCAACTGGATATACCGCAGCGTCGTGCTAAACGACTTGTGCCGCATCTTCTTTTGCAGCAGCGGCCCGGACATTCTCGCTACGTTAAACGTCGCATAGCCCCGGCGTAGAGCGTGGAACCCGTACAAGTGGCAACAGCTCGTGCATTCGTGCCGATCGGCGTAGGGGCAAATCAGGTGGACGCCAGCCGCCTCTTGTATCTTGTGGAACGCCAGCCAGAGTCGCCGCTCGGATAGCGGCCAGTGGAACACGAAAGCCCCAAAGCCTCGAATCAGCCTCAGGTGGTCGATTACCACGCCCGGCAGCCGGTCCAGGTCATCCCGCCCGCCTTTGTTCGTCGCCGCTCGCGTGATGACGGCGCCGGTCTCCAAATTGACGTCTTCCCACTTGAGCGACAATATTTCCTCGATTCGCCAGCCGGTTCCGATGGCGAACATCATTAGCGCCCGCCACCAGTCGCCGGCCGAAAACCCTTGCTTGCTCGGCGCCGTCGCTGTATCGCACTTGGCGAAAATCGCTTGGAAGTTCTCCGCGGTGATAACGTGGCCGATTCGGCTCTCTTCTCGGACCATGCGAAACTTCGGCGATTTGACCACGTAGCCCCACTCGGCAGCGACGCGGATTGCCGCTTTCAAGTGCCGTAGGTCTTTGTTGATCGTCGCCGCCGATACCTTGGAACCTGCCTTAATGCCACGGTCGGCAGTTCGCTTGGAGATAAAACTATCGATCGCCGCCGTGGTGATCGTGGCCACCCTGCCCGGCTTGCAGTGCTTCTCAAAACAATCCAGCGATTGCCTCATCACGGCTTGGCTGCGCGGGGCCAGCCGGGGGAGAATCTTCTTTTCAAATTCCTCGCGGAACGATTTCCAGTCTTTGCGGCTCTTGTTTTGATACGTGCCGGACGCGAGTTGCCCCTCGATCATCCGTTGGTGTTTTTCAGCGACACTCTTGGCGCCCACGCGCTTTGACTTTCGCTTGCCATCCGGGTCGATCCAGCCGACCGACCACGGCGCCGAGCCGCCCAGCTTCTGCTTCTGGCGAAAATCTTGGAATAGCCAAGCTTTCATCGCGATACCCTCGATTCGTTGCTGTCGGTTGAAATACGGATGCGAGATTTGCGCCCTAACGAGCGCCGACGGGTTGGTTGGTGGTTTGATACCTTCGACAAACCCCGGCCCGGCCGCGTTCGCAGCGGCTAGGCCGGGTAACGGATGATCCGCTAGATTCGCGACTTAACTTGCTGCCAAATATCCATCGCCCCCGCCGCAAATCCACGGAGATAGTCGCGGTCGTCAATGACGTTGTCTTGCCAGAAGCTCGCCGCGAGATTGCGATCCTCACCGGTTCCGAGAATTTCAAAAGCGAACAACTGGCCAATACTAAACGCCGAGTTGTTGCCATCGACCCACGACTCAAAATCGATGCCGTCAAGAAATCGCGATAGGCGATTAAGCTGTGATGGGCTTGCTTCATCGCTTGCCCAACTGCGTCCGGCGGTCACTCCCTCGGTATAGGCTTCGGTGCCCTCTTCTAATTTTGCGGCCCGCAATCGCTGAATGACGTCGTCCATGTTCTTTTTCTCCTTTTTAGTGGCGATTTCGCCCAACTTCATTTCAAAAGCCGCGCAGGCGAGGGTGGACCAATTCACATCCTCTTTGGTTTTGTCCATGCGCCGCTTCAGATCGGCCGGAACGTAAATCGACACACGATTTCCACTTGTCGCTGCCACTGATCTTTCCTCCAAGTGATGCCCTGCGATGCGCATAAATATACGCATATCGTGCGCACTGTCAATGGGATGGAAAAATAAAAGCCGACCCGGCCGCAATCGTGACGGCCGGGCCGGGCGCCGCGTTCTACTCGCGACTTCATCGGTCACACGCCTCGTCTTGACGAAAAGCCCACGGTCGCGGCCACGAGCCGCTTGATCGAATCTACGTCACCCTTAACGAGCGAAGACCACGCCCGGTGATCGTCGCTGAAGCCCGTCGACAGCACGGGCGCGCCGGTGGCCTCGATTGCCGATAGGATGCGCTGGCGGTCATCGCATGGGGTGTAGCGGTAACCGTAGACAATCACGATGCCCGCGCGGAGTTCGGCGGCGCCTGCTGATCGCTGACGTCGCCAAGAGTTCGGGAATTCATCCTCGGTCCCGTGGCGCTCCAAGTGAGCCAACAGGCCGGCCGCGTTCTGGAGTCGCTCCGGGCCTCGCCATTGGATCCATTCGTCGGCCGGCATATCGTCCATCCACTGGTCATCATCCGCCCCGTCGATGGACGGAAGGGGCAGCGTGGCCACGACTAGCGCGGTCGCCAGGGTCGAAAACATTTTGCGTCGGTTCACGTGGCGCCCCCTTCCACGGCCACGTGGCCGATGCGGAGCGTAGGGACGAACACGGGCTCGGGCGGAAGGGGGATGTTCTTACCGACGATCCGATCCACGCGGTAAGCGGTCTCGAAAAGCCCGGCCGATCGATGGCCAAGATGGTTGCGACCGCCGCCCGATAGTTGACGTTCAACCTCGCTTGACGAGCCCCGTCGAATGTATTTCGTCGTGCCGCCCAGGCCGGCTTGCCGCGCGAGTAATTTGAATTCGCGGTAGTAATCCCGCTGATCTGTCCACAATGGGAAACACAACTTGCGCGACGGGCCACTTGCCATGAGCCGATCAATCGCAGCCACAGCGCCCGCTGGCAACAGGCGGTCAATGGCATCGCCCGTTTTGTGCATGACGAGTGATAGCCGTCCTGCGCCAGTGTCATCCGTGCGAATCCATTCCCGCTCGATTCGCAGCAGATCGCCCAATCTCAATCCAGTGGCCCATGCCGCGAGCAGGAACGCCACGAACCACAGCCGCCGCTCGATTCCGTTTTGGGGAAACACTCCCGGCTCAATGTCGGCCGTCCGCAAGAGCTTGGCCATTTGATCGGCGTCGTATCCTTCGATGATCCGTCGCGGTCTCTTGATTGGCCGGACCTTTCGCGGATATTCGGCGAGCAATCCAGAATCGTAGGCGTATCGCCACAGCATTAGGACGGTCCGTCGATAGCCGTGCGCCGTCTCGCGGCTGACCTGCTCCACGAGGCTAAAGAGCCAGGCATTCACATTCGCGGTCGTCAAATCGCCAACCGTCGCGGGTCGATTGAGACTCCGCTCGAAACTGGTGACGGCCGAACGATATGCCTTATCGATGGACGTGCGCGAAACGTCATGCGACACGGCATAGTGGCGGAAAAGGAATTGCACGAGCAAGGTTTCCGTTGTCGCCGGATTCGCCGGGGCTGCGGCCTCCTTGACGGGCGGAATTCCGTGCCGCCGCTCGCGTGGCTCATTCACGGGAATTCGAGCCATTCCCACGAGCTTGGCCGAATGCCGCCGCTTGAGCGCCGCGACTTGGAGCTTGTCGCCGGCCACGTCGCCACGAGCATGAGCAAATCGCCAAATCGACACGAGCCGTTGGCAGTTCCACGTCGCCGTGTTCCGGCTTCGGCCTTGCCGAACAATGAACCGCCAGAGCGCGGAAATCGCGGAGTCGCTCAGGTCGGCTAAAGTCGGGTCGCGCTTGAGCGATGCCGCGAGCCAGCGGACCGAACGACGAATCACGTCCAAGCCGCTGGCGGCGAGTCCCTCACTCCGTTTGATTGGGACATAAACGGTGTCGAAGTAATCGAGCAACTTCATATGCCACCCCCTTCCGCTTGACGACGGAGCATCGACCGGCGGCTATTGGGGTTGGGCAATTGCTGGCGACTGTCGGGTGAACCGTAGGCCAGCGTCTTCAGGGCTCGAATCGTGAATGCCCATGTGCCGATCGGATTCTCGTGCATCCGGTCGCGGTTGTAGCTCTTGGCGACTTCAATGGCGATGCCCAGCGGCAATCGCCTCGAATAAAACCGGGCCTCGGTGAACGTCGGGGGAAGATGAAACACTCGGCTTGGCCGCCAGTCGGCGGGAACCGTCACCAGAATGACGGCGTGATACGGCTTGCCCATGATGGTAAGCCCTTTCTTCCGCGCGGTGAGCGCAGCAAAAAACCGCAGCCCTCGTCAACCGTTGGTAAGATGCCGATGAGAGCATCCGCGCCGAAGCGCCAGTTGACGAGGGTTGCGGTCCTTTGGACGTGCATAAAGAATCTCATCGAAAAGCCAATGCGGGCTATCGGGCGGCGTTACCACACGCCTTTCCGACGCTTGCAGTATGCCCCGTCGAACGTCCGGTTGTCAACGCGGGATTTGAGCCGGCCAAAATCGGTAAGTGTTGCACGATGCGACACTTTTCGGGCTGACTCCACGCTGGTAGCACCGCCATTCGGATAATTTCAAGCTTGCACGATGACAACTTGATTTTTGCTGACTCCGCAACCGTTCAAAGTCTCACAACGGGACTTAGCGCTCGCACGATGCGAGCGCTTGAATGTCGATTGATTCCGCCTGTCGCATCGTGCGACCGGCGCCGTCGATTTCGGCGATGGCCTGCCATCGGGAGGATTGATTGCGGTTGATTCCTAATTCCGAAAGAGTCCCATCGTGGGACACTTTTATAGGGCGGCTTGCTTTGACGGTTGACGCCAGCATTTCTCCCGCCCGTCGGCAAGCCCACAGTCGAATCTCAGCCGCCGCGTTCTGCGCTTCGAGGCTCATCGGTAGCGGCTCTGCTCCGTGACGTCGGGACGACTCGACTGGTAGCCGCTCATCATCCCGAGCTGATAATCTGCGATCGCTTCAAAATCGATTTCATCCAGCACGTCGGCTAGGGTGCGGTCGAATTGCTCCAGCTTGATCGTCTCGACATGGGCCGCCACGTCGCGCCGCAGTTTAGCGGTAAACGTCTCCAGGGCGATGGCCGATGCGTCTCTGGCCGTTCCCGATGCTTAACCCACGTCTGGATGGCCACGTCGCGGAGGTAGCAATAACGCCATGCCGCCAGCCAGCGGAAAAGCGCCCCCGTCGCATCGTTCGGCCATGCCATTTCGCCGCGCTCCGTGATCTGCCGACTGATCCATCCTCGCGGTTGGTAATATAGGTAGGTTTTGTTCATTGTGAACGGGCGTCCCCTATAACGCTCCAGGATGCACGCTAACGCGTTTGGGCACTTATTGGCCTATCGAGCCGTCCAGCGGCGTTTCCTCGTGACGGTGGCGCTGTCTCGCGTTTGGTTTCGTCCGGTGATGGCTTCCGGCGTTGCTCGGGCAGGGGCGAGCCAGTAGGATGCCCTCGAATCCCACCTCTTGGAGCGCCGGCCATGATCCAGTTCGCCATCCTGATCGTCTCACTGCTGGCCGGGCCTGAAACGCTCCGAGGCAAAGTCGTCTCGATAAGCGATGGCGATACGGTCCGTGTCCTAGTGGGAACGACCCAGCATAAGATTCGCTTGGCCGAGATCGATGCGCCCGAAAAGGGGCAGGCGTTCGGCAAGAATCGGCCGCCGTTTACACCAGATCGTAGCGGAGATTAGTCGGCCAAAGCTTGGGTCGATCGCAGCCCGCGTTGTCGTTCTTATCGAGCCGCGATTCGATGCGGCGCTTGCCATCCGCGAGTCTTCGTCTTAAGTTGGTTTTCACTCGAAATCCCGCCATGGCCAACGTTTTTTGTCTTCGACAAACAAAGAATACCGCAAAACCGCCAAGGAATTTCGTTATTTCTAGAATCAATTCCCGAACTGCCTCGCCGAGTTCGCTTGATTAAGGCCTATGCCGTAAATGATGATTAACATGGATCCCGAGCGTACTCGTCAAGTTCTGCGCAGCAGGAGTAGTCTATTTGCCTTACTCGGCTTTCTGGGTGTACTGCCGGCTTTGATGTCGCCGATGTTGCTGGACGACCCGCAAGCAACTAGAAACCCGGCAATTATTCTCTTGGCATTGTGCATCGGAACTTTCCCACTGAGCTGCTTCATCTCCGTCTTGGTTTCTTGGCCTCTCTATCGGCATGAGCGATACGCTGCGGCTACGTGGGTTTCCATCTTACCGGTAGCCAACTTGTTGCTAGGTGGCATGGTGGTTGGCCTTTGGAAATTTGTGTAGGTATGCGCTTCGAGGCCAGTAGGGGCCACGATCAGCAGGGTCCGCAGGCGGAATTGGAAGCGGGGTTTCATGGGCACATTCTACCACGGCCCGGCGGTCGGTATGATGGTTGGCATGGATGCCGAAATAGCCAACCAGCAAATTGCCTTGCTTGTCGATAAGTGGTGCGAACGGCTGGAACTCGGTGCATTAGCTGACATCCTCCCATCGTGGCTAGGCAACAATGGGCTTACGGATGGCTGGGATTCGCTGGGTAAAGCGCGCCGCTCTGCGTCCGGTTCTCGGCGCCTGCCCGATGACGAGCGAGATCTCCTGAAAAAACTGTGGGTCGAAATCGACTACGCGGTTCATAATCGCTGACTCGCGTTCAGCCGCCCCGAATTGGAACAGGGCGAACGCATCACAGCCTATACAAATTATCACCATGTACACTGGTTTGGGCAAGGCTGACAGCGAAGGATGGATTTCGGGGCGACAATTGTTGTCGCCTGACGGAACGAATCCTTTGGTTCATGGAGGTTGGTCAT
>JBBQWR010000037.1:0-59491 GCA_038210495.1 Pirellulales bacterium
GGTCGAACCCGGTGGGGTCGGGGAGGGCGACCTTCTCGACCACCCTGGCCCCCGGCTCAAGCTCCCAAATGACGTTCAGTTCTTCGCCCAGGCCGTCGTCCTCGACCGACGAGAGCGTGAGAAGGTGCTGCGGCGACTCCAAGCCGGATTGCAGGCGTTCGGGCGGCAGCGTGCTGGCGGAAACGTCTGTGACCATCCAGTTGCGGGACCGGACGCTGACCATCTGCCCCGTTTCGGGGTGCGGCGAGGTTGTGGTTGTCGTCATGTTGGTCGTTGCCCATCCGAAAACGCCGCCTCGCAATGAAACGGACGAGCGGCCCACGTCTGCCGCCCCTCCGATTGTCTGCGCAGTGCAAGTATCCTATGATAAGGGGGTGCGGGCAGCAATCGGGAGGCGGCGATCCATGAACTTCGGCAACCGGGTTCGAGAACTTCGCCAAAAGAAAGGCTGGAGGCTGCTTGATCTGGCCGAAAAGGTGGGCGTTGGCTCCACCTACCTGAGCCGGGTCGAGAACGAGCGGCTGAACTACGGCGACTACCCGTCCGACGCCCTGATCCACCGCCTCGCCGATGCCCTGGAAGCCGACGAAGAAGAACTTTTAATCCTCGCCAAGCGGGTTCCAGCGCCGGTCAAGAAGCGATTCCTCCAGCGGCCCGACGCCTTCCGTGCCTTCGCTGCCTGCGACGACGCCACGCTCGACAAGCTGATGGTCCAGATCGGCCAAGCGCCGAAGCCGAGGAGGGCGGCGAGGAAAATGAAGCAGTAGCGGCAGGCCCGTCATCTTCCGCCCGAACGAACCGACGCTCTCCGGAATTGCTCTTTCTCCTGGGTATCCCCAGGGAGCCACCATGACCAACCGCCGCCAGTTCATCCAGGCAACTGCCGCCGTCACCGCCTCGCTGTTCTTGCCCCGCAGCCTCTTCGCCACGACACCCAACAAATCCTTCTGGTTCCTCCACGCCGACACCCAAGCCTGCTGGCCGGTCGCCGATCCGGTGCGGTGGTCCCTCGACCACGCCCACGAGCCGATCCTGGAGCGGGCCACCGAGGGCCTGCGGAAGCTGACCCCGGACGACGGCGACCGCATCATCCGGCTAGTCGTCCGGCGCTGCCACCTGAACCTTCTTGAGCTTCATGCCGATCAGGTAGTGGTGCATCATTGGGCATCGCACCGTGCCGATCTCCGGGCCTTCTTCGAGACGCATCGGCTGGCCCGCCCGGAAGTCGAGGTCGTGCTTCGGGACCGCAAGAAGGAAATCGTCACGACGCAGCACGGCGACGACTTCCTGTTCGGCTACCGGCTCGCCGCCGAGTTCCCGCTGGACCTCTACCTCAGCAAGTGGGCGAGCCGCTTCAATCTGCAACCCGACGATTGGACGCCCGCACCTGGAACTCGTTCGGGTTACGCCTGGGAAGGTGTCGAAGATAACCGCATCCCTTGGGCGGCGCTCAAGAGTGCGTGGCGGCAGGCCGCTCCGATGATCTGCCAGAACTGCGACACGCCGACCATCCTGACCAACTTCGGGAAGCCCTGGACCGGCATGTTCAACAGGTCGCCGAAGTTCGTCCACGTCTGCGGCGCTTGTCACAGGTCGTTCCGAGACGAGACGGTGAAGGATGTGGCAGGGTGGATGGAGGCCAACCTTGAGGTCGAGGTCAGGCCCGGCTACGAGATGGTGTGGGATCGGCGAGTGAAGCTGGAACCGAAGGCGTGAGGATTTGTGATGCCAGAGTTTTGGAAGGAAACCATCGAGGTCGTCAACTCTCTGCTGTTGGGGATGCCGTACCACGGACTGCTCCTCAACGAGCGTTACCTTCACCATTCATTTTCGCTCAAGATTCACGGCCTTCACCCCAAGCTGATGGACCTACTCGACTCGGCCACTCTGTTGCGGCTTCATCCTGAGTGGCCGACCTACAAGGAGGCTACCGGCATCGACTGCGGCAAGTACCGGGAGGTCGATGGCCGCTATCTGACCGTGGATTCCGGCAAGAAGGGCGGGTTCATCGACTTTGCTCTCGGTCAATACCTCGCACCAGAGGTCGCCATCGAGTTCAAGCTCCTGTTTGGTTGGCAAGGAGAGTCCATCGTCTTCGATTACATGAAACTTCTGGACGAAAGGAATCCTTTCAAGGCAGTCGTGCAGGTGACAGTGCTGATGCGCCCAAATGGACTAGCTGCGGTAGGGAGGAAGGACGCTATCCACACTGCAATGAACACGGCGTACCACGAAGCTGCGAGACGGCTGGGCAACGGCCTGACCAGTCCGGTTGCTGATCGTATTCACCGTTTCATCGTCACGGAACTTGGTCCCAATGAGCGCCGTCATTGGTATCACGGCGTCATCGGCGGTGATTTTTCAGAGACAGTCGGGACTTGGACCGTGCCGGAATAGGCAAGAAGGCAGTCCCCAACATATTGGGTTGATATTTTCTGATGACCATCCTCTTCCTCCACGGCTGGCGCTCGATTCCTGGCGGGGTCAAACCGACGTACCTCACCCAGCACAACCACACTGTCATCAACCCGGCCATTGATGACGACGATTTCGCCATCGCTCTTGCGACGGCCCAGGCCGAGTTCGACAAGCATCAGCCCCAGGTCGTCGTCGGGTCCAGCCGAGGCGGGGCCGTCGCCATGAACATCAACAGCGGCGATGCCAAGCTCGTGCTGCTTTGCCCGGCCTGGAAGAAATTTGGGACGGTCAAGAATGTGAAACCCGACACGGTGATTCTTCACAGCCGAGCCGACGACGTGGTTCCGTTTGCCTACTCCGAGGAGTTGGCGAAGACCAGCGGAGCCACGCTGATCGAGGTCGGAAGCGATCACCGGCTGGCAGACCCGGAGCCGCTGGCGGTTATGCTGAGGGCGTGTGAGAGGCAGGGTAAGGCCCATCAACTCGAATGGGACAAACACCACGAACGGGTTGAATACGGCCTCGCCCGTGTAACTTGCCTTTTGCAACCGAATCGGCATTTTCAAGGCACGCCGGGCGTGTGTCGAGCGCCCCAGGTCGGGGACACCGGTACACTCGTCTATGCCTACGACGTGACCTCCTTCGCCGTCGAGTGCGTGAACCCGGACGGCACGACCGTCTGGCTGGCCGACTTCTTCGCCGAGGAGTTGGAGTTTTTGGAAGAACGCACCGTCGAGGCAGGGGCAACCGAGCGAGATCGAGCGGACAGACCATGACACAACCCATCCAGATTAGGGAGTTCGTCGTCCGACTGCCGGACCCGCTGTACCCGTACCAGGACAAGACCCAAATCCAGGTGCGGAAGGCGACCGCCGTTGCTTCACCGGAACCCGGCTGGATGCCCGTTACCGCACTGGCCGGTCAGTTCTTCCAACCCGCCTTCGGCAAGCGTAACCCGCTCAACATTCCTGGGCCTTTTTATGGGGCCGAAACGGACACCTGCGAGACGGGGACGGTGGAAGCGCCCCGCAACATCCTCCTGGATGGTTCGGGGCAAGAGTTCGTCTTCAAGCAGCCCACGGGCGAGGATGAATTGCGAGACATCATTAGCGCTGCGATCTGCGAGTGCTTCGTCGGGTACGGCGCTGACGGCGACGATCACTGGACCCTGGCGTTGATCCGGGAGTGGTGGCGGTCACGACTCGATCTGCTCGCCTTTTCGTCGCAGGCCAGGGGCCTGCCGGAGAGCAAACGCCGGTGGGAGCGGATTCTGTCCGGCGAAGGCGAGGCGTACCTCCGCTCGTATGCGTTCTTCGTGGAAAACCAGCGTCTACCCACCGAGAAGGACGCATTGCCGGAAATCGGATGACGCCATGCCAGAGCCGAGGCGGGCGACCCCGTGCGGGCCAGAACAAACCTTTCTATCGAGCGTGCAGAATGAACGAGCCAGAGTACGTCGATCCAAAGCAACTCCGACAGGGCCGATTCGCAACGAGTCGTTGCGGCCAGTATTACTGGAGCAGATCAAGGCCGTCTTCGACGTGATCGGGCCGTACATCGACATGACCCTGGAGCAGTTCGAGATAGGCTTCATGCGGGACTTGCACCCGGAGAACGAGGTCGCCCTCTGGTGCAGCATTACGGCAGCGTGGCTCGCCTACCACGAGAAGTACCAGGGCGTCGAGACGCTGCCGGACGAAGAGGAACGGCTCATGCTCGGCGCTCTCATCGCCATCTCCACCGGCGTCGATGACGTGGCGAAGCTGAAAGTGTCGGAGGAAGTCGGGCGCAGGCTGCTCCGGTGCTACGACGAGTTGAGGAAACCCTAAAGCCCGGCAATGTCCAGCACACCGATGCGAATGTCCGGTCGCTCACCAAACGGCGACTCTAGCTCCTGCACTCGGTCAGTCCGTTCCTCGCCGTCGTGGAACACGGTCCAGGGCAACCAGGACTCCTTTCCTCGGCCCTTGTTCCAGACCGAAACGACTGTTCTTTCATTGCGAGAATAGAACTGGCGCTTCTTTCGCATCTCGTATCTGGTCATGTAGTCGTGGATGGGGTTGAGGACCACGCCGATCTTCAACTCTTCCAGGCGATCACAAAACCCGAACCAATCCTCAAACGTCTTCGACGCCCGCTTCAACTTGACGATATTTGACTCGCCGCAGAGAACGAGCAACGCATCGCCGACTTGCCTCGAAGCAAGCTCGTCAACGAATCGCTGCTTGTCGGTGGGAGAAGCGGTTGATGTAGCAAACCGTTGGCGAGCCATGATTGGCTGCTGATTACCTCGAACCCAGACCTCAACGTGATCGAAGCTGTTGGGCGGCTGGCCGACCTCCAACACGATCCGCTGGACGTGTTTTAGGCCCTCGAACACCGAGGCTTGCGTTCGTGCGACAGGCGAAGCAGAATCCCAAGTGTACAGGGCGTAGAGGATTGTGTCACAGCCCTGGTCGTCGCACACCTTATTGATCCGGGCGAAATGCTCGGAGTAGTCGTAGAAGCCCCGGCAGTCCGGCACGTTGTAGTCGTGGGCGATGAGGGCGAGCTTCTTGATTCGGGTGGCGGGCTGCTCGGCTGACAATGTGGCCGAGGCCGGGACTTCCGTAGTCGGATGGCCGGTGGCCTCTTGGCGGGCGGTCGAACGGACAAAGCCGGTGGCGCTCATCGTGTAATACCCCTCAAGCCTGTCTGCGTGCGACACCGCTGGCTGGCGAGTGCTACGCCGCAAAGCACAGCGACCAGTAGCCGCTGAGATGCCTCAACACCTTCTCCATGACCCACACCTGCCCATTCGCCTTCTCGGTCTGCTCGTACACCCACTTGGCGATCTGCACCGTCGCCGTCAGGTCGCAAGGTAGCGCCGACGCCACCAGCCGCTCTTGCAGTTCGCCCTGATTCACCTTGTTCCGCTCGATCCAAGCGGCAAGGTGGTTCTCGGCTGCCAGAAAGTCCGACTTGGCGTTGTTGCACTTGTCATGGGCGAGGACGAAGTTGTGGCCTAGGTCGGCGGGGTAGCGGGACCAGGGAACGAAGTGGTCCACCTGCGTCTTCCCCAACAACGGCTTCTGACAATACAGGCAGGCTCCCTTCTGCACGTCGATCAGGATAGGGCGGTACGCTTCGAGGCTGGCCCGCTCCTCGCCGAAGAGGAACGTGCCGAGGTCGCTGACATTGCCCAGCTTGGTGGCGTTGAGCTTTTGCACAAACCGCACCCAGGCCCCTTCGATCAGGTCACGGACGAGTTCGTAGAAGGCTCGGAAGCAATATGCCACGCCGGGCTTGAGTGTGATCCGGTTGCCCCGGCCTAAGTTCTCGTAGAGGAATTCAAGCGGCTCGCTGCCCACCGTCTGCAACTTCCACAGCGGCATCTTGCACACCACCTGATCGACCTCGCCAACCAGCGCCTTCCAGCGGTCGGACGCCGCCTGCTTTAGCCGAAACAGCGATCCGCCAAACTCCCGCTGGGAGTCGGCGATGTACGAAATGATCGCCGCCTGCTTTCCGGTGTTCTGCTGGAGGATCAAGCCGGTCGTCTCGCCGCTGACCTGAAAGGGCCGGGACTGCCGCCAGTAAAGCTCCACGAATTTGGCGGCGATGTCTTTGGTGTCGATCCCCAGCGGAGCGCCGGAGTCGTCGCCCTTCACCACGGCGAGGTCGGCCAGAGCGTGAATCAGGGCAAATTTGTAGCTGGCGACGAACTGCCCTTCGGCCAGCAACCGCTGCATGTTTCGCAGGAATTGAACCTGCTGCTCCGGCGTCGGGAACGTCCAGATCATTGTTGACTTCCCGCCCAATACGCCGCCTTGTCGGGGACGACCCACCGCACACCGCCCCTCGGATCGGCAACGTCCCCGTGGTGGCGGGGGATGACGTGGACGTGGGTGTGCATCACCGTCTGCCCGGCTGCCGTGCCGTCGTTGAGGCCGAAGTTGAACCCATCGGGCTGGAACTCGTTGAGGAGCAAGGCACGCACCTGGGCCACGAGCGCCCACACCGCTGCCTGCTCCTCGGCGGGCAACTCGAACAGGCTGGCGACGTGCCGCTTCGGGATGACGAGGGCGTGGCCTTGAGAAACGGGGAAGCCGTCGAGGAACGCAACGGCGAACTCGCTTTCCAGTCGGATGCGGTTCGGCTCCAGGCGGCAGAAGGGGCAGTCGTGCAGGTCCATGAATGGACTCGTTCCAGGGCTACAGGTCGATGTCGGTCATCCTCCCGATCAAGGGCCTCGAATGAGCAGGCATTTTAGCCGAACTAGCGAAAGAGGCACTCTAGCGACGATTTGAAGTTTGTCCGGCTGCTGCGGGGGATGTAAAATCGCCCCATGCCGCAGTCGATTCCCGCAGGTCTGACGCAGGACCACGTTCTCCGCACATTGGCGGACCTGGACGCCGGGATCGCCCATCCTTTCGGCCAGCCGACCGGCTACGAACTCGTCCATCAGGGCAAACGGTACGCTCCCAAGGCGGTCGTCGGCCTCGCCTGTCGGTATTCCGTGGGGCGAATTCTCCAGCCCGAAGAGTTCAGCGGCGGCGAAGCCCCAGGACAGGCGAACTTCGTCCTCCGCAAGCTCGGCTTCACCGTGGTCCGCAAGGACAAGGAGGCCCCGGAAGAGAAGGCCCCGCACAAGGACTGGAGCGAGCAAGAAGTCCGGTTGATCGTCGCCGACTACTTTGAAATGCTCGAAGCCGAAGTCCTGGGTAAGCCGTTCAAGAAATCCGACCACCGCAGGGCGCTTGCCCCGAAGCTCCAGGAGCGTTCGGACGGGTCCATCGAGTTCAAGCACCAGAACGTGAGCGGCGTGCTGGTGGAATTCGGCCTGCCGTACATCGGGGGGTACAAGCCACGCAGCAACTACCAGGGCATCCTCGCCACGGAAGTCGAGGGCTTCCTGGATCAGCACCCCGGCTTCCTCGACAAACTGGCGGCAGCGCCGACGCTCAACCCGCCGCAGGGTAAACAGATTTCTGCCCCTGACCTCGGCCAGATCATCGAAGACCCGCCAGAGAGGTCCGTGGCTACGGCAACCACGAGCAAGCCGTGGCTGTCCCGGAAGGCCCGCAAGATCGACTTCGCCGAGCGGGACGCCGCCAACCGTCATCTCGGCAGGCTCGGCGAGCAGTTCGTATTCGACCTGGAGCGGTATCGACTGACGGTAGCCGGTCGTGACGACCTCGCCCAGCGGGTCGTGTGGGCCTCGCAGGACATCGGCGACGGGTTGGGCTTCGACATCTTGTCTTTTGATGTGGCCGACGACACGGAACGAATGCTGGAGGTCAAGACGACCGGCCTGGGGAAGTTCTTCCCGTTCTACGTCACGGGCAATGAACTTCGCTGCTCCGAGGACATTCCGAATCAGTTCCACCTGTTCCGGGTCTTTGACTTCGGACGGGAGCCTCGGCTCTACATCCTGCACGGGTCGCTGCGAGAGTTATGCCAGCTTGACCCCGTGCTGTACCGGGCGGTGATTTAGGGCTTGTCAATCAGTTGCATTGCCTCAGTCAGACGAGACTTCAACAGAGGAATGAAAGACGCTCTTGCGCCAACCCGGTCGTCCCTCTCGGCGACGTGATACGTCAAGATTCGCCTGCCACGGAGGTCAAACGGCAACTTCTCCACTGGCCCTAACGCAGTGTTCACAACAAGAAGGCATCGCTCCCATCCAAGCTGTCCTACGGCAAACCCAAGTTCGACAAGGACATTGGGGTTAGGCGATGATCTGGTGCGAGGAATCCCAGCCCGTCGCATGGCTTTCTTTTGCCTCTTTGAAAGGGGCGCACCCATGCGAGTAATGTCGGCGACAAATGATCTCGCTCTTGCAATTTTGCTGAAAATGATTGATGAAATATCTGGCGCACCAGACTCCCCCTGTGTATCCCTGTCGAGCGCTGGTGTAATGCCGATGCTTTCGTCCTTTCCGATTTGTTTAAGTGCCTTTTCAAGACAGTCCTGAATGAACCCTCGGTTGCAAAAGTTCTCTTGGTCACTCATCCACGAATAGAAGACGTTGTTGCTGTCAGCGGCTACATCTTCATTGAGGGCGAAGGTCAACGCCGTAAGTGGATGATGTCGTACCATCGCCAATCCATGACCACCGGAGTCGAAGTTCCCCATCGAGCCACGGAGACTCCCGAATTCCGTTTGGTAGCCGCTGACGATTCGGCCCTTGAACCAAGGTATTCCTTGTAATTGGCCGAATCGCTCACAGAGCCGCTTGGTGTCGATGGCCCATTGCCGACCTGTCGGCATCAACCAATCAAATCCTTGCTTGCCTGAACGCTCTGTGAGCAATGAATCAAGCTGTGATGGGCTGTAGGTCGCACCTTGCAGAAAAATTGTAATGCCGAGGCGGTTGGTGTCCTCCGTCTCGTTAACCCCTTCTTGAAAGGGAACCGCATTCATTCCTGTGGCGTTCAGGTTTAATCGCATCTGTCTGTCCTCACTCACCAATCTCTCTGAACCGCTTCGTCGTCACCCGCAGGTACTCGCAGTTCCCACCGGCCCGCCGAATACTGGCTGAGAGATCGTGCGCCCCCCCCAAGATAATTACAGCGACCGGCCCTTCCTTCACCACCAGCTTCACCTGGGCGTCGTGCCGGGCCTCGATCTTCTCTGTATCGAGTTTTACGCCGCTGGGCGTGACCGGCTTGGCCTTCTCCAAAGCATCGGCGTCTTCCAGCGGCAGCACATCTTCCAGATCACCGGAGATGAGCAGCCGACCCGCCACCCCCATCTCCAGTATGCGATGCTTGTGTTTGTCCAGCAGCGCCAATAGCTGCGTTTCGATGGCCTGGGCCTGCACCAGTCGCTCGCCGGTCGAGCCTTCGATCAGGCTACGGACTTCTGCGAGTTGCTTACGCACCTGCGGAACCTGCTCATTCTCCATCGACCGCAGCACGGCGATTCGGTCCTTGTAGTTCTCAAGCTCGTCGGGCGAGAACCCTTCGGAAAACACCCGCTTCAATCCATGACGCTTGATGAGGCAGCGGAGGACGGCCATTTGCTCAAGCTGCACAAGTTCGACTTCGAGGAGAAGTTCCTGGTGAAGCCGGTCGATCTCGTCGTCGGTCAGTTCTCGGCCATGCGCCTCCTTCATGTCCAGGGCGTAAAGCTCCTTGGGGACGTAGTGCCAGTCTCGAAGGTGAATGATGCGGCTGGTCGTCTTCTTCACCGCCACGCCGACCTCAACCTGGACGACGCCGGGCAACTCTCGCAGAAGATCGGCCACCGGCGAGTCGAGGTCATCTATCCGGGTCTGCTTCGTCGGGGCGTACTTGGCAACGGCCTGGGCCGACTCGACTTCCTGCTCGGCGATCTGCTTCTTCAACTTCGGGATGCGGTCTTCGGTCATGACGGAGGCAGGTGATGACGTGGGGCTACCCGTCCGTCCCTTGAGCCAGCAGGTCAGGGCAACGGCAACGAACACGACCACCAGAATGGGAACCGCACGACGCATCCACGATCTCGCTCAAAACGGATAAAACCAAACCGGCTGGGGCTGCTTGGTCGGTGGGACCAGCTTCTCGGCTCGCTCCGGCTTCCGTACATGCCAATTACCGCCGTCGCAGTCAAAAAGTTCCACCGTGCCGATCAGAACGCCACGGGGAAGATCGCCGCAGGTCGTATCCCTGATCCCGTAATCGGCCATCAACTCCGATTCGTCCTTGGCAGAATACCGGCCCAGGCTGGCGTAGATCAGGATGCGCCCCCTGATCTTCGTCGGGCCGGAGCGGTACTCGATTTTCTTGACGCCCCGCATTATCGCTTCGGCGTGGGGCTGCCGGATGCTCAAGGCCCGCACTGGCTGGTAATGCCCCAGGGCCGTTCGGACGGCGGCACGTTCAGGGTCGTCAGGCAGCAGGCCGTCGAGCGTGTTGAGGAAGCTGACGATCTTGGCCGGTTCGCCCGGTGGTCGATGCTCCTCGGCCAGCTTGTTCAACGTCAGAGCGAACGGGAGGTCGGTGATGGAGCGAAACCCGACGAAGTTGGCACAGGCCGACTTGAACTCCTCGAAGGGCTTCCCGGTCAACTCGATGGGTGGGGCCAGTTGCCAGCCGGTCCCGGACGCCACGAACTCGCCATCACCGTTGGCCGTGACCTCTTCGACCTGAAACGTCTCCCACAAGAAGAAGCGGCGGGGCCGACCGATCCCGGCGATCAGGAAGACCCGGCCAACGGCGTCCCGGACGTTTGGGCGGCGGGTATGGATCGCCAGCCGGGTGGCGCTGAAAGGCGGTTCAGAGAGGATCAGGCCCTCGTTCTGGACGTTGTGGTATTGGATAAAGAAGTTCATGGGCGGTTCACTTTGCTCTCAGCCCGAATCACCCTGACGGCGCTTTTTCAAGACCCTCCAGAGGGTCGCCTCGCTCTGTCCGGTCTGATCTTTCCAGCGGGCCACCTTCTCCGACCAAGAGATCGGTAAGCCGTCAATCTGGCGTGCTGTCTCCCTCTGGCGCTGGCGGGCCTCTTCGACCTCGGCAGGGTTCAGCTTGCCGACGATTCGCCGGACGACTCCCTGGGTCGAACCCGTCAGTTCAGCTATTTTACTGACGGAATGGCCGTTTTGCCGCAGTTGCCTGATGAGTTCAATCGGCGTAGGTTCATAGCATGATTGGAGATAGAACAGACTGGCAATCCAATGGAAAACGGAAGTAGCCGTGCGGCTATCGCAACGACCCGCGGCGAAATTGCAATTGCAGCGTGCCGCAAGTCGAGCGGTATATGTCGAAGATCTCGGGACCGTTGCTGGATAGGATCGACATCCACATCGAAGTCCCTGCCGTTCCATTTCGCGAACTGTCGGCCGCCCAATCCGGCACGTCGAGCGTCCAGATGCGCGAGTCGGTCGCCGCTGCCCGCGCTGTCCAGCGCCGGCGATTCGCGGGCACGACGACCCGCAACAACGCTCACATGAGCCACCGCCAAATCCGGACGCACTGCATGCTGGACGACGCCGGCGTCAATTTGCTGAAAGCCTCGATGACCGAACTGGGATTATCGGCCCGGGCGCACGACAAAATCCTCCGAGTCGCCCGCACGATCGCCGATCTAGACAACATCGAAGCGATCGCCAGCTTGCACGTCAGCGAGGCGATCAATTATCGGATGCTGGACCGGCAAATGTGGTCGTAGGTGGCTAACCAAAATTGCCATAACGACCAATCTGGAGATGTTTCGGGCCTTGACATGTTGCCCTGTTTTCAAGAGTGGGAACAGGAATCGTCACATTACCGTCACCAATCGGAATTGACACTTACGCCCGATCGGTAGATAGTTCGTGAGAGATTGGGAAATTCTGGAAATTGCACTCCGTCAATAAGATAAATCAAAATGTCAACTCCCGTGCTCCCGCCCTCGTCAGATTCCGACTTTTCAATGCCGCTGTTGCCAAACGGGAAAGTCGACGTTGCTAGCTGGCTGAAGAAGCTGGGAGTCGGTCCCATTGCAGACGCAAGCAAATACAAGCATATTTGGCCCGCTGACGAATCGGTCGATGATTTTTTAGCCGCGCGACGCGAGTGGCAAAACGAGGGTCGTAAGAGCAACGGCGCAGGGTGACCAATGGGGGTGATTGTTCTTGACACCGATTTGGTGTCGTTCTTGTTTAAGGGAGACTCTCGGGCTGCTGCCTATCTTCCTTACCTGGAAGAGCGAACCTGGGCCGTTTCTTTTATGACCGTAGCGGAACTCGATCGCTGGACGATCCAGCGACAATGGGGCTCGCGACGGATAAGCGAACTAAAGGCTTTTCTTGCGGATTTCGCAGTCGCGTATTCAAATTGCGATCTGTGCCGGAATGGGCAATGATTACCCAAGCCAGTCGCAAGGCCGGACGTCCAATATCTTGCGCCGACGCCTGGACCGCCGCTGTCGCGATCAAGCTCGACGCGCCTGTAGCGACGCATAACATTGCGGATTTTAGCTGCGTCGATGGGTTGGAACTAATCACGGGCAGTTAATGTGCGTCAAACAACTGAGTTGAGCCTCAAGCCACTGATTCGTGAAATTTCATGAAAATCGCCTATTTCGATTGCTTGAGCGGAATCAGCGGCGATATGACGCTGGCGGCATTGGTTGATGCTGGCGTCGATCTGGCCGCTATTCAGGCGGGGATTGATTCGCTGGGATTGCCGGAGTGTCGGTTGGTGGCCGCCGAGGTGAAGCGGAAGGGGTTTCGGGCGCTGCATGTCACGGTCGAGCATTCGCCCGAGCATACCCATCGGCATTTGCATCACATCACGGCGATGATCGATCGCAGCCGCCTTACGACTCCGCAAAAGGAGTTGGCAACCATGATTTTTGGCAAGCTCGCTCAAGCCGAGGCGAAGGTGCATGGCTCGACGATCGAGAAGGTGCATTTCCACGAGGTCGGCGCCGTCGACTCGATCGCCGATATCGTCGGCGCCGCAATTGGGTTGGACCTGCTGGGAGTCGAGCGCATCGAAGCCTCGCCCGTGCCGACAGGCCGGGGATTTGTCGAGATCGCTCATGGCCGGTGCAGCATTCCCGCGCCCGCGACTGCCGAGCTTTTGACTGGCATCCCGCTGGCCGAGAGTTCTGTCGAAGCCGAGTTGACCACTCCCACCGGGGCTGCGATTCTGGCCACTCTATGCGATGCGTTTGGCCCCCTGCCGGCCATGCGAATTGGGCGGATCGGTTATGGCGCGGGAACTCGCGAGCTTACCGGCCAACCAAATATCTTGCGGTTGATTGTCGGAGAGACTGTCGATGATTCGCCAGGGCTGGATCAGGTCTGGGTGCTCGAAACAAATCTAGACGACGTCAGCGGGGAGTTGATCGGCTACTGCGCGAGCCGGCTGTGGGAAACCGGGGCACTGGATGTGTACACGACGCCGATCCAGATGAAAAAGAATCGGCCGGGCGTCATCTTGAGCGTGCTGTGCGAGGCGGCCGAGATCGAAAAGATCGAGGCGATATTGTTCCGCGAAACGACAACATTGGGCGTGCGTCGCTGGCCGGTCAGCCGCAAGAAACTCGATCGGCGCCGGCACGAAGTGACGACCCCTTGGGGGGCGATCGACGGGGTGCTGGCTCTCATGCCGGGCCATCCGCCGAGTTTTTCGCCCGAGTATGAAACGTGTCGGCGATTGGCAGCGGACCAGAATGTGCCGCTGAGGCTTGTGATCGAAGCGGCCCAGAAGGCATTTGACCCCCGCGCCGTTTGACGCGAGCTACTTTGTAAACAGGAGTCTTCGCACATGGACGTGCTTGCCGAATTGCCGGAGGGGCTGGGCAGTACTCAACTCGTATTCCTAGCCGGATTGGGCCTCATGAGCATGGTCTTGCTCGTAAGATCGCGACGGTATTTTCGTCAAGCCACGCGGCGGGCTTCAGCACAAGCGGCGAGGCCTTCTTCCGTCGAACCGGCAAGTTCATCGAAGGTGGCCGGGCAACGGACGATCGGCGGACCGCCGCGCGAGTACGAGCAATGGGAAGTCGCGATGCATGATTTGGCCCGCGATCTGACGGGGCAATTGGACAGCAAAATCCGCGTGCTGGAGCTGTTGATCCGGCAGGCCGATGAGGCGGCGGCGCGATTGGAACGAGCCAGCGGCGCCGGTGCTGGGCCACGAAGCAGTGTGTCGTCGGCGGCCCGCGACCAGGCGCTCCGACCGTCACCGGAAGCCATCGGCGGTCAAAAAAGTATGCGCGACGCCGTGATTGATCTTCAGCGGCCGAAGCGATCCGCCGAACGAAATGCTTCGCCACCGCCAAAACCAAAAGACGCATCGTTCCAGATCGCCGGTAATCCGCGGTTCGAACGCATCTATGCGCTCGCCGACGCAGGCATGTCAGTCACGACGATCGCCAATCAGATCGGAAGCCAAGTCGGCGAAGTCGAGTTGATTTTAAGTCTGCGGGGACCGGCTCAGCCACCTAGTTAAACGAGTGGGCAGGCCTAGGCGCCATATTCTGCAATCATTTTCGCGATCGACGATTCACGGTCTGGCTCCGCTTCTAAGTTTCTGCCAAGCGATGCCAAGCTGCGACGACCGCATCGTGGCCCGAAATGGGAGCCTGGCAACTGAAGTTCTCGCAGATGTACGCGGTCGGCGGCGGTTGCTGGGGGGTTTTGCCGGCGAAGATTGTCGCGAGAGCGGCCGAATGATTTTCTCCGCCGGCGCAAACGCAGGCAGCGACGACTCTATTCGGAATGAACCGGCGCCGCAGATCGGCGAGAGTCGCCGTTAAGTCGCTTGAGGTTTCCGCCAGTAAAACGATCTCGGGCGTCGGGCCGAGATAGAAATCGAGCGCTGCTAGCATTTGGCCCGCGGCGATTGGATAACGGCCCATGAGTCCGGCGGCGGCTCGCAGGGTTTTTTCGGCGGCCGTGAGAAAGTCGGCTCTTCCGGTTAGTTTCGCGAGTCTAAGCAGCGCGGTCGCGGCGAGCGCGTTGCCGCTGGGCGTCGCGCCGTCATGCCATTCTTTTTGCCGAGCCACGAGCTTTTCATGATCGTTCGCCGTAAAGAAAAACCCACCGTCAGCAGGGTCTTCAAAATGCTCCAGCATGGCGTCGGCAAGCGATACCGCCTCGTCGATCAACCGCTCGTCAAACGTGGCCTCATAGAGCGAAACGAGTCCTCCGATCAGAGCCGCGTAATCGTCGAGATAAGCGTCGAGCCGCGCCGTGCCGGGGGCACTGTTTTCGTGTCTGCGCCATGTATGCAACAACCGTCCATCGGGCCGGCGCATCTGGCTAAGGATAAACTCGGCCGCCTTAGTCGCCGCCGCCGTATAACGTAAATCGCCCAGCGCAGCCCCCGCTTGCGCCAGAGCGTCGATCGCCAAACCATTCCAACTCACGAGCACTTTATCATCGAGGGCGGGCCGGACTCGTTTCTCCCGCGCGTCGAACAACTGCTTCCGCCATTCAGCGAGTCGCTGCCGCAGTTCGTCGGCTTTCCAATCGCGAAGCTGCGCACTTTGATCGATCGATTTCGGAAGATTCAGGATGTTCACCTGCTCGAAATTGCCTTGGTCGCTCACGTCGTACACATAGCAAAAAACTTGCGCGGCCTCGGAGCCGACGACGGCCTCGATCTCGTCCGGCGTCCAGACGTAGAATTTACCCTCCTCTCCCTCGCTGTCGGCGTCTTCGGTGCTATAAATTCCGCCCACCGGATCGGTCATATCGCGGAGCAAGTAGTCAAGCGTCTCGCGCACGACGCGGGCGAAATCGGCAACGCCCGTGGCCAAGAACGCATCGAGATAGGCGCCGGACAGCAGCGCGTTGTCGTAGAGCATTTTTTCGAAATGCGGCACGAGCCAGCGCTCGTCGACCGAATACCGATGAAATCCGCCGCCGAGTTGGTCGTAAATTCCGCCGGCCGCCATTTTGTTGAGCGTGACAGTGACGGCCTCAAGCGCTGCGGGAGAGCGCCATCGTCGCCACGCCCGGAGGAGTAATCGCAGGTCCATCGGGTGCGGAAATTTTGGCGCGCCGCCGAAGCCGCCATGCTGGGGATCGAAGCTGCGCTGGATCGCCGCGGCCGCATTGCGCAGCAGCTCATCGGACAACAGGGTATCTCCGGATTCGCGAATCGTGCCGCCGCGCAAATACTGCGTTAGCTCGGCCGCTTGCTGCGTGACCTGCTCGCGCCGCTCGCGCCACGCCGATTCGACCGCCGCGAGCACTTGGTCGAAGCCCGGCATGCCGCCGCGGGGCGAGTCGGGCCAATACGTGCCGCCGTAAAACGGTTCGAGCTGGGGCGTCAGGAACACCGACATCGGCCAACCGCCACGGCCCGTGAGTATCTGCACGGCGTTCATATAAATCTGATCGAGGTCCGGCCGTTCCTCGCGATCGACCTTAATGCAGACGAAATGCTCGTTCATCAACCGAGCGATTCGCGGGTTCTCGAAACTTTCGTGCTCCATCACGTGACACCAGTGACAGGCCGAGTAGCCAATCGACAGAAAGATCGGCTTCTGTTCGGTCTTCGACCTGGTTAGCGCTTCGGGGCCCCAAGGATACCAATCCACGGGATTGTTTCGGTGCTGGAGCAGATACGGGCTGGACTCGGCGGCGAGGCGATTGAGCATGGGCTTTATTGGAATTGCTGGTCCGGCCCAGGGAACTGGCCAGACCGAACATCGTCGCGGAATTTGTTTACGGCGTCTGAAATCACGCTGCGCAGATCGGCATAGCGTTTGACGAACCGCGGCAGGTAACCGCTGGTGAGTCCCAGCAAGTCGTTGATCACGAGCACCTGCCCATCGCAGCCAGCTCCGGCGCCGATCCCAATCGTGGGGATCTTGATTTGTTTGGTGACTCGATCGGCGGCAGTCGCGGGAATGCACTCGAGCACGACGGCGAAGGCGCCCGCGTCCTGGGCAGCTTGAGCGTCGATAATCAACTGCTGCTCGTCGCGCTGGACTTTGTACCCGCCAAGTTGGTGCACGCTTTGCGGCCGCAGCCCGCAATGGGCCATCACGGGAATCCCCGCGGAAACCAAGGCCTGGATGACGTCGGCCTGCTCGGCGCCCCCTTCGAGCTTGACCGCCTGACAGCGAGTTTCCTTGAGCACGCGGCCGGCGCTTTCGACCGCTTTGTAGGGACCAAGACTGCAGGTCGGGAACGGCATATCGACGATCACCAGCGCTCGCTGCACGGCTCGGCCGACCATTTCGGCATGGTAGATCATTTCGTCGAGCGTCACCGGCAGCGTCGTGCTATGCCCTTGGACTACCATCGACATGCTGTCGCCAACCAGGATCGCCTCGACGCCGGTCGAGTCTAGCAACTCGGCCATCGTGTAATCGTAAGCCGTGAGGACGGTGATTTTTTCGCCCGATTGCTTGAGCGCTGCGAATTTCGGGACCGTCATCCGATAGGAATCAAGGGGCATAACTCAAATCCGCATGGTTGGCGAAACGATTCGCGACTTATCGATTGAGCCCTCACGGCGCGCGCCGGATCGTAAGCCCCTGGATCTCGCACGATGCGCCGCTGTTGTATTGGGGACAGGAAGGCAGAAACACCACTTCGTGATCGGCGCTTAACTCGACATCAATGGACAGGTTCACCGGCTTGCCGTCCGAGGGAAGCTCCAATTTCTTAAGTTCGGCCGCGCGCTGAGAGTCTTTTTTGAGGACAACAAATGGAAATGTCTCCGCGCCCCCTTCCCATTTTTTAGCGCTAACCGAAGCATCGATTTTATAAGTTCCGCGAGCCGGCGCCACAAACACCAGGGCAGCGGTCTTTTCATGTTCGATGCCAGGGCCATTCCAAGGACCGCGCATCCCCAGTTTGAAGATTCCATCGGCTACCTCGACACCCGGCTGTCCTCCTTGGCCACCTTCTCGTACAGACCAATTACTCCCAGTCCAAACGAGCGGCTCGTAGCTGGCGGGAAAAATGCGGTCAGCTTTGGGCTTGAGTTGATCGAGCCGCCAGACCGGCTTTTTTTCCATGAGCAATGGATTGCCCGTGGGGCGACCCTTTTCCGTTCCCTCCCAAACCTGAGGCAATCGAAAAATTTGCGACGCTGACGCGTGGCCAGTGACCTCTGTGATGCTGAAGTCGCGAAGTCGGAGTTCGCCGCCCGCAAAAGCGCCCTCGATTCGAGGCAAAATCACTAACTCGTCGTTCGCGTCGAGTTCGATGATGACGTTGTCCAAACCCACGGCCCCATCATTCTCCACCGCCTGAGTCAGGAGTTTTGTGACCTTCTTTGCCGCTTTCCGGTAAAGAACCAATTGTGTCTTGTTTGCGCCGTCCCAGATGTGAGCATCCGCCTTTCCGTGAAGCGAATAGACGCCGCCTTTCGGCGCCACAAACACCAATCCAGCCCAGCGAGGCCGGCGCGGTTCGCCATGTTCGGCGCGCGTTTTAAGCGTCAGGACGCCATCCTTCATCGTCGCCTCCGGCTGCCCCCCCATGCCGCCCTCTTTCACGTTCCACTCCACGCCGGTCCAAGTCATCGGACGATAATTTTCGCGCTGCGTCGGATCGGCCGGCCAAACTTGCTCCAGCTTCCAAACGGGCTTGCCGTTGCAGAGCGCGATACTTCCCTCCGACATTCCCTTCGTTGTGCCTTCCCACGTAGCCGGCAAGCGCCAGATCGCCGCGCTCTGATCCCCAGCGGTAACGAAACTTGCGTGTTTCCGATCCAACGGCTCTAGCGCCGCGAGATACTCTTTGGCCGAGGAGCCTCGGGCGTCATACAAGTAGGTCAGTCTGCCCGAACGAGGGACGATCAGCTTCGGCCCCGAGAGCGGCGCGGCATTTCCCATGCAATCCTCGACGATCATGCCCTTCAAAGCGGCGGGCAACGCGAATGTCGCGTCTTGTTGCGAATCTTGGTCCGCGTAAGTCAGGATCACCCCGCGATCGTTGCGAAGGTCTTGGAAAATTGCCAAATTCGCGCCCAGAGGCCGAACAAAACCGATTTCGTCGCTGATGCCGATATGGTGACTCATCACGTTCCACGTGGCGACCAAAGGCAACGGGTAGTTGTACCAATCCCACAGAAGCGTGCCGGGGCCGCTGTAATCCCAAAAGCTTTGGCCGTGATCCTCGTACGACGTGTGAAACAATATCGTTTTCTTTTGGCCCGCGACGGACATCTCGGCGACGCTGGCCATGATCGCGTTAGTGCTCTGCACGCTAGTCAGGCCAGTGCAAGCAATCGGCTCGTCGACGGCCGTATTGGTGAAGGCCCAGCCCTCGTTAAACCAAAGCTCCACATGCTTGCCCCCGGCCTCATCGAGGGCTTGCCGCATCCGCTGGATACCCTTAGCGTCGGTAAGCCAACCCGCGTGGTAGTCGTGCCATGAAACGACGTCGATGTCTTTGAGGCCCGCTGCTGAATGAAACAGGTTCGTGTTGAGCGAACTAGGAACGCCGTAGACATTATTCACCATCACCTTGACGTTCGGCGCGGTCTGCTTGATAAGCCTGGCGGTTCGCAACGTGAAGCGGCTATATTCATCCGCAAGCTTGGATTCTAACCAGCGATCGAAATCAGGTTCGTTCTCGATCTCGAAAATGACCGATCGGCCTCGGTAATGTTCGACGGCGCCCTTCACGAATTTATCCCACGTGGTTTGGATCGACAGGTCTTGCCACCGCGGATCGTCGGCCTTCCATCGCATGTCTTTGGGCAACGGATTTCCGGGAGTCATGACCCATTTGGGCGGCGGATAGAGGACGAGATGGGCGGAGCAGCCGTGGGCTTCCTGTTCGTCCAGTTCCTTGTCAAACCAAGTCCATTTCCAGCCCTGCCCCGGCTTTGGCTCGATGGGAAGGTGGTCTTCTCCGTTGGAGTGCGGCCGCCAGCGAATCCAGCCGAAACCAATCCGCTGGAATTTTTCGACGCAGCCGATGCCGCCAGCAAATGAACCGCCGAACCGCTCGCGAAAATCGGGCTTGGTCGCCGCCATCGGATAGGCCAACGACGTCAAGGGAAGCTCACTCGAGTCGATGGTTTTTCCGTCGACCAGCACCGAAACTCGTACCAGCAGGCATCCCCGGGCCGGCAACTTCATGGGCAGCGTGATGCTCTCGCTTTGACCGGCGGCCAGTTCCACCGCGCGATCCACGGGCTTTCCAAGCGGCGCCGCTCCTTCGTAATCGAAAAACTGCCAACGCAAGGTCGCGGAGCAAGGCCGGTCGCCACAATTGTTTGCATGTCCCACGATGCGGACGGTCGCGCCCGGTTCAAAAATATTTGCTTTGGCGCCCTCGAACCCCGGCCAATCAAGGCACTCGGCCGTGGCTTCAATCGGCTTGGCGCCCAAGTAGTCGCTGGTCCCTTGGCGGCCTTGTGTTACGGTGACGCCATCGATCAGAACGGGAGTCGTGTCGCCGGCCCCAATCGAAACCAGATAATTCTGGCGAGGCCAGAAGCCATCGTTGGGAAGATCAGCCTTCCAGGTGAAAGAAACCCGCTTCCAGTCAGTGCCGATCGGCGCCGATTTGGTTCCCTCGGTCATCCACAGCCGTTTGCTCGCCGTGCCGACCTCGCGAGCGCTTGGGGGCATTTGCACGCTGATTAATCCCGGCTTGTCTCCCTTAACCCAGAAACTGACCGTGTAAGGCTCGCCCTTCTCAGCCCGGAAGGGCGCTGACATAACGTAGTCTTTTTCGATGCGCAGCGCGTGGCGGCCATTCTTGCCTCCTTCGACGATCCGTTTTTGTTTGGGGTCGATGTTGTGCCAGTAAAGAGGTCCCCCTTCAAAGGAGCCGTTGCGAACCAGGTTCTCGGCGGCCATCGATGGCTGTGCGCCGCCGGCGCAATACCAACCGGCGATCAACACTAGGAGATCACAAAAGAGCCTCGCCATTTTTTGCATGCTCGAATTAGCCACGAATCGGCGAAATTTATGCAAGAGCGAGCGATTCCCCGCCAGCTTACCGTAATCGATTCTACTTGGCGCTTGATAACGCGGACAGGCGCCGCAATCGCTCGCGGTCGTGATTCGCGCAAATGACCTTATGTTGATCCGCACAATTGACCTTTGCCTTCCAAGGGGGCGCTGGTAGTCGCTCTTGGCGCGAAGGATGGCGCAAGGTTAACTACGAGTTCTAACCACTAACAGGAGAAATGCGTGCGCCACGACAAGATTTCCCACCAACTATTCATCGACAATCGGGCTCGGCTGACCGCTCGGATGCTGCCCAATTCGTTGGCGGTGGTGAATGCCAACGAGTCGATGCCCACCAACGCCGACGGCTCGCTGCCACTCACGCCGAATTCCGATTTGTTTTATCTGAGCGGCATCGAGCAAGAACAGTCGGTTCTGCTGCTCTACCCGCAATCCGCGGACGAGAAGCTCCGCGAGGTTTTGTTCGTTCGGCAACCGAACGAAGAGCTTAAGACCTGGGAGGGCCACCAGCATTCCAAAGACGAGGCCAAAGAAATCTCCGGCGTGCAGAACGTCAAATGGCTGAGCGAACTGCCGCGAATTTTTCGGGGCGCGATGTGCGATGCCGAGCATGTGTATCTCAACAGCAACGAGCACAAGCGAACCTCGTCGTCGATCGAATCGCGAGACGATCGATTCATTCGCCAAGTGCAGCGGCAGTTTCCCTTGCACCGCTACCACCGGCTAGCGCGGCTGCTGCACGCGCTGCGGGTCGTGAAATCGCCCACCGAGATCGAGTTGCTTAAAAAGGCGATCGACATTACGGCCAAAGGATTCGACCGGGTCCTGAAATTCGCTCGACCCGGCCGAACCGAATTCGAGATCGAGGCGGAGTTCGCTCACGAGTTTATCCGCAACCGAGGCAAGTTCGCCTATCCGCCCATCATCGCGACCGGCGCCAATGCGTGCGTGCTGCATTACAACGCCAACGATCAAACCTGCCAGGATGGCGAGCTGCTGCTGATGGACGTCGCCTCGTCCTACGCGAATTTCAACGCCGACCTGACGCGAACCATTCCCGTCAGCGGCAAATTCACGCCGCGACAGCGAGCCGTCTACGACGCCGTGCTGCGTGTCATGCGCGCGTCGATCGCCGGCGCAGTGGTCGGCAAACTGCATCGCGATTGGCAATGGGACGCCCAGCGAATGATGAACCAGGAGCTACTTGCCCTCGGCCTGCTGAACGAAAAAGACATCGCCAAGCATACGCCCGAGGAGCCCGCCTGCAAAAAGTTCTACATGCACGGGCTGGGCCATCCACTTGGTTTCGATGTCCACGACGTCGGATATACCACCGAGCCCTTCGCGCCCGGCTGGGTACTCACGGTCGAGCCCGGCATTTACATCGCCGACGAAGGAATCGGCGTGCGGTTGGAGAACGACATCCTGGTCACGGAACACGGGCCGGTCGATCTGATGGCCGAAATCCCAGTCGAGGCGGAGGAAATCGAACGACTGATGAGCAAGAGAAAATAGGAGCCAGTTTGGGATATTAGGGCGAGCGACCGTCGTCGGCCATCGCGGCTGCGCATTTGATGCACCAGGCGGTCTGCGGTAGGGCATCGAGGCGCTCGCGGGCGATGGGCTGGCCGCAGTTTTCGCAGATGCCGTAAGTGCCGGCTTCGAGGCGGTCCAAGGCCGCTTCGGTATCCTCGAGCATTTGCTCTTCGTTTTCCGCGAGGATGATTTGCTCGTCGACTCCCTCGGCGGCGCTGTCGGCGTTGTGGGTGGTTGCTCCGACGGATTGTCCCGGAGGCGCTACGTCGTCGCGTAGAGCTTGTTCGATGGAGTTCACCTGATCGGTGAGGCAGCCACGCAATTCAAGCAATCGGGTTTTGTATTTATCGAGCTGGGTCACGGTCATATCGGTTTCGCCTTGGGCAAGGTTCGTAATTAGGAAGTGGACTTCGCAAAACAACCCGGCGATTTACAAGCAAATGCCGCGCCTGAAAGAGTTCAGACCACTTGCGATGCGATTGGCTGCCAAGGTAGTGTAAAAGTTGTCCCCTCCCGCCCGAAATTCGCGCGCCTGCATTGCTGCTGAGAAAAAAATGGCCCCGAAAAAAAGCGACTGGGCTTGACCGCGGCGAATTTTATTTTTAATGTTCCGACCCCAACTTGCCGACGGCGCGGATTCTCTTCTCGATTCGCCGGACGGCGCGGCGTCAGGCCGCGGCAATGGGAACGCCCCGCAACACGAGGAACAACATGAAACGGATCGTTTTGGCGATAGGACTAATTGGTATGGCCAGTGGCTGCTGCAGCAGCACGCCCCGGCCGCCCGCATATGGCTATGCCCCGGCGCCGGCTTATCCGGTGGCGGCCCAGTATGCCCCGGCGCCCGTGTATCAACCGGCGCCGGCCTGTACATGTACGCCGGCGGCTGCGTATCGTCCGGTGACCTGCTGCCCATGAGGCCGTAGTTCAGGTTTGCAATTCGAGGCGCGCCGGCAGGACGATCTTCACGGCCATCTGAGCGGTTGGATCGTCTCCGGCGCCGCGCTCGACGATCTCGGCGGCGGTCGCTTCGAGTGCAGCGAGGCTTAGGCCCCAGTAGTTCCGCACGGTGTCGCCAAGTCGCTGGCGAGTCACCCGCACGAGCTGAATCGCGCGGGCCGCATGTCGGCGCGTGCCGATGGGCCGTCCCTCCCGCGCCTTGACCCCCGCGGCGGCTAGCTTGATGAGGCCCTTGAAGAAGTCGGCGTTGGCCGGCCATTCATTGACGCGGGCGGCAGTGGCCACGCGCCACAGGGCTTCCCAAGTTTCGTGGGCTTCCCAGTAGTACCCGTGATTGAACAGATCGACGCCGTACAGCAGCGGCTCCGACTCGCGCCATCGCGCGGGATCCATCGTTTCGACGACGGGTGGCGGCTGATTGAAACTGTGACCCGCCGGATCGCCGATCGGATGCGGGAATCGTCGCGGGACATACGAGTAGGCGGGCATTGGTCGCGCGGGAAAGTAGCGATCCATGGTCGGTCAATTACTAATGACGAAATACCCCATGTCTAGTCAATGACGAAAGTGGGAGGTTAGACGCTGGGCCGGTTTGCGGCCGCAAGGATTCGCACGCTCCACGCCTCACACTTCACTCCCCACGCCCTGGCCGCCGTCCTTCAATTTCGTCCGCGATCTCGTCGGCGTCGTAGATTTTTCGCAAGGCTTCGACGATGGCTCGCGAATCGACGGCTAGCGCCCGGGCCTTGGCGTCCGTGTACACGAAATCGAGGACGAGCGAATCCAAGTTGCCATCGAAGATCAGGCCGACCCATTGGCCCTTGCGATTGACGACCGGGCTGCCTGAGTTGCCTCCGATGATATCGGCGGTCGAGATGAAATTCATCGGCGTGTCGAGGTTCAGCTTGTCTTTGTGGTCGAGCCAGCACTTGGGCAATCGAAACGGCGGCTGGTTGTGATGCTCGGCCGACCGCTCGTACGCGCCGGCCAAGGTCGTCCAGGGCGGTATCGAGCGGCCTTGCTCGATGTATCCCCGCACCATTCCAAAGGCGAGCCGTAGGGTAAACGTGGCGTCTGGATACGTTTCCGTTCCCGAGATGGCAAAGCGGGCAGCCGCGATCTTGGCATAGGCCTGCTCGAGCGGTTCCTGCACCTCGTCTTCATACTGCTTGCGAACCGCTCGGGCCGGCGGATCGACAAGTCGGGCGAGCTCGATCATCGGGTCGGTCGACGTTTCGATGGCAGCGGCGGCGCCGGTGGCCAGCCGCTTTCGCTCGGCGACGTCTTTCAGCTTCGTGCCCTGGATCAAGTCGGCGGCGCGATCTGCTGGCGATTTCCCGGCCAATATCTTGACGACTAGCGGGTCGTCGGCGCTGCGTTTTTCGATTAACACCGACAGCGCGTCCGACAATTTCAGAATTTCCAGATCGTCGTAAATTGGGGCCCGCGAATACAGACGCTGCTCGAGCGACGCCCGGGCCGACTCGGCGTATTCCGGCAAACGATCGGTATTCGGCTTGGCGTCCTCGGCGGTCATGCGGACGATCGTTCGGGCGAGGCCGAACAGTCGGCTGTCGAGGGCCCGCTGGTTTTCGAGCGTGTCAAATTCGTTGTAAATTCTTCGCCAAGTAGCAATCGCGGCGATCACTTCGTCCCAGCCGGCCGTGTCTTTCTTCAGGTTCGGATCGGCGGCCACGCGCCGATTGAGCGCCTGCTCCTCTTGTCGCTTGCGGGCGAGCGTTGCCGGATCTTGCAGGCCGGCGAGTTGACCCATGAGCGCTTTGCGGGAGTTCTGCGCGGAGAAAAGCCCGTCCTTCGCGCGCCGCGCGTTCTCTTGACTCCGAGCCCCGAAGGCAGTCAACAAGACTTCCCGGCGAAACAGCCGTTCGAGCGAATAGGGCAGCGACGTATCCCGTATGAATTCCAAGTGATCGACCGTGTCCAACCGATCGGTGTGGCCAGGATGACCGGCAACGAATACAAGCTCGTCCTCGTGCAGGCCGGTTGGGCTAATGGGCAAAAAGTATTCGATCTTCGCGGGCTCGTCGTTCTCGTAAACGCGAAACAGGCAAAAGTCGAGATCGAATCGGGGGTATTCGAAATTGTCCGGGTCGCCACCGAAGAACGCGATCTCCTGCTCGGGCGCGAACACGAGCCGCACATCGGTGAATCGCTTATAGCGATAGAGGTGATAGGCAGCGCCGCGATAGAGCGTCACCACGTCGCTGCGGAATCCGGTCTCGTCGAGCGATTTCTTTTCGATCGTGTTGATCGCCGCCCGCCGCGCTTCGTGGGCCTGCGGGGGAGTCATCTCGGGCTTGACGGCGGCGTTGACTTGGGCCGTTACATCCTCGATGCTCTGGAGCACATTGAGCTCGGAATCGACGGCTTTCATCTCATCCGCGTGGCTCTTGGCGTGGAATCCGTCTTTAAGATAATCGTGCTCGGCCGAGCTCAGTTTTTGCACTGCGCCGGCGCCCACATGGTGATTCGTCAGGACTAATCCGCCGGCCGAGATGAACGACCCGCTGCCGCCGTCGTTGAACCGGACGGCCGATCGCTGCAAGCGGAGCAGCCATGGATCGGTGGCGTCGAACTGGTGACGACGCTCCAGCACCTTACGCGGAGGATTGTTAAACAGCCACATTCCCTCATCGGCATGGGTTGCTTGCATGGGAATCGCCAGCAGAGGACAAAGAAGTAGGAGTCGCGATAGTAGTGCGGATAGCGCCGCCGACTGCCGTCGCGGGCCAAAAGCATTTCTAGGATTCAAGCGATTCACGATCAGTGTCATTAGGAGTTCGCTCTGGAGAAAGCATTAGTTGAAGGCATCATGGTTGTTTGATCGGCGCTTTGCGGTCGGGCATTTTTCCGCCGGATTCTGGATTCGCCGGAGGAGGCGGATTGGTGGGGCTCCGCTTGGGCGGCTTCATCGCGGCGCCGCCGGGCAGCAGCCAACCCAGGCCGACGACGAGCAGAAACAGGCACAGCGCGCCGAAGGTCACGAGCGAAGGCCAGTTGACCAACGGCAGCTTCACCCGCACTCCTGGCGGCAATTTTTCCGGCAGCGGAACTATCTCCTCGTTCTGCTGCAAAATCTCGTGAGTCTTATTGGCGTCTTTAAGAGCATCCTGAGCGACGTCGGCCAATTTCTCGTCGCGGGGCACTCGAAAGTTGTCGCCGTTGGGTAACTTCAAGATCGTGCCGGCCTTCAGAACCGAATGTTTGGCCAGTTCATCCTTATTCAAGGTGATGATTTCCCATCGCAACGCGGTGATCCGTTTTCTTCGCGCGGTATCGCTCTCGTTGGCAGTCTCGGGCGCCGCAAAATCACCGGCCGGCCGATTTTCGGATACTTCGGGCTTGGCGCCGCCGCCCGACGACGGGTCGGCTTTGTCGTCGGCGATACCCAATTGCCGCGCGGCGACTTCGTCCAGTTGCAGCATGAATGTCGGCTTATCGGGAACTTCAACAGTTCGATATTCCCATCGCGCGAGCACTTTGGGAATTTCCTGACTGAACGACAAGAAAGCCACGAGCACGCCGGCAATCGCGCCGCCTGCGATGTAACCGGTCGAGATGAGCACGCCGCTGCTCATATCGGATTCTTGTTCACCGCGCCCGGCTTCCTTCGCGCCTCGCCCCCATTTTTCGGACACATAGCGAATGAGCCCCCCGGCAAAGATTGGCATGGAAGCGCTGAGCGGCAAATAGACTCCGACGGCAAACGGGAGCGAAGGAACTCCACAGAGCTCCAAGACGACGGCGATCGAAACTCCCAGCAGCACGAGCGACCAGGGGAGCTTCTGCCGCAAGATTCCGTCGGCGATCAAGGACATCAACCTCGCTTTGGGCGCCTTGAATTTTTGTGCTTCCGTGCCGTCATCCCGATAGTCGAGGCGGCCATTGATTCCCGGGTCCACGAGATAATGGATGGATCCCTTGTCGTCGACGAGATATTTTCCGGGGCGGGCGCCTTCGGCGTTTCCCTCGGTTGCGTGCCAAACGTGATACACGGCCTTGTCGTCCGGCGCCTTTTCGAGGTCGGGCAATTTCGTCACGTCGAGTGGCTGCCGAAGCTGCGGTAGATTTCGGGGGCTGCTGCTATAAATTGTGCCGGCGTTGTTGAGCAGAATCAAAATCCCGCCGATGACGACGGCCGAGGTCAACGTTCCGATCAGGATGGCCCATTGTTGCCAGACCGGCGTCGCCCCGATTAAGAAGCCCGTCTTGAGGTCTTGCGACGTCGTGCCTCCATTGGACGCAGAGATGCAGACCACCGCGGCGACGGAGATGGCCGCCAGCAAGTCCTTGCTGCGCAGGTCTGGATGCTCGGCATACGCCGCTCGATGCCAGAGGAAAAAAACCACGCAAGTGAGTAACAGCGTGGCGACGGTCATGCCGGAGATAGGATTGGACGACGAACCGATTTCGCCCGTTAAACGCGACGATACGGTAACGAACAAGAAACCGAACAGCACAATCATCAGTGCCCCGACCAGATTCATTTCCAGTTGAGGAATCCAAGGAACGACGCCATGCAAAAACGAGGTCGACCAAATCGCTCCGACAAGAACGAGGGCGCCCACTCCGACCAGCCATAGCGGCATATCGCGATCCGTGCGTCGAATGGCGACGGCGGCGCCTTGGCGAGCGCCTCTCATATCCTTGGCGGCGGAAACAATCGAATTGACGATTAGCGGCATTGCCTGAGCGAGGCTAATGATGCCGCCGGCGGCCACGGCCCCGGCCCCGATGTAGAGAATGTAGTCGTGCCAAATCTGTTCTTCGCTCATCCTGCCGATGAGCTCGGTCGCGGGAAAGATGACTTCCTTGAGCGGATCGCCGAACAGTCGAATCGCGGGAATCAGCACGAACGACGCCAAAATGCCCCCGGCCGCCATCACGCAGGCCACGCGCGTGCCGATGATATAGCCGACGCCCAAGAGTGCCGGGTCCACGTCGATCGCGGGAACGGCCCCCTTGAACCAACTAAGCGAATGCTCGACTGTTCCCTTCCAAAGTCTCATGCCGTCCATCAAAAACTTATAAACAAACGCCAAGCCAAACCCGATGAACACGGTCTTCGCGCTGGAGCCCCCTTGCTCGCCCACGATCAGCACATCCGCACACGCTGTCCCCTCGGGATATTTCAGCTTGCCATGCTGCTTGACGATGAACGCGCGGCGGAGCGGGATCATCATCAAGATGCCCAACAGACCGCCGAGCACGGCCACGACGACCACCCGTCCGATGTCCATCTCGAAGCCCAAAATCATCAGCGCGGGCATCGTCACGCCGACGCCAAACGCGATCGATTCACCGGCCGAACCGGCGGTCTGCACGATGTTGTTTTCGAGAATCGTGGTCGGCCGCATTCCGAACAATCGCGAGAACAGGCGAAACAGCGTGATCGACATCACGGCCACGGGAATCGAGGCCGAGACGGTCAGCCCGACCTTCAGCACCAAGTACAGCGACGAGGCGCCGAAGACGATTCCCAGCAGCGAGCCGACGATGACCGCCGGCCAGGTGAATTCCGCCATCTGAACTTCGTCCGGCACATACGGACGATGCTCGGGCGTGTCGGTCGATACAACTGACGAGCGCTCGGAAGGTTTGGTCGCTGCCATGCGAATGAGGCGCCGGATCGAGGTGCGTGCTCAGTGAGAAGGAGCGGCCTACGGCGCCGCGTCACACGTCGGATTTGCACGCATAGCATGCCCTACGATGGTCGGTGAGGCAAGTCCGGCCTAGGCAGGCAGCAAGTCGTCGCCAGTCGAACGGAAACTTGTCATCCCGACGACCCTCCGGCATAATGGGTTTCGTTGCCGGGGAATTGATCGCGGAGGTGCATGACTCGTTACACTGTTCAAGGTCCGATCGCCTCTTGGGGCGATTCGAGGCAAGGTCGCGACCGTCGCCAAGTAATCGCCGGCCACGCTGCCGCCGGCCTAAGAACAGTCGTTCGGAAATCGATCGGAAGGGGCCATGACCGATAACTTCGATTCCTATTATATCTGGCTCGGGATCCCGCCCGATGAGCAGCCGCCAAACCATTACCGGTTGCTGGCGATCAATCAGTTTGAGACCAATCTGGACGCGATCGAGAGCGCGGCCGATCGTCAGATGGCCCATCTGCGGACGTTCCAAAGCGGCAAGCACGGCGCCATGAGCCAGCGGTTGCTAAACGAAGTCGCGATCGCGAAAATCAATCTGCTCGATCCGCGAAAAAAGGTCGTTTATGATGAGAGGCTGCGTTCGCAATGGGCGAACATGGCAGCCGCTGCGGAACCACCTCCGGAACCACCGGGGCCGGCCGCGTCGCGGCGCGCCAACCCGCCCGTGGCTGAGCGGCTCGGTGACGAGGGATTCACAAACGAGAGCCGAGGCGAGCCGACGGCCGTGGCGACCGACGACGCCGCCGATTGGGACGACATGCTAGGGGCCGCGGCGTCGTCCACGTCGCAAATCCATAAGACGGGCTCGAGAAAATCAACGGTTGCAGGCCAGTCAACGTCCTCGCACGCGTCATCGACGACCGCGTCTCGCAAGCTGCCGGCTTGGGTCATCGCTGGGCCGATTGTCGGCGTTCTGTTCGTCCTTGGCATTTGCGCCTATTTGAACAATCGGCCCGAGCCGCCGCCGGAGAAAAATGCGTTTCTGGTCTTGGACTGGCGGCCAACGGACCGTCGCGGATTGGCGCTGTTCGTCGACGACGAGCGAATTCCGCCGACGGGCATCGATCCTTGGGAAATCACGTTGACTCCAGGCCAACACCATATTGTCGCTAGGCGAACCGGATACAAGCCGCAGGAGATTACGGTCACTGCCGAGTCGCAAGGCCGAGTGCATGTGGGAGGCGCGGCCTGGCGGCCTAGGGCGACGCTAGCCATCAATTGGCCGGTCGCCGATCGTGGCGGGGCCGAATTGAAAATCGATGGAATCCAACAGTCGTTCGGCGAGAAACAGCCGCTCGAAATTGCCGTCGATCCGGGAGAGCACACCATCGATTTGCGTCGACTGAAGGCTGCGCCGCTTCAACTTAAATCGACGGTGTCCGCCGATCAGCGACAGACGATCGACGTGCCAGCCAGCGTTGGAAAGTTGCTCGTCGTGTGGCCGATGGGCGAGCGAGCCGGCGGCGAATTCAAAATTGACGGCGTCGTGAAACGCGATTTGAATCGCGATCCCGTCGAGCTGACGTTGCCCGTCGGCGATCACCATGTGACGATCGCGCGGCCCGGTTTTAAGCCGTTTGAAGCTTCCGCGAAAGTCATGGCGGCCGAGAATTTAACCATATCGGTCGCCTGGACTCCGGTAAGTCCGCCAACCCATGTCGTAACCAATCGCGATCCCAACAATCCCAAGGAAAATCCGGCGAATCGTATTCCTGGCCCGACGGACAATCCGGGTCCTATTCCCGGTCCCGGTCCGGAAAAACCGGCCGACGAGCCCAAGCCTCCGGTATCGGTCACGGTCAAACTACCGGTTCCGGCCGCAACTGATCGCGAGCGTGTCGCCAAGCAGGTCGAGCAACTCTACAAGACCACGCATTCCAACAATCCGGACGAGGACGCGGCGCACGTCAAGGAACTTTTCGATCTGGCGACGAAGTCGAAAGACCAACCCGTCGATCGCTATGTGCTTTTTACCAAGGGAATCGAACTGTCGCTGGACGCGGGCGAAGTCTCGCTGGCGATGGACGGCATCGACAATCTCACTCGCGACTACGTCGTCGACGGCGGGGATCTAAAGCAAAAGGCGATCGATAAACTGTCGAGGAGCGCGACGCGCGAGGACTCGATCGTCGAACTCGTCGCAGTTGCGGAAAGACTGGCCGAGGAGGCAATTGGCGACGACAAGTACGATACGGCAATGACGCTGATGACGGCGGCGTCTCGGGCCGCGGCTAAGAAGGCAGCCGGCGCCGACTATCGCAAAGAGGTCGAAAAACGGCTGAATCTCCGCCGCGCGGATGTCAAGTTGGCCCAGGCGATGTTTGCCGTCGTCGAAAAAGCACAAACGACATTGGAATCAGACGCGGCCGATCCAGACGCTAATTCGAGCGTCGGGCGTTGGCTCTGCTTCCATAAATTGCAGTGGGATGAGGGCCTGCCGTATTTGAAGAAGTCGAAAGACGACAAGCTCAAGGCTGTCGCGGCGATGGAGTCGCCCCCGCCCGACCAGGCTGAAAAACAGGCCGCGATCGCCGACGCATGGGTCGAGCTCATGCCGAACCAACCGGTGGCTTTTCGCGACGCGATCGCCGCGCGCGCCGGCGAGTGGTATGAGCGCGCGGTCTCCCATCTCGGCGCCGGCCTGCTCAAGCTGCGGATCGAAAAGAAAATCAAAGAGCTGGCCGATTCGCGCGGGGACAAAACGGGCAAACCCACCGGCGGCCGCTCGCTCAACAACTCGATCGGAATGCGGCTCGCGCTGATCCCGGCCGGCGAGTTCGTAATGGGCTCTCCCGTGGCCGAACAAAATCGGGGCGGCAACGAGACGCAGCACAAGGTGCGAATCACCAAGCCGTTTTACCTGGGCGCCTTTCCGGTGACGCAGGCGGAGTACGCGCGAGTGGTTGGCTCCAATCCCAGTTATTTTTCCGCGTCGAACAACCGACTGGTGGCTGCCTCGCGCGTGGACACGTCGCGGTTTCCCGTCGAGCAAGTCTCGGCGGACGACGCCGAGGGATTCTGTCGCCTGCTCGGCGAATCGCCGAAGGAAAAAGCGGCCGGGCGCCGATATCGGTTGCCCACCGAGGCCGAATGGGAATACTCCTGCCGTGCGGGCACGACCACGGCCTATAGCTTTGGACCCACGATCAATTTGCAAATGGCGAATTACAGCGGCGGCGAGCGAATTTACGACTTTGCGCCCGGCGCGAAACAGAGCACGACGCCCGTGGGCGTCTACAAAGCCAATGCCTTTGGGCTATTTGATATGCACGGCAATGTATTCGAAATTTGCAAGGACTGGACCGGCCGTGGCGATGCGGCCGAAGGCGCCGAGCCCGTCGATGATCCTCAGGGCCCAGGCGCCGGCTTCAGTAAAATCACCCGCGGCGGATGTTTTTCCTCGTCGTCTTCGCAGTGTCGTTCGGCTTATCGCGGCTATATTTTCCCGTCCGGTCGTTTTCGAACCACGGGCTTTCGAGTCGCGTGCGATACGCCTGGCACCACAACGGCGGCGAAGCCGACGGCCAAACCGTGAGACGTCCGGCCGTATCCTAGTCGGTTGCCAGTAGCGCGCTATAATTCTTCGGCGCCGGCATTCACTCCGTCGCCCTCCATGGCATCCGTTTACTTTTCGCTCGCGCGCGCTCATGACGTCGATCATCCAACTTACGGATCGCGGGCTCTATTGTACGGCCGGCGATTTTTATATCGACCCGTGGGCGCCCGTCGAGCGAGCCATCATCACTCATGCTCACAGCGATCATGCCCGCCCGGGGTCGACCAGATATCTGACCTCGTCGCGGGGTGCGCCGCTTGTTAGAGAACGAGTTGGACTAGACGCCATTGTCGACGGCCTGCCGCTGGGCGAGCCATTAACGACCGGCGCCGTGAAGATCTCCTTGCATCCCGCCGGTCATATTCTTGGCTCCGCGCAGGTCCGAATCGAGCACGGCGGCGAGGTATGCGTCATCAGCGGCGACTACAAGCTAGCCGCCGATCCGACCTGCGATCCGTTCGAGCCGGTTCGATGCCATACATTTGTCACTGAGTCGACTTTTGGACTGCCCATCTATCGCTGGCGGCCGGCGGCTGAAATTGTCGCGGCGATAAACGCCTGGTGGCGAGCTAACCAAGACATCGGTCGCACGAGCGTGATCTATGCCTATGCCGTGGGTAAGGCGGAGCAGGTCGTCGCGGGGCTCGACCCGTCGATCGGACCGATCCTCGTCCACGGCGCCGTCGATCGATTCTTGCCGCATTATCGGGAGGCCGGCGTAACGCTGCCTGCGACGGAGCGAGCGACATCCGAAAACGCAGCGGGGTCGCGCGGCCGGGCGATCGTCGTCGCGCCGCCGTCGGCCGCTCACACGCCTTGGCTCAAGAAGTTCGGTCCGATCTCGACCGCGATGGCATCGGGCTGGATGCAGATTCGCGGCGCCCGGCGGCGCCGATCGCTCGACGCCGGTTTTGCGTTATCGGATCACGCCGATTGGCAAGGTTTGCTCGACGCGATTGCAGCGACGGCAGCTCAGGAAATCTGGGTCACGCACGGTTATAGCACCGTTCTCGCACGCTGGCTTTCGGAACATGGTCTGCAAACTCGGGTTATTAAGACGGCTTTCGAAGGAGAATTGCTAGAAGAAGTCGAACCGACGGGTGATTCAACGTTGGCCGCTAAGGTAGGTGAGTCGTAACCGCCATGCAGCGATTTACCCGTCTGTTCAACGAGATGGATTCGACCACCCGGACTACGGAAAAGGTGGCGGCGTTGGAATCCTATTTCCAAGAGTCACCGCCCGAGGACGCCGCCTGGGCGCTGTACTTCCTGATCGGGCGAAAAATCAAACGGGCCGTGACGACTCGGCTGTTGCGAGAATGGGTGTCGGCCGAAACTGCGCTACCGTTGTGGCTCGTCGAGGAATCCTACGAAGCGGTTGGCGATCTCGCGGAAACGCTGGCCTTGCTGCTGCCCGACAACCCGGGTGGCACGCATTTGCCGCTCGGTCGGCTAATCCGCGAGCGAGTCTTGCCGCTCAAAGTCATCGACGTGCCGGCTCAGCAAGCGCTCGTCGTACAAACTTGGCGCGAGCTAGACACTCGGCAGCGGCTAGTATGGCATAAGATCATCACCGGCGAATTTCGCATCGGCGTGGCTCGCACACTGGTCGTTCGGGGGCTTGCGAATTTCGCCGGTGTTACGGCGGCTGAGATGGCCCATCGCGTAATGGGGCATTGGGAACCGACGGCCGAGGATTTTACGGGATTGTTGACGAACCAACCGCACGCTGCCTCGCCGGGTCGGCCTTATCCGTTCTTTCTGGCCCATCCGCTGGAATCGCCGGTCGCGGAATTGGGAGACATCAGCCAGTGGCAAGCCGAGTGGAAATGGGACGGCATTCGCGCCCAGCTAATTCGTCGCCAAGGCGAAGTGCTCGTATGGTCGCGCGGCGAGGAATTGATCACCGATCGCTTTCCCGAGATTGCCGAGATTGGCCGCGTGCTGCCCGACGGCGTCGTACTGGATGGCGAGATTTTGGCTTGGCGTGACGATCGACCGCTACCGTTCGCGGTGCTGCAAAAGCGGATCGGCCGCAAATCGGTCGGACCCAAATTGCTCGTCGATGCGCCGGTCGCGTTCATGGCCTACGACCTGTTGGAACTAGATGGCGCCGACATCCGCGGCCAGTTGCTGGGCGAGCGCCGCTTGCAATTGGAAAAATTGGCCAGCTCGGTGCATCGAGATTTCCGGCTGCATTTGTCGCCTGTTGTTCCCGCGAGTGGCTGGCCGGCGGTAGAGCAACTGCACGCCGAGGCTCGGTCGCGCCACGTCGAAGGTTTGATGCTTAAGCGGCGAGATGCGCCGTACGGCGTCGGTCGGCCCAAGGGGATCTGGTGGAAATGGAAGTCGCAGCCCTATGCCGTCGACGCCGTGCTGATCTACGCCCAGCGCGGGCATGGACGGCGAGCCAGTCTGTACACCGACTATACGTTTGGCGTCTGGCACGAGGGCCAATTGGCGCCGATCGCCAAGGCTTACTCGGGCCTCACGGACGACGAGATTCGTCAAGTCGACCAGTTCATCCGCGGGCATACGCTCGATCGATTTGGTCCGGTGCGCGTTGTCGAGCCGCAACTTGTGTTCGAACTGCATTTCGAGGGAATTCAGATTTCCAACCGCCACAAGATCGGCTTGGCCGTGCGATTTCCACGAATCGCCCGCTGGCGACACGACAAGCAACCGGCCGAGGCGGATCACCTCGACACGCTTCGCGCTCTGGCAGCCAGTCACGCGCCATGATTGAGTCACGCCCTTTGATCTCGATCGACCATTGGCTGGCCGAGCGGTCGTGGCGCCCGTTCGATTATCAGCGCCGGGCGTGGCAGGCGTATCGAGACGGCGAGAGCGGTCTCGTCCACGCTCCAACCGGTACGGGCAAATCATATTCGATCTGGCTCGGCGTGTTGGACAACTGGCTCGCCACTCATTCGCAGCGCGATTGCTGGCCGACAAAACCGGAGCCGATCCAATTGCTTTGGATCACGCCAATGCGGGCGCTAGCCAACGACCTCGTCGGCTCGCTACGGGCGCCGGTCGCCGACCTCGCGATGCCGTGGACCGTGGGCATTCGCACGGGCGATACCTCGGCGGCCGAGCGCAAGAAACAAAAAGCTAGGTTACCGACGGCGCTCGTCACGACGCCCGAAAGTATGTCGCTGATGCTCTCTTACCCCGACGCGCGCGAACGACTCGGCGAACTGCAATGCGTTGTGGTTGACGAATGGCACGAACTGCTTGGAACCAAACGAGGCGTTCAGACTGAGCTCGGTTTGGCGCGCCTTCGTAACTGGAACCCGCGACTACAAACTTGGGGCCTGTCGGCGACGCTCGGCAATCTTGAGGAGGCCGCGCAGGTCCTGATGGGACATCGCCCCGGCGCCGACAGGCCTTGCATCGTTTCCGGTGAAACGCCCAAAGAGATTCAAATCCGCACGATTCTGCCGGTCGATATTGAGCGGTTTCCTTGGGCCGGCCATCTTGGCGTGCGATTGCTCGATCAAGTGATCGCGGTGATCGAGCAAGCGAAGTCCACGCTGCTGTTCACCAATACGCGGTCGCAAACGGAGATTTGGTTTCGCGCGCTATTGGCGGCGCGGCCGGCCTGGGCGGCGGAGATCGCCCTCCACCACGGCTCGCTAGATCGGGACGTGCGGAGCTATGTCGAGGGCCGGCTGCGCGACGGCACGATGCGGTGCGTCGTGTGCACTTCGAGTCTCGATCTGGGCGTCGATTTCACGCCGGTCGATCAAGTAATTCAGATCGGTAGTCCCAAGGGGATCGCGCGGTTGTTGCAGCGCGCGGGACGTAGCGGACATCAACCCGGCGCCGTGAGTCGCGTGGTGTGCGTGCCAACGCATGCTTTTGAGCTTGTCGAGTATGCCGCCGCGCGATCGGCGGCGATGCGACGGCAGATTGAAGGGCGGCAGCCGATCGAACTGGCGATGGATGTTCTCGCCCAGCAATTAGTGACGATTGGGATCGCCGGCGGTTTCATCGCAGACGAGCTTCTGGCCGAAGTGCGGACGACGCATGCGTTCCGGAGGCTAACCGACACGCAGTGGCAGTGGGTGCTGGATTTTGTCGTTCGTGGCGGCCAATCGCTGAGAGCCTACCCGGAGTACAGCCGGCTGATGCCGGTCGATGGCCGGTATGTTCCCGTCTCCCAGCGCGTCGTGCGAATGCATCGGATGTCGATCGGCACGATCTCGAGCGATGCATCGGTGCAAGTCAAGTATCTCAAGGGAGGCCGATTGGGCACGGTGGAAGAATCGTTTCTAGCGAGACTTAGGCCCGGCGATTGCTTTGTTTTCGCCGGCAAGACGCTCGAGCTTGCGCTGGTTCGCGATTTGACGGCCTATGTTCGTAAGAGCAAGAAAACTTCGGGAACGGTCCCGCGCTGGGATGGCGGCCGATTTCCGTTGTCATCTCAGTTGGCGGCGGCGGTGCGCGAGAAATTTGCCGACGCCCGCGATGGCCTGTTCGACGATCCGGAAATGAAAACCGTCCGCCCGGTGCTCCAGTTGCAAAACGACTGGTCGCAACTACCGGGGCCCAACGATTTGCTCATTGAAAATTCGAAGGCTCGCGAAGGGCATCAGGTGTTCGTCTATCCGTTCGAAGGCCGAAGCGTCAATGAAGGGCTGGCGATGCTGCTGGCGTACCGAATTGCGAGGAACGATCCGGCGTCAATCACCGTGACGCCGAACGACTATGGGTTCGAGTTGCTTTCAAGCTCGTCGCTAGAGTTCGACGAGCCGCGCTGGCGAAAGCTACTGTCGACCGAAGATTTGCTTGAGGATCTGCTCGATTGCTTGAATGCCTCGGAACTTGCCCGGCGGCAGTTTCGCGATATTGCCAGGGTCGCGGGATTGGTGTTCAGCGGGTATCCCGGCGCTCCGAAGAGCACGCGGCAATTGCAAGCCTCGAGCGGACTGTTGTACGATGTGTTTTGCGAGTACGACGCGCATAATTTGCTGCTGGATCAAGCTCGTCGCGAGGTGCTCACTCAGCAACTCGAGTCGGGCCGAATGTTCGCGGCGCTGGAGCGAATTAGCTCGATGCGGCTGTTGCTGCGGTTTACGCCACGACTCACGCCGCTATCGTTTCCGCTCTGGGCAGCCCGAATACAGACATCGCATTTGACAACCGAAAAAGCGTCGACGCGGATCGAGCGCATGGTGAAGCAACTAGAAAAAGCGGCGGGCGACAAATAACCCTCTTTCACTCAACCACGCCGCAGCGCGCCCCCTTTAGCCGCCTCCGCTTCGCGGGGCGCGTCCTCCACTGGAATGAACGCACTGAAAACGGAATATCTCGGCGAGCCGATCTGGCTGCTGCCACAAAAGGGACTATACCTTCCGCGCCGCCAAACGCTGCTCGTCGCCGATACGCATTTCGGCAAGGCCGCAACGTTTCGCAGCGCTGGCATCCCGGTGCCAGCCGGCACGACGGCCACTGATCTCTCGCGTTTAAGCGACTTGCTCGAAGCGACCGGAGCGACTCGACTCGTCGTGCTCGGCGACTTCTTCCACGCCGCCGCCGGGCGCGTTGCCGGCACCATGGACGCCATCGCAACTTGGATCGACGAGCATCGACGCCTTTCCGTGATGATCATCCGGGGAAACCACGACGAGCAGGCGGGCGATCCGCCGAACGAGTGGCAATGCGAATGCTTGGATGAATTCGTCGAGCCGCCGTTCGTCTATCGTCACCATCCGGCGCCGCATGAAGACGGTTATCCGCTGTGCGGGCATATGCATCCGAGCGTTTATATTTCCGACCGTCACGGGCCGGGACTCACCGCCCCCTGCTTCTGGTTCACCGCGCGATGCGCGGTGTTGCCGGCGTTCGGAGGGTTTACCGGCCGCGCCGCGATTCAGCGCGATGTCGGCGATCGAGTATTCGCCGTCTGTGCGGACGCCGTTCTCGAAATTCCGCCTTCAAAAGGGCGGCTGAGAAACCGGTCGGCGCGTTCCCGGCGTTGATCCTATTTTAGGGCGGGCAGTCCACCAACAGCAGAAGTGATTCAAAAGAAGACGATTCACGCCTTGGTGGGAGGCGCCCACACCACATGCATCCCGGTCACTTCTCGGAGTCCCCGTACAACAAATGCTGCGGGAGAATTTTGAGCGTCGGCTTCTCGTCCGGCTTGAGCGCGATGATCCATGTGTGATCGTAGTCGCTGCCGTGCCACTGGGGCGGATTGTCGACACCGAACTGCCTCGCGATGTCGACCAACACCTTGTGCTCCCAGCAGATGAGCACCGAATGGCCCTGGAGCTTGCCGTCCGCCAAAATCGCCGCGACCATCGGTCGAAACTCGTCCCGATTGTGGGTCTGGTCGACGGTGATCTTCAGCGCGTCGGCCAGCGGCTGAACCGTTTGCATCGCGCGGATGCTCGAGGTCGCCTTCTTCTGGGCTTGGGCGAAGATCGCGACCGGCGTCTTGTAATCGAGCAACTCGGGCGCGCCCAAGAAATAGGGCGCAAGGGCCGCCGCTCGCTCGCGACCGCGCAGCGACAGGTCGGGATGATCGTCGTCCGGTTTTTCTCCGTGACGTATCAGGATAATTTCGCTCGGTTGAGCAAATGCGCAATCGGCCGACGCAAGTGCAACGAGTAGACTTAGAAGGGCGCGAGTCATTTAACAGTCCTTAATGCGTGGTGCTTTTCGTTTGCGCTGTGAATCCAAACTATACCGGCGACTCGATGGCTCGCACAGATTGCCATCGTCCATCCCTGCGAGTCATCGTCCGCGATGCCCCTTTCCCAACTGCCGATCGGTGAGGTCTTGTCCGAGTTGATCTCGGGCCTGCGCCGTCACCCTTGCGCCGTGCTGCGGGCGCCGACCGGTTCCGGCAAAACGACGCGGGCGCCAGCGGCGATATTGGACGCGGGGCTTGCCGGCGCCGGTCAGGTGCTGCTGTTGCAGCCGCGGCGTTTGGCCGCGCGGGCGGCAGCTTGGCGGATTGCCGAAGAACGCGGCGTTTCGCTCGGGCAAGAGGTCGGCTACCATGTGCGCTTCGAGCGCCGAGCGACTCGCAACACGCGGCTGCTCGTGCTCACCGAAGGCATGTTCGTGAGGATGCTTCAAGCCGATCCGCTGTTGGAAAACGTCGGCGCCGTCGTGTTCGACGAATTTCACGAGCGCACGCTCGACGCCGACCTAGCGCTGGCGATGAGCCGCCGCTTGCAGATCGACGTGCGGCCGGATCTGAAATTGCTCGTCATGTCGGCCACGCTCGATCCCGAACCGATTGCTCGCTACTTGGGCGACTGTCCACGGGTCGAAGCCACCGGCCGCATGTATCCCGTCGAGACCAGCTACCAAAAGCACGACGACCGAGCGCCGATTCCGGATCAAGTGGCGTCCGGCGTGCTGCAAATCGCCGAACAGACTGCTGGCGATGTGTTGGCGTTTTTGCCCGGCGTCGGCGAGATCAGGCGAACGTCGAGTTCGTTAAGTGACTGGGCGCGCGACAACGATGTTGCCCTCATGGAACTCTATGGCGATCTGCCGCTCGAGCGGCAGCAAGCCGTGCTGCGTCCAAGCGATCGCCGCAAAATCGTGCTGTCGACCAACGTTGCCGAAACGAGCGTCACGATCGACGGCATCACGGGCGTAGTCGACTGCGGTTGGGCGAGAATCAATCGCCTCGATCCATCGCACGGCATCAATCGGCTCGATCTCAGTCGCATCTCGCGGGCATCGGCCGAACAACGCGCCGGGCGAGCCGGACGTACCGGCCCAGGCGTCTGTCTGCGACTTTGGACTCAGCAAACGCATCGCGCACTGGCCGAGCACGACACGCCCGAGATTCGTCGCGTTGACCTGTCCGGCGCGCTGCTACATCTGCTGTGCTGGGACGAGCAAGCGGCCCGCGATTTTACTTGGTTCGAGCCGCCCAATGCGGAATCGCTGCGGCAAGCGATGGCGCTTTTGAATCAACTCGGGGCGATAAGCGATCGTGGGCTCACGCAGCTCGGCCGCCGGATGGGACGGATGCCGGTCGAGCCGCGCATTGCTCGACTGCTTTGCGCGGGTCAGCAACTTGGGCACATCGAGCGCGTGGCCCTGGTTGGGGCATTGCTTTCCGAGCGCGATCCGTTTTATCGCCCGGGGGAGTCTGGCCCTCCCGCGGCGGCTCGCCATTGGTCCCAGTCCGATGTGCTCGATCGGGCGATCGCGCTGGAAGAATACGAGCGAACGGGCCGGCCACAGACCTCGCTGGGACCCATCGATCTTGCCGCCGCGAAATTCATCCTAAGATCCAGGGATCAATTGCTTCGGGCAACAAACGAGGATGAATCCTTGGAAGCGACATTGGCTGAGGGTGAATGTGGCGCCGATGAAGCAGCCCAGCGGGCGATTCTTTTCGCCTATGCCGATCGAGTCGCGCGGCGTCGCGAGTCTGGCGGTTTGCGGGCCGTCATGGTCGGAGGCCACGGCGTCAGGCTGCATCCCAAAAGCGCGGTTCGCGACGCGCGGCTATTCGCCTGCGTCGACATCGAGGATGTCGGAAAGCCCGAATCGTTGGTCCGGCAAGCGTCGGCGGTCGAGCGAGATTGGCTACCGCGCGAGCTTCTGTCGGTCAACGTCGATGTCCAATACGACGCGGAGCGGAAGCGAATCGTCGCCTATCGCCGCGAGCGATTTATCGATCTGGCGATCGACGAAGCGGCGACGAATGTTCCGGTCGATTTTGACGCGGGACAGATCCTTGCCCAAGTCGCCGCCGATCAATTGGACGACCACTTTTTTCAAGACGAAGCGGGATTAAACTATTTGGCTCGCGTGCGTTCGCTGGCCGTATGGATGCCGGAATTGAACCTGCCGCAGCTCGGGGCCGATCCGCTTCGCACGATACTCGGCGATGTGTGTCGCGGCCGGCGATCGATCGAGGAAGTCCGCCGGGCGCCGCTTACGCCCGTCATTCAAACGCAGCTGACGCCTGAGCAAATACGCATGATCTCTCGCGAGGCGCCCGAACGATTGCCGGTCCCCAGCGGAAGTCTAATCGCTCTGCGCTACGAGTTCGGCCAATCGCCCGTGATGGCCGTGCGGATTCAAGAAGTTTTCGGACTCCGGCAAACGCCTCGGATTGCGGCCGGCCGCGTGCCCGTGGTGATGCATCTGTTGGCGCCGAACATGCGCCCACAGCAAGTCACCTCCGACCTAGAAAGTTTTTGGCGCACGACGTATGCCGGTGTTCGCAAAGAGCTCCGCCGCCGTTATCCCAAGCATTCGTGGCCCGAGGACCCGACCACCGCTCAAGCAGTTCAGCGTCCTGGACAACGAAGTTAACGATCGCTGGAACAGAAAATTGACTTTTGGGGCAGAAAGTACGATAGTGGATTGGGGGTCTACCGAGCAGCTCTAATTTGAGATATCGCAATTATGGCCAAGGTTGCCAGGAAATTGGCCGCCACGAAGAGTGGGACGCTCATCAAGCGTCTTGCCGAGAAACTTGGCGCCCAACCAATCGCCAAATTGCCCGAGGCCGGCGATGGCGCGTTTGGCGCCGCGCGGCTGGCGTCGTTGCGGGCCCGGCTAAAGCCACGAAAGGGACTGCGTCCCGGGCGCCCGACCGAAAAAGCATGGAGCATTCGTCGCAAGATTCCCATGAGCGCCGCAACTCTGCAGAAGTTGCAGCGCCTCGCCTCTCGGTTTAGCGATCAAAGCCGCAAGATCAGCCCAATGCAACTCGCAGCTCAGTTACTTGAGATCAGTCTCGCCGATCCGACGCTGGTTACCGACAAGGCCGATCGATAACCGTTGCTTCTGAAAAATCCACCAACTTACGGCTCAATCTTGGCCGACTCGAGCGTTACATGGCTTTGCTTGCTGTTGCGCCCCTGGTGGCAGACAACTTCTTGCAGCAGGTCAACCTTTTCGCCGGGCTTCACTCGGGCGGTGTACTCGACGGTCTGATAATCGTGCAACTTGGGCTCGAGTTGGCTGCGGAATGTGACGTGACCCGGTAGCGCGCGGCGGATTTCCAGTTCAATCGGCTTGGCCGTGTAATTCCGCACCCGCTGCGAGTAAAGCTGATGGTCGTCCCAACCGACGACCGACATGTTGGGCTCCGGATCGAACCCGGCCTCGCCAAGCTGGTGAAAGATGTTCACGCCGTTGACCTGAAACCAGATGTCGGATCGCGCGGCCTTGAGCTTGATCCACTGAAAAATCACTTCCGGATCGGGGCCCAAATTCAATTCGATCTTGTCGCCGATCGGGATGTATTTGATCGATTGCTGCGTGAGATACGACAGGCCGTCGCGGCCGTTGTCGCGAAACACCCGCACCGCCCCGTCCGGCAGCGGACTTGCGCCCAGCTTCGAATCCTTGTTGTTCGTCAACAGGAACATCCTGACCAACTGGTCGCCATATTCCTGCGGACGAAAGCGATATTGAACTTTGACGGGCACGTCGCGAGCCTCGATCGACCGCATCCGCTTCGACCAGCCGTTGCGAATAGTCTCGGTTCCGTCGATCGTGAAGATGAAATATTCGCTCAGCCCTTCTTTGACGATTTCCTTTTCCTTGAGCTCGACCTTGTCACCGGATTCGTTTTTCCGGCCGTCGCGCGTGGCGGTTAGGGCCCATAGTTCGAGCGACTTGTTCCGGTAAGCGTGGCGCTCGGCGTCGCCGAGTTTGCCGACGTCGGCCATCGGGATGTTCGCCAGCTGCGCGATCTTCTCGACGAGATTGATCGTGCCGACGACCAAACGCACTTGTGCGTTTTCGTACTCCTCGCCGCTACCATTGCGGACCCGCACGAAGCCATCGAAGCCGAGATGTTGCTCGTCGTTGTCGGCGATCAGCAGATAGTCAGCCGACCAGGTGATTCCGCTCGTGAAATAAGTGATCTGAACCTGGGCCTCGCCGTCGATCTTGCTTTGCACGTTCCAATACAGCATCTGCGGCTTGTCGTGCGGATAGGTCGTGTCCGCAACGTCGAATTCCGCCGAATGGGTTAAAAATGTCAGCTCGACCGAAGTCGGATCGATCAGCGTATTGGCCCAAGAGAATTGCAGCGGGTTGCCACCCTTCTTAAAAGTCACCGTCCGAGTCTCGCGAACCAGCGTCAGGTCTTCGCTGTTGTAGATCGTCAATTGCACCGAATCACGGGCCGGCACGGTCGAAAGATCGACATTCCGGGATATCGCGGTGCGAGGCTGCCCCAAGCCACAGAGAGCAGCCAGGAAAGCCAATAGTGACCTGGCAACGATGCGGCTGCGATTGTCGGTCAGGAAGCGATGGGAATGGCTCATGTAGGTTGGACGCACTCCGGTTCCAAAAGTTCCAAAGCCGATGCGTCACGACAACATCGAACTTCGATACAGCCAGTCCTATGGCGGCGGCGCCTTCACCCGCGTGAAGAATTTATCCACCGTTTTTAGCGGCGGTTCGCGGCGGCGGTTCGGGATCGGACCGAGTTCGGCTTGTTGGGGTCGCTCGGGACGGTCCCAGTTCGTCACGAGGTCTTTCCAGGCCTCGGAGACTTCGTGCTTTTGGCTGGCCGTCAGATGCCAGGACATCGGCGGCGTGTAGTGCTCGTCGGGATGAAACATGAAATTGGTCCATACGATCTGAATCGCGTCGGGGTTTTTCTCTCGGTCGGCAGCCGCGGCGCTGGTCACCAGATTCAAGTCGAAGCTGTTGCGTTCGGCCTGCGAGGCGCCGCGGGCGTTTTGAATCGTCTCGAGCGGGCCAAGGAGGTCGTATGTCCAGCTTTCGCGAAGCTGGGCCGAGTCGGCTCGCCACTTGATGCTGAACGGCTGCACGCGGATCACCAGAATCGTATCGAACGGACGAGCTTTCGGGCGGTTGTTGTATTCGCCGGCCAACTCGCCGATCCAGTCGACGATCGTGAACAGCCCTTCGCTATCCACGTACCCTCCGTCCGCCACATGGTAGCAATTTCGCGCAAGTTTGGGATCGGCGTCGGCGTCCGCACGGCTGATTGGACTGACGTAGGGAAATGTCGCGGAGAGTCGCACGGCCGTGGTCACCCGCGGGTTGGCTGTGTCGTCCGGATAGAGATTGAAAAACTCACAGGCGTCGGTCGAGTGCCAGCGTTTGAGTTTCTGCTTGACGACGGGAGAAATCACGAACCGTTGGCCCGTCTCCGCCAAGACCGCGTTGAAGACGGGAATCGGCATCTGATGTTTGCGAATCGGCGTGATCCAATCGCGGAGTCGCAGATCGTGACCGATACGGCTATGCCACGCCTGCTCGATCGCCCAGCCTCGGTCTATCTGCCGAGGCACGAGAAACGGCAGAAAGGTTCGCATCAGGTCGGGATAGGCGAATCCCCAGCCGGTCGCTTCCATGCACGATCCTTCGGCGGCCGCGATCATCTGCTCTCGCGCCTTGGCCGATAGTGGCGGACCATTGGCTACCCAATCGCCGGCCACCATGAAATACATCGTGCCGACGCTACCGCCGGAGACGCCGCTTACGATGCCGATCGAACGAGTAAAGTCGGGACCATAGATCTCGTCGAGCCCGGCCAAGACCTGCGTTGTCCAGGCGGCCGCTTGGATGCCTCCGCCGGCGGCGCTGACCACGACGAGCGTCCGCTTCGGCGGCTTCCAATCGTCGAATAGCCCTTTGAGTTCCAGATCGGCTTTCGGCGGCGGCGCGTCTGCCAACCGATCCGGCTCCAGTCGCGGGTTCAACTCGTAGACGCTCGACGTATCGAATAGCGACGATGACACGACGGATAGACCTACAAACGCCAGCAGCGTCGGCACGCGGTAGTAGTCGAGAAAAAACGACAGGCCAGTCAATATCCCGTGGAAAAAGAAAATGACCATCAGCAGAAAAAAAAGAATCGACAGCGGTCCGCTTTCGCTCGGAATGTTGCGGCTCGAAAGAATCCCGCGGTAGCTGTAGAAGTAAACACCGATCAGGAATGTCATCCACAGGGCCGATTGCGGATGCCCGGGCGCCATGATCAACTGGCCCGACTGGCGGCCGCGCTGCGTGTAGCCGGGACCAAACCAGTTCATCACTCGGGCGACGCTACGCTGGCACGAATTGACCTTGGCCACGCGGAGCTGTTTCAGATGCGTCAGCCACGGCCAAAGCTCGAACGGCAATAGATCGCTGGAGATGGCCTCGGGATCGATCAATAGCTGCTGGATCACGAGCATGATTCCCAGCAAAAGCATCGCGACGGCAAGGCCGCCGAGAATCGCGACGGCGCCAAGGACTCCGGCGGAGATCGAACCGGTCGTCCAGGTGGGCGATAAATCTTGCGATGTCCGAATGACGCACACGATCGGCAGCGTCATCCCCATGACGGCCAAAAGGAGCCAGCGGTATTTCCAGCCCCGATGAGTGGCGAGTGTCGCGGCCGTCGGAGCGATGTGGCCGTGGCTATTGTTAAGAGGGGAGGCATGTCCGCTGTTCGAGGCTGTTGAGCCTACGTCGGACGAATGCCATTTGTCGGCCGCTACTCGATGCCTCGTCTCGATTTCGCCCGCGGTGGCGCCCACCAGCATGGGCGAGTCACGCCTGACGCGGACTCGCCGAGGCACAATGGCTGCTGTCTCGGCACGAGAAAGAGATTGCGCCGCGGAAATTTCCTCGTAGTCGGCCCTTAGATCGGCAAATCTGGCCGGCGCATTGACCTGCGTCAGGCGGAAACTGACCAGCACGAAAACCGCTAGCATCAGCGACAGCCAAGTGACGTTGAACAACTGCCAAGGGTCTTCGAGGACGAGGAAGCTGCCCAGCAAATCGGGCTTCGCGGCGGCGGCCAGCGGAATCAGAACCGGTCCCGCCAACCCGACTAGGACCGAGTATCGAGTCAAAAACAGCAGCCGCAGCCACGGTTTGAACCAAGCCATTGTCGATCCTTCGGTAGGTGCTTGCCGCGCGGCGATGCCGATGCGTCCCTGAAATGCGATTCCTTCGGCCGGGCGCCGTGTCAATCGCTCCGCAAGATATCCGCCCCGACGAACGCTCGGCAATAGCAGCCCTAATGCCAAGCGATGCGTGCTGCCAAGGCGGCTTTATTCCGATGGTTTGACGAACCGGAGGGGACCTAGGTAAAGTAGACTGACGCCAATTGCTCGAGTTTGCAAATGCGGCGCCCCGACTGGGTGACAATCCGTAACGATGACTCCTGGCTCCCCACTGACGATCGAAAGCCCGGTCGCTTCGCCGGACATGCAAAAGCCGAAGGTCCCAAGCCGGGAATCGGCGGCTACGGCTGGCGACGAGCCCCACGTTCGTGAGATTCGATCCGTATTTCCGGAACACGCGAGGACACGGTCCACGGCCCTGGGATTGGCCATTTTCACGCTCTCCGCCGGATCGTACGCGGCCGCGTTTGCGGCCATTATTTACGGCAGTCCGTGGTGGATCATCGTCCCCGCGATCGCTGTGGCCGGTTTGGCCACCAATACGCTGTTCGTGATCGGTCACGACGCTTGTCATGGGACGCTCACGGCCAGTTCGACGCTCAACAAATTGCTCGGCCGGTTGTGTTTTCTGCCCAACTATCATCCCTACACGGCCTGGGAATATACGCATAACGGAATCCATCATGGGTTCACGAACATCCGGGGCAAGGACATTGTGTTCGTGCCGTTTTCGAAACAAGAATTCGACGCCTTGCCCCCCTGGCGCCGCTGGCTCGAACGGTATTACCGCTCCACGCCGGGCATGGGCCTGTTCTATTTCAATGAGATTTGGTGGAAGCACGAGATGTTTCCCAACGCGAAGCATCGGGCGCCGGGCAAGAAGCGCCGGGTGTTCGAGTGGGATCGCGCGATCGTCGTGTTTTGGCTAACGATCCAGATGGCATCGATTTGGCTCGCCGGCCACCGCACGCCGGGCGGTTTCCTGCTGACGACTCTTTGGGCCATCGTCGTGCCCGCGACCATTTTTTTCTGGTCGATGGGGTTTGCGATCTTCTTGCACCACACGAATCCGCGGGCGCCGTGGTTCGGCAGCGAGCACGAGTGGTCCTACTTCCGCGGCCAAGTGCGCAGCGGCGTCCACATGGGATTCCCGTGGCCGATCGAGCAATACCTGCACCACATCATGGACCACACGGCCCATCACGCGGACCCGCAGATACCGCTCTATCGCTTGCAAGAAAGCCAGGAAAAACTGGAAGCGGCCTATCCCCGCGAGATTATCCACGAGCCGTTTACCCGCCGGACATGGTTACGCACGCTGCGGATTTGCCGACTCTACGATTACGACAATCATTGGTGGACGGACTACGACGGCGCCCAGCTGACGTCGCGGCTGTTGGAAAAGCCTTAGAACTGCTAACAATACGCCGGGTCGCCGGGGCTAGAGGCGTACTCGCCGAAGCCCCGGCGGGTTTCGACTTCGAGAGCAGGCCACCGAGGCTTCCCAGCGGCGCGAGCCCCGGCGGTTTTTCGAGCGTCTCTTAGTGCGATTACGTCATCCGCCGCAATTCTTCCGGCAGTCCGTCGTCGATCGGGTCGCGGCGGCCGACGAGGTCGGCGCATCGCCGACGGATTCGGAAAAAAGCTTCGACGATCCGCGGGTCCCACCAAGGTGATGACCATGCCCTTCAGCCCGAGAGAGTTGTTGCAGACTGTCGAATAATTATTAACCGCCGCCGCGGTCGTCTGACTCGAAAAATCAGCGCATGTTCACTTGGGCCGGCCGGATAGGCAGCAATCGACGGGACAAACGTCGTGGCTCGGCCCCAGATTGCCGAGTGCCGGCCGTTCGGCAAAATCACCCCCAGCCGATGCGCTGGCGATCCGTTCCAAGATCAATTCGCGGATCATTCGCAAAAATCGCGGATGTGTGCCGGCCGTCGCCGCGCGGACCATGTTGATTCCCAGCTCTTTGCACACGGCCCGGGCTTCGGTATCGAGATCGTAAATCACCTCGAGGTGGTCGGAAATGAACCCGATGGGGATAACGACGACGTCTTTTGTTCCCTCGGCCGCCGTTTCTTTAAGCCAGTCGCACACATCGGGCCCCAGCCAGGGCTGACTCGGCGGCCCGCTCCGGCTTTGATACACAAGCTGCCAGCCGCCGCGCCCCAGGCCCTCGGCGACTAAGCGAGCAGCCTCGCGAAGCTGCTGCTCGTATCGGCAACCCTGGGCCATCGCCAGCGGAATACTGTGCGCCGTGAAGGCCAACTTGACTGCGGGTCGTCGGAAGTCGGGAATTTCCGCCAGAGCGGCGCCGGTCCTGTCGATCATCGTCTCGATAAAGCCCGGGTGGTTGAAGAACATCCGCAGCTTGTCGATCCGCGGCGAAGTCGGCCCAATGTCGGCTTGCGACTGCTGAATGTTCTCTCGATATTGCCGGCAGCCGGAGTAAGAACTATAAGCGGATGTAAAAAATCCCAGCGCGCGACCGACGCCATCCGCCGTCATCTTCCGCAGCGTGTCGGGCAGAAGCGGATGCCAGTTGCGATTGCCCCAGTAAACGGGCAACTTGATTCCTTGCGAACTGAGTTCCACTTCGAGCGCGGCGATCAGTGCCCTATTTTGTGCGTTGATCGGACTGACGCCGCCGAAGTGCTTGTAATGCTCGGCGACTTGGAGCATTCGCTCGCGCGGCACGTTCTTCCCCCGCAACACGTTTTCCAAAAACGGCAGCACATCCTCGGGACCCTCCGGCCCCCCGAACGAAACGACAAGTAGCGCCTCGTAGGGCCGATCGCGAAGCATGGACAAAGACGCGGACGACGACATTTTAATTGGCCTCTTCGCGCCCGTACGTTTTTGCGGTTAAAAATTGTGAGTCGCGACTAAAAGGGGGCCGTCTGCGTCAAATCCAGCGTGGCGCGCGACTCGTAACCATAACGCCGCATGTAGTCGCCGCAGCGATCGGCAATCTTGCCGGCCAGCACGGGATCGAGATCGAATTTGTTCGTCTTGTAATTCTTGACCCCCTCGAGATATTTGGCAACCGCCGGCCGCGCGACGTTGAAGTCACCCAAATCGAGCCGAGCGTAAATCGCTTCTAGTTCAGACAGCGGATCGGCGACCAGATCCTCGTACCGCAACTGATAAAACTGGTTTTCAGGGATCAACTCCCGTTCGCGTTCGAACCGATCGTACATGAGCGTGAACATCTCGAAGATATGATCGTCCAGCGGCCGGTCGCCGCGAACTTGCAGCGACGTCGCGTCCATCATTCGTGTCCATGTCCGCAGGGCCGACGGAATTACCGCTCGTGGATCGCGCACGATGTGAACGAATTTCGCGCGGGGGTACATCTCCAGGAGCATCTTCACCCGGGCGGTATGGCCGGGCGACTTCATCACGATCTGCGCCTCAGGGTTCTTGAGCATCAGTCTGCGCATGAACCAGTCTAACCATCCACTCCACCGCTGCCGCTCGCCCGGCGTGAGCGTCTCGAGCGTCAAATACCGCGTGTAGAATTCGCGATTGGGAAACGCCCATTCCAGATAAGGCGACCCGGCGCCCAGATTCATCAGCGCGAATTCATCCTCCTGCGGCCGATCGAACCCCACGGCCATGTCGTCCATTGGCCGCTTGGCGGGCAGCAGCCACTTGAAATACTTGCCAACGATTCCCGCGGTCAACAGAAAATGCCGCGGCGCCATGCAATCGTACGTCGTGGGATAGATGAACCGCTTGTCCTCGACCAAAAGCTCGTGCAGCAGCGTGGTGCCCGTGCGCCAGTGACCCAGCACGAACAGCGGCGGATTCTCCATCGTCACTCGCTTGGCGCGGCGACCGTAAATCGCCTCGCTGATCCAAGCCATGACCAAATTAAAAACGGTCAAAATCGAGATCGCGATCGCCATCGGAACTCGCCGGAGCGACAAGGCGAAACGATTGTGCTCGAGCAACGTGAACCACGGGCCCGGCGTCATGCCATGCCATGGCCGTGGGGTTCGCATCGGCAGCGTCGGCCGCTTTTCCTTGCTCATATCAACCAAGTCGATTCACGAAACGAAGCGATCCATAATCCTTCTACAATTGACCGGCAGGCCACTCAGCGTCAAGCCGGAATCTCGCCAGGGCGGGGCTTGCAACGCGAAAAAACGGGTTGCCCACCGGCCACGACCCATCAGATCACCGCACCGCTATTATGCGCCGAGAACGGGGGTCGCAAACGAGGTATTGGTGTTCCGATGCGCCCAACTTTGCCATTCGCCGGACTTGCTCGCAGCCCAATTGGCCTGTACACTTCTAGGTTCCTGATTTTTTGGCTCCTATCTCTCGGAGCCGTTTTGGATTGCTGACCGCGGATGGGCTCTCCGCGGGTCGGCCGAGGAAGGACGACGACTATGAAAAAAGACATTCATCCGAAATACATGGTGACCGTGGTCAAATGCGGCTGCGGCAACACTTTCAACACCCGGAGCGTGCAGCCGGAATTGAAGGTCGATATTTGCAGCGCTTGCCATCCGTTTTACACCGGCAAGCTGAAATTCGTCGACACGGCCGGCCGCATCGAGAAGTTCAAGAACAAGTTCGCCAGCGCGGGCTATGCCAGCCTGAAGCGCGGCAAGAAGGGCGCCGAAATCGCCGCCCCAGCGGCCGCCGAATCTTAGCGGCGATTCTCCATCTAGCGACGCCCGCACTGCTGGACGAGTCAGCAGTGGCACGCCCGATTTTCTGCGGCGGATGGATGCGCGCATCGTGGCACGGGCTTCTAGCCCGTGTCGTCAAGCCCCACGGGCAAGAAGCCCGTGCCACGACTCCAAATTCCTTCCCGGCTACGTGGTGAACCATGCGAGACATTCTCGAACAAAAACTGAAGCGGTTCGAAGAATTGGAAGCCCAATTGCTCGACCCCGAGGTGCTGGCCAATTCGTCGCGAATGGGCCCGATCTCCCGCGAGCATGGCTCACTCGCCAAGCTGGCCACGAAGTATCGCCGGTTCAAGCAACTCAACGCCCAAATCGCCGAGACGATCGAAATGCAGAACGGTCCCGACGCCGATCTGCGGGAATTGGCCGACGCCGAATTGCCCGAGCTCCGGGCCGAACGCGAAAAGCATTGGACCGACCTGCTCGACCTGACGATCGGCGGCGAGGACGCCAATCGAAGCCGTTGCGTCATGGAAATCCGCGGCGGGACCGGAGGCGACGAGGCAGCCCTGTTCGCCCGGGACCTATACGACATGTACAAGCATTACTGTGAGGCTCGCGGCTGGAAGGTCGAGATTCTCGAGATGAGCGCCACGGAGCTTGGCGGGTTCAAGGAAATCTCGCTGGGGATCGAAGGGGAAGGCGTGTATCGCGATCTCCAATATGAAAGCGGCGGCCACCGCGTGCAGCGCGTGCCCACGACCGAGGCCAAGGGCCGGATTCACACCTCCGCCGCCACCGTCGCCGTGCTCCCTGAGCCGGAAGACGTGGAAATCAATTTGAAGCCCGATGATTACCGCATCGACAAGTTTTGCGCCAGCGGGCCTGGCGGTCAGCACGTCAACAAGACGGCCTCGGCGATCCGGCTGACTCATTTCGAAACGAATACGGTGGTCCAATGCCAAGACGAAAAGAGCCAGCACAAGAATCTCGCGAAGGCCCTGCGAGTGCTTAAGTCGCGGCTCTACGAAGTCAAGCGCAAAGAGGAACACGAACGCCGGGCCACCGAGCGGCGCACGCTGGTCGGCAGCGGCGATCGCAGCCAGCGAATCCGCACGTATAACTTTCCGGAAAACCGGCTAACCGACCACCGCATCAACTTGACGCTGTACAAGCTCGATAACATCCTGTCCGGCAATCTCGACCCCGTGATCGACTCGCTTCGGGACTACGACCGCCGCGAGCAGCGCGAGCAATTCGGCGCTGTCGATTAATGCCACTCACTTGAGCACTGCTCGCTCGCGATGAGGGCCTGGCCCGAGAATCGATTTGCACAATCGTTTGGGACCTCTATGCTTCGGGACCTCAATGCTTCGGCGCCTCGATCTCAACGATGAGTGCATGGTCGCTCAACGTCAGCGGAGCCGAACTGACGTTGGCAAGAGTCTGGATGGGTTTGAGGCCAACCGTTGGGTCATACACTTTCACAGACGCGCGATTGACGCCAAAATTCACGGTGACATTGTTCGAGCCCTTTGCCTGCTCGCCCCATACGGCTAGTTCGAAGGTACCGTCGCTCTTTTGCATCAGCAGATCGTGTACGGTCGCCGGTTTGCCCGGGATCGTGTATTCGATTTTCCCTGGGGCGAAGTCGGATGATTTGTCGGCCAGGATCGTGGTCAGGTTGTGGAGGTAGGCAGCCGAGGCCTTGTAGGTGTAATCGTTACGGATCAATCCCCAGTCGCCCTGGCTTCGAGAATCGTGCAGCATGTAGATAAAGGTGTAGCTCCAATCCCGCTTGAACGCGGCAAGATAAAGGTTCAGGAACAGCTTTCCCTGCTCCTCCTCGCTAATCGCCGTGCCATTGCCACCGTTTCCGGTCCGGGTATTCCAGCCGGTTTCGGTGGTGACTCTCGGCAGTTTCTGGAGTTGGCCTTTGGTATAGCCGTCGAAGCCCTTGCCCCACCAAGTGTGGCCGTATTCGACCCACAATCCATCCCATGTGCCGTTGAGCGTGGGGTCTTCGGCGTTCCAGGCGATATTGTCCTCTGTAATGCCCTTCAGACCATGACCGCAGACATAATTGTGGGTGTTCGCGTAATCGGCGAATTTCGTACCGTCCGGCATTAGCGCGCCGGCGCCGTTCGGGATGGTCAGGAATTGAAGCCCGCAGTTGTCCGGCTCGGATCCTCCGGCTTCACTGGCGTGGAAAACAGAGATTCCCGCCAGCTTGGGATCGGTCTTCACGGCGGCATACAAATCTCTCTGGAAGAGGGCGATCGGCATGGAGGTTATCTTCGTTGATTTTGCCCCCTTATAGGTGACTTGAAAATTGTTCGGCTCGTTGGGCCCTTCGACGGCGAGCAGAGCGCCTGCGGCCGCCAACGTTTTATATTCTTCCAGACTGGCCGCGATGTTCCCATTGATTGGCAAGAGGACGACTTTGGCTCCGGATGCTTTATGGACATCGATGAAGGACTGCAGGGTTTTCGGATTCGTCGAGCCATCGTCGCGGATTCCGCGGATGCCGGCGTAGGTCAGGCACGCGGCGACCTTGGTGGGAGCGTCCTCCCCTTGAGTGATATGCGTACACACGCCGATCGAATTAAGAAAGTCGCCGACCCTGACCGCGGTCGTTTCATTTTCGCCCGCGACCGATGCGGCCGTCATCCAGGGGCTTAGCGCGAGGCATACGACAATCAAGCCGTTCCATGTCAGTCCGCGAGGCGTTCGTTTCGTCATGGGTCTTTCCTTGTTCAATTATGCCCGCACTAGTTATAAAATGACCTAAGCTGGAAAAAGGTTACGCGGGCAGGCTCAGCGACGCCGAGCGCGAGCTCCACCTGAATTATTGCCGTCGCCGGGCGATTGGTAATTGAAATCGACTGGTTTATGATGAGCTTAGCTTGTTGGCCGACCAAGCAGGCGGCTTACCTAACGCCCAAATTTGTTTTGTCCCTTATTCGCGCGAGAACCGTTCCTTGTCCCACATTGCATCGCGATCGAATCTCAGTCGTTTGCTCGTCAGCTTAATTGGCGTAGCGGGTTTAATGGGCGGCATGACCGATCGGGCCAAGTCCGAGCCGCCGACCCCAAAGGCCTCCGCCGATGGCGCGGCGAACGTAAAAACCGCGTCGCCGGGAATCGTCGCCGAACAGCCCAAGTCGGGCCGATTCGTGAAAATCGACGGCGGGTATATGGTCCCTTACAAAATGCCGATCCCCGGGACCGACGCTACGTTTGAGATGGAACCGATCCCTGGCGGCAAATTTAAGATGGGAAGTCCCGACAACGAACTGGGGCACAAGCCGGCCGAAGGGCCGCAGTTCGATGTCGAGATCGCCCCGTTCTGGATGGGCAAATACGAAATCACTTGGTCCGAGTATCGGCAGTTCATGAACGTCACGGACGTGTTCAAGGGATTTGAGGGAGTCGTCCCGCCGATGCGACCGGTCACCAAGGACAACAAGGCCGACGCGGTGACGGCGCCCTCGAACCTTTACGATCCAACCTTTACGTTCCGCAATGGCGACAAGCCGCGACTGCCCGCCGTTACGATGTCGCAATTCGCCGCCAAGCAGTATACCAAATGGCTTAGCAAACTGACGGACGATTTCTATCGCCTGCCGGGCGAGGCCGAATGGGAATACGCTTGCCGCGCGGGAACGACCACCGCTTATTCGTTCGGCGACAATCCCAAGGAACTAGGAAAATATGCCTGGTACTTCGATAACACCAAGGAATCGCCGCGCGAAGTCGGCCAAAAATTGCCGAATCCCTGGGGCTTGTACGACATGTATGGCAACGTATCGGAATGGGTGTTGGACCAATATCTGCCGCAGGGTTACCAGAAATTCGCGGGAAAGACGCTCAGTGCGAATAGCGCGATCGTGTGGCCCACGGAGTTGTTCCCCCGCGTGCTCCGGGGTGGATCGTGGGATTCCGACGCGGTGGCGTGCCGCAGCGCGTCGCGGCGGCCATCGGACGACGAAGCTTGGCGGGAGATCGATCCCAATAGCCCCAAAAGTCCCTGGTGGTTCACGCAGCCCGAGGCGCTGGGCGTGGGCTTTCGCATCATACGTCCGCTGGCGCCGCCGCCGCCGGCCGAGCGAGGTAAATTTTGGGACGCCGATTTGGAAGTGATTTTGGAGGACGCGGCCGATCGTATGAACTCCGGTCGCGGGGCGCTGGGCATGGTCGATCCGAAGCTGCCCGCCGCGATTAAGAGACTCGAAGAAATTCACAAGCAGGAAGAGAAAAAACGGGGCAATAAGTAGGCTGACGATGAACAGATTCCGATTTTTTTCCGGCATTGCCAGCGGTCTTGTCGCGATTTCCATCGCGTTGGCTTGCGCGACCGCTCGCGCGGACGACGCCGAATACCGAGTCCAATGGCTCCATCCGCGCAAGGTGGGCGAGCAGCAACGGGTGCGCGAAGTCGTCGATCAAACGATCGACACTTCCGCCAAGAGGTCTTCCGGTGAGCAAAAGAAAACATCCAAACGGCGGATCGAATTTTCCGGCCTGTTTTCGATTCAAGCGGTCGACGAACTCGGCGCTCCCACCAAAGTCCGCGTGACGATCGATAGAGCCACGGCGCACGTCGACCTCGCCGCCCCACAAGAGTTGGCCAAGACGGGCACGGTTGTTGTCGCGGATCTCAAGGCGGGCAAAGCGCAAATTATCATCGATCAAACGATTAAACTTCCCACCGACGGTCAAGATTTGTTGGCCACCGCGATCGCCTATCCCTTCGACAACGAGATGAACCTCGAAGAGACGCTGGGCGTCGTCGAGCCGCAACGGGTCGGCACGAGTTGGCCGGTTAGTGCCGCGGCGATCGTGAAGCGAATCTCAGCCGAATTCGATCCGAAGCTCGAGGCTCGCGATGTCAAGGGGACGGCCAAACTTGCCAAGATCACCAAGGCGGGCGATAAGGAACTGCTCGAGATCGAGTACCAATACAAGGCCGAAAGCGACCGGCCGTTCGCCGCGCCGGGAGTCGCCAACGATTTCACGCCAGGGCCGTCCCTTCAGGAAACGAGCGGCAGCGCCCAATTGCCAGCCGATCGCGCCACCGGGCCGATCGTGGCGCACGTTAAGATTCGCACGGAGCGCAAATTCAAGACAAAACCGGCGGTCGGAGAAAAGGACAAGTCGTCGATCGACAACTTAATTCGCCTGACCAACATCGTCGACTTGCGTATCGAATACGTCACGCCGGGGGGCGCGGGGAAGAAGCCGGCGGGAGAGAAATAGAATTGCGAACGCTTTTTTGTTCGCGTCTTCCGAGTCGCCCGGAAAGTGGAAAAGCCCGAAGGACCGAGCGGGTAATAACCGCTCACACAAATCTCGGTGGCCGGCGCTGAGCGTCCGCGCATCGCCGCCTTCAATACGGCAAGCTGCTCGATTGTCAGGAGCGACGCGTGTATCTACGGTGGAACCGCGGAAGCCTGGAAGTTTTGACGCCGGCGAAGTTGAATCTCTTTCTCGAGGTTCTCGGCCGCCGGGCCGACGGATTTCATGAGATTGAAACCGTCATGATGCCGGTCAATCTTTTCGACTGTCTGTCGATTGATGACAACCCCGGCGGTGAGCTTCGGGTCGCATGCCGATGGGCGCCCGGTTACCTAAAATCCCAACTCGCGGGTCGTGAACACAGTCCGTGGGAAGCGCTGCCCGAGGGAGACGGAAATATCGCCATGCGGGCGTTGCGACTGCTCCGCGACCGGGCCGGTATCGAGCGCGGCGCTAACTTGCAAATCACGAAGCGGATTCCCTCGGCGGCAGGCCTCGGTGGCGGCTCGAGCGATGGCGCGGCCGCGCTGGTGGCCGGCAACGAGTTCTGGGGGCTTCGTTGGTCGCGCGCTCGGCTTGCCGAGTTGGCGGCCGAACTGGGAAGCGACGTGCCGTTTTTCTTGGGCGGCGCCCCGGCCGTCTGCCGCGGCCGAGGCGAGATCATTCAGTCGCAGTCGCAACCGCGCGCCGTCCATTTCGCGATCGCTTGTCCGCCGGCAGGACTGTCCACGGCGGCCGTGTACAAAGAATGTCACCCAGCGACGAAACTGCATAGCGCCGAAGCGCTGATCGCGGCGCTTCAAGCCGGCCATGCGAAAACAATAGCGGCATCGTTGTTCAATCGACTCGAGTCGGCGGCAGCCCGATTGTGTCCGTGGATCGAACGGCTGCGCGAGGCCTTTGCCGCACAAGGCTGCTGGGGATCGCAAATGAGCGGCAGCGGCACGAGCTATTTCGGTATCTGCCGCAGCGCCGGGCACGCGCGACGCATGGCTGCCCGATTGCGGTCGGCTGGGCTCGATCGCGTCTATCCGGCCCATTCGCTTTAGGCAGGAGGCGGGAAATACCCTTCCCGGCCCGTGGTTGAATCGCGAGACTCCCTTTCAGCAGACGGATCCGCTATGAGTAGGCTATCCGCCGCATTCGCTTTAGATCAACTCTGACTCGAAGCCTGGATTGCACGGCCCGGGATTTGCCCGGTGATAGATTCCCCTAAAATGAACACTAGGGGTGAGATCACGGCGTAGCGCTAGAAATAAGGACCGGGGCTTCGGGTTCGTCCGGCTCGGGTGCTTCCGCTCTGAGCATTCGGTGGCCACCTCGACCTCGAAAAAGGTTATGATGTCGGCTCTGAGACGGCTCGCCAGTTTCATGAGGAGAATGGCTGTGGAAATCACCGAGGTTCGCATCAAGTTGATGGAGGAGGGCAGCGAGCGGCTCCAGGCGTTTTGCTCGATCACGCTGGACGATTGCTTTGTGATTCGCGACTTGAAGATCATCGAAGGCGCCAACGGTCCGTTCGTCGCCATGCCCAGCCGAAAACTGACCGCTCATTGCCCTCAGTGCGGCAGCAAGAATCATCTCCGGGCCGGATTTTGCAATCAATGCGGCGCCCGGATGAAGGAAGATCGGGCGATCAAGGACGAAGACGGCCGAGCGAAGCTGTATGCCGATATCGCGCACCCGATTAATTCCGGATGTCGCGAAATGATTCAAGAGCGGGTGATTCGCGAGTTTCAGGAAGAACTTCAAAAGGCCAAGCTACCCGGCTATGTGTCGCGCTACGACGATTTCGATCACGACGACGCGATTGGGGCGCCGCATCGGATGGCGAGGAACTCACGAAAGGAATCTACTTCAGAGCGAGCCGCCGAGCATCACGAACCGGCCCCTCATGCGCGGTTTGCCGATCCGCCCGCTGCCTCGACCGGCGCTCGTCCGCAAAGATCTGCGGTATCGGCGCACACGAGCCCTCCAGCCAGTGCCGCGCCGCCGCCTGATCCCGTCTCACAACCGGCGGCTCCGCCGAAACGCCCGGCCGATAATCAGGATTCCTTCGGCGCGGGAATTTTTTGATTCTACAAGAATCCGCCATGACCCCGAGTTATCATTGTCGGTGAGACGGGAAGGGGGTAGTGTCCTAACTTTGCGTTGATGGATTTAGGACCGCCGCGAAAAGCTCGTCAAAACTCCAGACGTGCCCAGCGATCCCAGCCATCATCGCCGCAGTCGGCCGCTTCTTTCCGCTCTTGCCCTTATGGCGGGTCTGCCAGCAATAATTGTACGACGCCGCAAAGATCGCGAAAGCCGCTTCCAGGTTTTCGATCTTCTTGCTGAAGCACAGAGTCAGCCGGTTGAGCCGCTTGAGGAATAGCCGCTGAGTCCCATTGAGCCGCTCTACGTGGCTCGTGGTTATCGTCCGGCGCTGGCTGTCACCTATCCCCCGTATCCCAGTCCGCTTCGTGCCGACCATTTCACTCGGGGTGTAGATCATATTCGCATTCTTGTACTCTTTGATGATCTTCCCGTATTTGACGTAGGGGCCGAACGCCAAATCGACGGCCTCGGGATAGCCGGGAAAGCCGTCAGTCGAGATTTGAGTGATCGCCTGATAACCGCCGGCCATGAAGGCGTGCGCGTCGCTGGCGTGCGGCTTGGGCATGACGAGCCGAGCGGCCACGTCCATCATAAAGCGGCGGGCGTTATCGGCGGATCGCTTGCCGAGCATGAACGACGGCAGCAGCTTCGTTTTCTGGTCGATGCAGGTCCACAAGTAAACGTCGCCAATATCCGAGCATTCAGCCCGTTCGTCGATGGTCAGCCGCGATTGCTTTTTGAAAACGTAGGTCCACTGCTCGTCGAATTGCAGATGGGTCAGCGTCAAGCCGTTCATGCGCTCATCCAAGAACCGCCGGCAGGCATCGCCGAAGCGGACGAGCAATTTGCAAACCGTGTCGCGGTGAATGCCTGTGATTCGCTCCGTCGTTCGGATGCTCGACCCCTCGACCAGCAGGCGTAGGGCTAGCCCGCATTTCTCACAGCTTCTTTTTTGCGGCGGAGATTTCGGCCGGCGGCGGGCCGCGGGTGAGCGCGTGGAGGCGGTCGTGCCGGCGCGGACTCGATCCGGGCCAATATCGACGGCTGAACCGGCGCGAGTCGGTC
>JBBQWR010000038.1:0-59408 GCA_038210495.1 Pirellulales bacterium
CGCCGCGCCGCGCTGAGCCTGGTCAAACAAGAACGCATCGAGAAGGGAAGCCTGCGCCGTAAGCGACTGCGGGCCGGCTGGAACAATGCTTACCTCGAAAAGCTGCTAAAATGCGCAAGCTGAAATGCGTTCGCCCTGGCGACAGTCCCATTGAGTTCTGTGACAAGATTACTGCCATTGTCGACGCCGTTAGAGTCGTCCAATTCTCGAATCCCAAAGGGGCAAGAGCAGCTAAGTCTCAAATCGTTCAGGCACAAAAGCTGTTGCGACACGTCAAAAAAGAAGTGGGCATCAAAGTGCGGTCAATCAACGCGGCCTGTGATCAAAGGCAGGCAGATATTACGCACAATTTCACACTGGGCGACGCCGCCGCCCTTTTGCTTTTTGGTGCAGGCGCGGATCGAAGCTACAAAGCGGCAAAAAAACAAGATGTTCGTTATATGAAATCGAACATCTCAAGCGCATACAGCGAGGTTAAGGTTGCAGTCGATAGGGCGCTGATTCAACTCGATAACATGAAGCTGCAGATCGACAATTGGATCGCCTCAAGGCCGTAATTCCCGATTCACCAATATCCGTTTCAACCCACGAGCAACTATGAGCATCGGCGAGAGCATGCAGAAGCAGGCGGATGAGTTTGTTCGGCGATATCACTCGGTCGCCGAGCAGATTGGCCGCGTGATTGTCGGTCACGACGAAATCGTTCACGGCGTGCTGACCTGCCTGATGGTCGGCGGCCATTGCCTACTCGAAGGCGTGCCCGGGCTGGGCAAAACGCTGCTGGTCCGCACGCTCGCCAAAACGCTCGACCTCGACTTCAGCCGCATCCAATTCACCCCCGACCTGATGCCCGCCGATATCCTGGGCACCAACATGGTGATGGAAGACGCCGCCGGCAAGCGGTTCTTCGAATTTCAGCGCGGGCCGATCTTCACGCAAATCTGCTTGGCCGACGAAATCAATCGGGCCACCCCCAAGACCCAATCGGCCATGCTCGAAACCATGCAAGAGGGCTCCGTCACGATCGCCGGCAACGCATTCCAACTCAAACGGCCGTTCTTCGTGCTGGCCACGCAAAACCCGATCGAGCAAGAAGGGACCTACCCGCTGCCCGAGGCGCAGCTCGACCGGTTCATGTTCAAGTTGGTCGTGGGCTATTCGACGCGAAACGAGCTGGCGACGATCGTCGAGCGCACGACCGGCGGCATTCGGCCCGAGCCGGAAAAGGTCATGGACGGCCCGGAGATCATGCGCTGGCAGAGTTTGATCCGCGAGGTGATTTTGGCCGATCACGTGCGGGACTACATCGTGCGGCTGACGCTGGCCACGCATCCCGACGGTCCCTTCGCCATGCCGATCACGAATCAATACCTGCGCTGGGGCGCCAGCCCCCGAGCCGCGCAGACGCTGGCCCTGGCGGCGAAGGTCCGAGCGCTGTTGGAAGGCCGCTACAATGTCAGCTTCGAAGACGTCCGGCGAGTACTCTTGCCCACGATGCGGCACCGCGTGATTCTGAACTTCGAGGCCCAGGCCGAGAACATCACCACGGATCAGGTGCTGCTGGAAATTTTGGAAAAGCTACCGGAGAAGGCGGAAAAATAGGCTCGTCCGACTCGTGCGCCGCATGGCATGTTATCGCCGGATAGCCAAAAATTCACTTGATCGCCTGCGTCAAATGCGGCCGGACGACGTCGGCGCGGATTTTGTAGCCGGCTTCGTTGTTGTGCAGCTTGTCGGCGATGAACAGGTCCTCTCGTGGCTTGCCGTCGGGGCCTAGCAGCACGTCCCAGAACTCGATGAAGTCGAGGTTCTTGCCGCTGGTTATATATTCGCGGACGAGCGCGTTGCCCTTCTGCTGCTTGTCGCGCTGCGCCCAGCGCGATGGGCTGGGGTTCATGCCGAGATAGGCGATCCGCACGTCCGGCAGCTTGGCTCGCACTTTGTCGACAAACGATTTGAAATCGGCGAGCACCCGTTCGGGCGATTTGCCGCTGTTGATATCGTTGCCTCCGGCTTGGATCACGATCAGCCGCGGCTTGTAGGGAACGACGATTCGGTCGGCATAATAGGCTGAGTCGGCCATCTCCGAGCCGCCGAACCCGCGGTTGACGGTCTTCTCGGCCGGGAAATCGGTCGGCAGACTCTTCCACATCCGAATGCCGGAGGCGCCGATGAAGAGTACGGCATTGTCCGGCGACGGTTGCTTGCGATCGGCGGCCTCGAAAGCTTGGATGTCTTTTTCCCAGCGCTCGCTGGGGTTCTTATCGGCGGCGAGGGCCAGCCGGGCGAGAGATACCAAGGCGATGGTTAACAGAGCGAGGCTCGGAAGCAGGCGGCGAGTAACAAAGCGTGAGGTGGACATGATGGCTCGAAGTCGTGATTAGCGAGAGTGAGGATTAGAAACTCTACAGGTGGCTTGTTCTCGAAGTCGAAACCGCGCTTCGGGGCTTCGGCGACGACGCCTCCAGCCCCGGGCGCCCGCCGCTCAGTTACTAACGATGGCTGCCGGTGACCGTCTGGCGGGACATGGCCCTGTAGAACTCTTTGATCTTGTCCACCGTGGCTAGCGTTTCGCTGGTGCCGTCGGGGTAGAAGACCGTCGCGCCATCTTTGAGATCGGAGAAATCCGGTTGGCCTTTGGAAAACGCCTCGTGGGCGCCGTGCATGACGCGTTGTTGGTCGAGCCGACGATTGGCCGCCGCCGCCGCCCGCTTCATCAGCGGGTTGGTCCAATCCAATAGCACCTCGCCGTTCGAGGCCGCGAGGGCCAGGTTGCGGCTGGGCGCGTTGGGATCGATCACGCCCAGCAGATCGTAATCGCCGACCACCGGCTTGAGCAATTTGGAATCGATAACCTGCCCTGCCTCGAATTTCAGTCCTGGAATTTCGGGCACCGGCACCGTCTTTCCAAACAGGTCGCGGGCCAGGAGGTCCTTGCCAATGACGAGATAGCCTTCTTTCGTGGCTTCGATCGCCTCGGTTTCGCTAGTGGCGGTGACGATTCCGGTGAGCTTGCTGGTCTTGATCTTCAGCGCCATCGGCTTGGCGGGAAAACCTTTTTCGATCCACCGCGTCGACATGGGATTGGTGTTGCGCACGGCGATGATGAGCTTCGTCTCCTTGGCCGCTTCGACGAAGGCGCTGAAGTGGCCGCGCGTCATGCCGCCGAGTCCCGCCGCGACGCGACTAGCCGCTGCCCGCGCCGCCGCTCGCGCGATTCGGGCGCCGCCATGCAGCAGAATCGCCGAGACGACCGTCACGCCAACCGTGCAGGTGAACTTGGCCAAATGCTCGGCCGCTTTGTCGAGCTCGCCATAGGTCCGGGCGTCATTGGTGATCTGAATCGCGGCCAACAGATCGGACGCCGCTTGCCACGCCTGCCAGCCCAACAGCAGCACCCCACCGGCCGCCAGCAGCATATCGACGATAAAGCCGATTCCGATCGCGTGCGACCCGGCCCACAGCAAGAGCGTGGCCGCCATGATCGCCAGATTCTGCGGCGACATCAGGGCCGAAAATTCCTGCTGCAACTCAAGCGGCAGCAGCGGCACGGAGAGCTTGAGCATCGTGATGAACTTGTCGATCGGTTGCATCATGGCCACCTCGCGATCGCGCTTGCCAGAAGGACCCGGCACGAACGATTGCCGGCGAGCCATCGTGCCGTCCTGGACGCTTTGATGCCGGAAGCTGGAATCAATAGGACCCGGCTGACGTGTATCGCCCATAGCTGAATTCTCCTAGCTGAACAGACTATTCCAGTTCATTATCGTGCGGCCGGGCGAATTGTTGCGTGCGAAATTGGAAGGGATCGGCAGAAATCAAAAGCCGCCGCCGAATTCAGCTGGGTACGCAATCGGCCATACGTCGCAGCAAAATGCCGCAGCTTCGTGGGATTAGAGCACGATTCGGGAGCCGGTGCGGAGCGGCCATCGCCAGATTTCCGTCTTGCCGCCGCGCTGGGCGCATTGGACGACCAGCATCGAAAATGAGTTGATCGACGCATACAGGCCGATGAACTGCTCCAGCACGCAGGCGAACAGATACGATCCGCTGCCCGAAAAATTCGCGTCGTCGAGTTCGATCGTCACTTCGATACCCCGGCAAAAGCCCCCCCGGGCGCCGCCGACCCGGCCCACCACGCGGCGGCTCGAGACGCTGCGGATGCCCTCGATCATCGCCCGATTCTCTTCGGAGTTAACCAGGTTATAGAGCTTAAGAATCTCGCGAAGCGCGTCGACCGCCTCGTCTCCTTCGGCGATCGAGAGATGATTGAGCGACAACTGCGAGATGACCCGCCACAGGGCTCGTCGCTTGCGCGGCGGCCGGAGCGTCTTGGTCGGCGGCGTGAGACAGAGGATTTTGGAAATCGGACCTCGCCCATCCGGCAGATTCATTTCCGGGCGGTCTGCGCCAAACGGCAGCCGAGCCGGCAGGTCGCGATTGAGGCAAGTCGTTTGCACGTCGACCGTCCAATCGGCCGGGGCCAGCGTCGAAAAGCCCAGATCGAGAAACGACAACAGCGCGTCCGTGCCGCCGTCGGCCTCATCGTCCGAATGGCCGCCCTCCGCGGAGGGCCGGCGCGTCATGTTCCAAAACGTCTTCTGCTCGCGACGATCGATGGCGTGCTTGAACGAATAGAACGGCTCGTAATTAACTGTATCGCCCATCGGCGACGAGGCCGTCACGCTTTCGATGGAGTACACCTCCAGGGCGTCGGGATTGCGGGCGTCGAGCACCAGCGGATATTCGGTCGACTTCTGCGTCAGGATAAACGGGTCTGCCCGATGCGAAAACAAGTTCACGATCGGCGTGCAGCCCAACCGCACTGTTTCTTGCGTGACGCTGCGCTCTAGCTCCGTGATCGTCCGATCGAGATAAACATATAGATGCAACTTGTCGCGAAATTTCACGAGCCGCCGCGGGTCGAGCTTGGTCACATCGAAGAACAAAAACTTCTTCGGGAACGAAAAGAATTCGCTCAGCAGCCGAAAACCGGGAAACGATCGGGCCGAATACGGAAACATGCCTTCGTCGAGCCCAAAGCCCACCGGTTGAATGCACGAGCGGGGCAGCACGACGGGGTCCTCGCGCGGATCGTCGCCGCAGAGCGCCACCTCGAGCGTGTCGTTTAGCAGCAATTCATACAGCGGCCAAACGTTTTGTCCCGGCGATGCGTGCAGATAAAACCGGAGCGAGTTCATTCCGAACTTGCTCATCGGCACGTCGGCGGTGAACGTCGCTAGCTCGAGATGCAACACGGCAGCCGCCGCCGCGGACTTGGCCGTGGCCGGCGCCGTGAACGGCCGGCCCGCCAACTCGACCGACAGCGTCTCCATCGGCCAGATTCGCACCGGATACACGGTCTCGAAGTGGCAGCTTTGGCCCTCGACCGGCTCGGATTCGACGCGCGTCCGGGCTGCGATCTCGTGGCCCGCCGTAAGATCGGCCTGGCCGCGATCGAAGTGAAATTGCAAAATCGACATCGACGGAATCGGCTGCTGGTAATGTGGGTAGAGAATACCCAGCAGGGCGTCGGTGATCTCGGGAAAGTCATCGTCGAGCTTGTGGCGAATCCTCGAATTCAAAAACGCGAAAGCCTGAATCATCCGCTCGACGTGCGGATCCTGCTTCGTGTCGGCGCCCAATCGTAGTCGGCCGGCGATTTTCGGATGCTCGCGGGCGAACTGCTCGCCGAGAGTGCGAATAAAAGACAGCTCTTGGTTGTAGAAAGGGAGCAGCTCGTCGGTCATTTGGCGGCTCCCTCGACCTGAAAGGCGCCGGTCGATGTTTCGAGCGACGAGTGATAGGCCACTCGTTCCGACCCGCCGTCGATCGGCAAAAACGCATCGATCCGGAATCGCAACGTGCGATCGAGCGGCTGGGCGTTGCGGATCAGTTCGACCCGGATATTGGCCAGCCGCGGCTCGAACCTCCGGATCATGCCCTCGATCAGGGCAATAAACTGGCGAGGGTCCTCGGCCGCCCGCATGTGCGTCCCGCTGAAATCGGGCAGCCCGTAGTTGACGAGCGAATTTTCCAGTTCTTTCAGCTCCGGCGGCCAGCCCGTGCATCGGCACCGCGTATTGAGCAAGTCCTCCAAATCGCGGCGAACGGCCCGTTTTAGGTCGGCCACGGTTTGCGAACGGCTTCGCGGCGCCTCGCGCGAGACCTGCGGATCGTCGTCCAGCAGGCGATCGAGCACCGACAGGATGAGTGGCTGCGTTTGTTCGGAGCGGCTGGACATGGGGAAGGCAAGTCGGGAGTCGGGAGTCGGGAGTAAAAGTGGCGAGCGGGGGGCGTTTGTCCCCTGTCTCATGGCTCAGAGCACGATCGAACGTCTAAAGCAAAACATTTTTCAAAACATGCATCAAAAGGGCGCAGCAGCATGCCGCGGCTATGTAGGCGATACATCGCCGTTCTAATTAGACCGCACGGACCGCACGGTTGTCACCAGCTTGAGCGTCGCCGAGAGTTGATCCAATTGCGAATGCGGCAGCAGATGAATTACCAAGCGATAGCTGCCCGGTTTGCCCGGCATCGGCCGGACCTCGATATTGGCCTCGCGGAGCGGATACCGGGCTTTCGTCTGCGGCGAGGCTTTTTCGTCGACGGCCACATACTGATGAATCCAGCGGCTGAGCATCGTCTGCACTTCCTCCGCCTCGCTCGACCCACCGATTTTGTCGCGCTCCAGCACCTTCAAATAGTGGGCGAAACGCGAGACGCAAAACACGTATTGCAACATGCTCGAAATGCGCGCGTTGGTCGTCGCCGTCGAGTCGTCGTATTTCTTGGGCTTGTTGGCCGAGGCATTGGAGAAGAAGACCGAAAACTCGGTGTCCTTGCAGGGGCATAGCGGAATCAAGCCCTGCGAGCTTAGCTCCTGCTCTTGATGATCGTTGATCGCCACGTCGGTCGAGAACTTGGTGGCCACCGAACGAGCGTCCGTGCCGAACGAATGCGTGTAGAGATCCGTCACGAGCCCGCCGCCGAGCGTGCCTCGCTCGAAGCCGCGAATCTCCGCGAACCAGCCGGAGGAGCAAAACGCGCGGATCAGCACAGAGACGAACGCATAGCCGGCCGTGCCCCACAGATAGTTGTCCGGATGCTTGTCCTCGACGTCCTCACGAAAGCGGAAGCCATCGCGCCTTGATCCGTCGAGCACATACGGCGCCCGCATGATGACTCGCGGCAGCACCAGCCCGACAAAACGCGAGTCGTCGCTATCCCGGAGCGAACGCCACTTAAGATACGGCAGTTGGTTGAACGTACTCGACAATTCGTCGGGCAGTTCCAATTTGGCGAAGTCGTCCAGTCCCAGAAATTTGGGGCTGGCCGCCGCGATGAACGGCGCGAAGCTGGCCGCCGAGACCTGCGACATCCGGTCCAGCAGGTCCAAATCCTCGGGATGATTGGTGAATTCGTAGTCGCCGACGATCACGCCGTAGGGCTCGCCGCCGGGCATCCCGAATTCCGACTCATAAACTTTGCGAAAGATTTGGCTGCGATCGAATTCGACGGCCCGATCCAGGTCTTCGTACAACTCGCGCTTGGGCAAGTGCAGCACGCGAATCTTCAGGCGGGCCTGTTCGCCGTCTTCCTCCGCCGCATCGATCCCTTGCTTGGCCTGACCGGTGAGATACCACAGCCCTCGCCAGGACGCCTCAAGCTGCTGAAACCGGCCGTGATGCAACACGGCGTTGACCTGCCGGGCGAGCATGGCATCGATCCGCGCGATGTCGCGGCTGAGCTCGCGGGACACGACCTGGGGAGTGAGCGACTTGGGATCGGCCTGATCGAGCCAAAGATTCAACTGGCCGCCGGTCGTGGACTCACCGAGGAAATCATCGATGACCGAAGCAACGCGGTTGCCCGCCGGCCCGGTCGCGGCGATGACGCGATCCAAGAGCGTGGAGGGAGCGGTTCGCGGTGAGCCTGCCGGATTGAGCGTGGCTGCCGCATGTGGTGACTCGGCAATGAACTCGGCGCCCATCCCAGAGCTGCGTCCAGATGGAATTGAGGCCATTCCGCATTCCTCGACCCGCGCTTAGCCGGGCCTTTTCAGGCCCGGTTCAGATTCCCAACAAACTAGCGTCGCCTCGGCGACGTCTGAACAACTCATCGTTCAGACGTCGCGAAGCGACGTTTGTACTCAGTTTCGTCGGCTGCCCAGCATTAAAACGCTGGGCTATGTCGATTGTCCTTCGCGATATGACCCCGGCTACGAAGCCTTCTTCGGCAGCGCCGCCACCAATCGCAACGAGGCGGTTAATTCTTCCAATTGCAGCCACGGCCGGAGCCAAGCGATGGCGTTGTAGGAACCCGGCTTGCCTGGAATTTCCTTCACCTGAATATCGGCGGCCGCCAAGGGATACTGAGCCTTCATTTCCGCCGTTGGCTTCTCGTCGGCGCAGATATACCGCGCGATCCAGCGCTTGAGGAAATCTTCCATGTCCTGCCGTTCCATGAACGAGCCAATCTTGTCGCGAGCGATCACTTTTAAGAAGTGGGCGATCCGCGAGGTGGCCATAATATACGGCAACCGGGCCGAGATGGCCGCGTTGGCGGTCGCTTCCGGCCGATCGTACTTCTTCGGCTTCTGCGTCGTCTGGGCGCCGAAGAAGACCGCGTAATCCTGGTTCTTGTAATGGTTGATCGCCAGGAACCCCAGGTCGCTCAGTTCCTTTTCGCGGCGATCGGTGATCCCGATCTCCGTGGGGCACTTGAGATCGGCGTCGCCGTCGTCGCTCATGAAGATATGAGCCGGCAGGCCCTCGACCTTGCCGCCGTTTTCGGCGCCCCGAATCGCCGTGCACCAAGCGTTCTTAGCGAACGAGTCGGTCAGACGCGCTCCGAGCACATACGACGAATTCATCCACGTATAGTGGTCGTGCGGCACCGGTTTGGCATTGCCGCGATCGTCGAGTTCGACTTCTTCGTACTTGAACTCGTCGATCGTGCGAGTGCTCGCCCCGTAAGGCAAGCGAGACAGCACGCGGGGCATCGTCATCACGACGAAGCGAGAATCTTCCGACTCGCGGAACGAATTCCACTTCGTGTACTTGATGTCCAAAAACGTCTTCTGCAAATCGCGCGGCTTGGCGAGCTGCGTGTAGTCGTCCAGGCTGAACAACTCGGGCGCAGCCGCGGTGAGGAACGGACAGAACGACGCGGCGCCGATCTGCGACATCTTCGACAGGATGTCGATATCCTCGGGATGGTTGGTGAATTCGTAGTCGCCGATCAGGGCCCCGTAGGGCGTTCCGCCCGGCATACCGAACTCGGTTTCGTACATCTTCTTGAACATCTGGCTCTGGTCGAACTCGATCGCCCGATCCAGGTCTTTGAACAGCTCGCGCTTCGGGATATTGAGTACCCGAATCTGCATGTCCTTACCGGTCTCGGAATTCATGACCAGGTAATTGAGCCCACGCCAAGTGCCTTCGAGCTTTTGCAGTTCGGGGCGGTGCATGATCGCGGCAAGCTGCTTGGACATCGCCGCGTCGAGCTGCTCGATCGCGCGGTCGATCGTCTTGGTGACGCTGCGTTGCCAGACGACGGTGCCGGCCATCGCTTCGTTCACCAGGGCTTGGATCAGGTCCTGGCCCCGTTCGCGCTCGACGGCCTTCGGCATTTTTTGCAGGATTTCGTCCAGCAAGGGAGAATTGCTCGATTCCTTGCTGGTCTTTTCGGTCACAACGGCGGCGGCCGCCGGGGCGGCGTCTTTCTTCGTGCTCATTTATCACCATCCTTATTTTCGGTGTCGCCCGTGCCCATTTCGCCGGCCAAGGACTGCATCTTTTCGGTATTCTTCAGCACGTCTTCCAAGATGTGCTCCAAACTGTCGGATCGGTCGACGGTCGTTTGCAAGTCGCGGAGTTTGTTGCGCACTTCGAGCAACTTCCGCAGCGGCTCGACCTGACTGACGATCTTAGCCGGATCGAAGTCGTCCATCGAGTCGAACTTGAGTTGAACCGCCATCTCGCTGCCGTCGCCGGAGAGCGTATTCTCGACGCGGAAATTCAAGCCCGGCGTCATGCGAGCCATGATGTCGTTGAAGTTGTCGCGGTCGATGTTGATGAACTTCCGCTGCTCGAGCGGCTTGAGCGGCGAGGTGGGATTGCCCGAGAAATCGCCGACGACGCCGACGACGAACGGCAATTCCTTGACTTCGATCGCTCCCTCGGTTTCCACCTCGTAGGTGATGTGGACGCGCGGTTTGCGGACCCGCTCCAGTTTTTTGTGGATCGATTCGGCCATTCCAGAGAGCTCCTTGTGTTTAGCTAGGGGAAAATGTCGCGGCGCCGACGCGGCATCAAGGGTTCGATCGCGTTACCAACCCGAAGCGTCAGCGAGGCCGCTACGGATTTGGGAGATGGGATTTGGGGGATAGGGGTGGACGCCGCTACGCGGCGGATGCATGACTTCCCCACCCCCTAACTCCCATTTCCCGCGACGCATCCTCGCTGACACTTCGGGTTAATAGGCTTTCCGAATCGGAAAGCAGTGACTCCGATTTTACACGCTGTTGGCTATGAATTCTCGCTGCCGTCGTTTTCTTTCAGTTTTATTCCCACGAGCTTGAACAGCCGCTCGATGACCGAAGGGTCCTCGAGCAATTCCTGATGGTATTCGTCGGCGGGCAATCGCCCCCAGCGGATTATCTTGCGAATTTGCGCCGGTAACAAGCTTTGAGGCTCGGTTCGCTCAAAATATTCGGCGGCGGACGTCAACCAGCGGAACGCATCGTCGCGAGTCGCGCCCTGCGGATCGACGGCGACATGGCCTGATGACGCCTGTCCGGCGGCCGGCGACGATCCGCCAGCGGCCATCGCGGCAACAGAGCCCGAAGGCGCCGGAAGTCGATCTTTCGCGAATGACTGCACGCCCAGCAGAATTTGTTCGAATGCGTTGCGAATCGCCGAAGTCGGCGGCGCGAGCGAGTGACCGTTGTCGTCGCGACCGCATTTCTCATCGAGCGACTTGTTCAGCGACTCGAACTCGGCCTGACAAGCCGCAATATCGTCGACCAATTGCTTGAAGAAACTGGTCTCCGTTTCCTTGACCGCTTGCTTGAAGCGGTCCGGCGTGACGGCGCCTTGCTCATCTCGGCTGGCCCGTTCGCGATCGGAGAGCTTGGAAAAGTCGTCCGCTTGTTGATGATGCCAAGGGCTATAGGGGCCAAATGTACGCCCCTGCGTGATAGGGACTCGGTTGAGCGGGCCGATCAATAGCCCCTCGCCTTCTTCGCCATTGAGCCGGGTGAGCGGCAACACCCGCACGACGACCCCTTCGGTCTCATCCGGCATCGGATGCAAGTCGTCCCACGACGACTCGACAAGTTCGCGAGCCAATTGGAAGCCATCCCGCACGCCGGCGAAACCTTCCAATCGCACGGCCGCTTCGATCAGATAGGCAGCCATCTCAAGATCTTTGATATCGGCGGCAAAGGCCTTTTTCGCGAGATCGCGAACCGTCCGCCAATGCTGACCCGCTTCGATCGGCTCTTCGCCATCGTCATCGGCTTTGCGCTCGATACGCCGGGCAAAATCGCGGGCGTCTTTGATGGCCCGCAGTCGTTCGCGGCGATCGACGTCTTGTTCTAAATCAACGGCCACGACAAGGTCCCTCGGTCCGAGTTCACGAATTTAGTCCAGCGCAAGCTTAGGCGACGCCAGTCATCGACCGGCGCCAAAATGATGCGGCGCTCCAGAGGGCCGTCAGCGAACCGGCGAACTGGCCCCTTCGACCCCCTTCGTGAAAGGTAGCTCGTAGGATAATTTACGGAATTTCGTTTGCCAAGAGTCGGAGCAATATTCCGGGCAAATCGGCGGATATTTGACCCCTAAAAACCCATTTAGCCGCATTTCCCGGACAACGGGATTTATTCCGTCACCCGGCCGCCTGTCCGCTGCCTTCGATTGTCGGCGCCCCGGAGCGCTACTGGTCGCGCCGGCGTCGGTTTGATAACCTTTTCAAATGGTCGCGGCCCATTCGCACGCGCCAAGCATTTGGATCTGAACTGATGAAACAAGCGATCGCAGGCGTGGCCCCGCCAGGACTCGGTGAAGTGACCGTGATGACCATTTGGCCATCGGTGGCCTCGACGGGCGTTGGGCGCTTGTTGGGCCGGATATTTGCCATTGAAGCGGGCCTCGGGTTTCTCACGTTCGGACGGATGTTCACGCTGCTCGCTCTCCCGCTTGGACCGCTGCTCTATTTTTCGCTCCGCCTGCCTTGGACGATCGCGCGGTATCGACTGACTAATCGCCGGGTGGCCATCTTGCAGGGATTGAAGGGCACGGTCGAACGGTATGTCGACCTGGACCGATTCGACGCGATCGAAGTCGTGGTTCGGCCCGGGCAGCGGTGGTACAAGGCGGGAGACCTGGTGTTTCGCAAGGGCCCGCTGGAAACGTTCCGGCTCTCGGGAGTTCCCCGGCCGCAAACCTTTCGGCACACATGCCTCAAGGCCCAGATGTCTTTCGTGGGCGTTCGCAAAGCTCTCGCGATGCAGACGGCCTGAGCGGCGAATCGCTTAGAACCCCGCGCAAAACCCCCGCCTTCTCCCAGGCGGTTCTGCGAGAGCTTTTTTGCGATACTCGCACACCCGGCAAAATCGGCGCGCTCGTTATAGGTCGCATCATGCGACCGCTTAGGGCGTCTCCCGGACGTCATTCCGCGGCTTTCCGGTTAGCGCATCCCACCTAACGCCCGCCCAATACGACGTAAAGTTGGGACGATGGACCACGGGCAAACATGCCCTGAAGTCAACGTCGAAATCGTGGGAGTCGCTCGATGGTGATCACCGTGCTTTTTGTCGCGATCTTTAATGTGGCCTTGGGGTACGGCTTGGCATTTGTTCTTCACAGCCCCGGCGCGCTGCTGGCTTGGGAAGCCGGCTTCGAGTTGCCGTTCGGTCTGAGGCTGCCGGCGTTTCTCCGCGCTCACGAGCCCGATTCGTTGGCCCCGGCGCCACCGAAAACGACTGACTCGCCAACTGAGACGGTCAATAAAGTTTCTGTCGGCGATCCGCCGAAGCAATCGGAAGCGATCGAACGAGTCGCTGGGGCCGATCGATCGCAATTAGAACAAGCGACCGGCGTCGCGGCCCACGGCCTGATCGACCCAGTAGTGGCCGAACCGAATGAGCCTCGGCAGTCGCCGGCTGACGGGGCCACTCCCGTCGAATCAGTGGCAGAGGCCGAACCGGCATTGCTCCAGCAGGTTCGGGGGTTGCTCGCGGAAACCGCCCGCGTGTCAGCAAACTCCGCCGAACCGCCGATCGGCATCGGACAAACGCAAAACGATATGTTCGATTTGGGTGGCCGTGCCGCGGCGCCTCCATCGGCGCGAGCGGATGACGCCAACCTACGCCGTTCCGTAAACGAATCGATCGACGGCTGGCGCGCCACGAACGACTCCAGGCAGTTTGCGATTGCGATCGTGGACCCCGATGGACTGAAAAAACTGAATTTTAAGCTGGGCGAAGAGCCGGTCGATCAAGCGCTGAAAGTCTTGGAACGAATCATCGCCGGGGGGCTGGACGCCAATCAAGTCGCCAGCCGCTCGACGGGCCAAACCTACCTGCTCGCGTTGCCGGAATTGTCGTCGCGCGATGGCGTCGCTGTTGTCGAGCGGATCCGCCAGCAAGTGTCCGCCACCGAATTCCAACTCGGAACGGAAACGTTTCGGTTAAGTCTTAGTGGCGCCGTCGTGTCCGCCAATCGAGATGAACCGGCGGAGAAATCCTTCGAGCGATTGGTCAAGGCACTCGATGAAGCCAAACGGCACGGTGGCGACCGCGCTTTTTTCCAAGACGGCCCGCACATCGCTCCCGTTGTGCCGCCCATCCTCGCGATCGAGCCCGAACTCGTGCATTTGTAAACCTGTCGAAACTTTTTTTGGAAGCTCTCGCAAAACCGCCTGAAGAGGGGCACAGTTCCCGGCGGTTTTGCAAGAGGTTGTTAGCTATCCACACGGCACAAAATACATAACTGCAATGTCCATTCTTGCCGCAAACCGATCTTTCCCTGAGACCCTCGATGACGGACACGCGCCGACGCACGTCGCGGAAACCCATTCACCCCCAAGCCGGCCAGCGGCGCTCGTGGCGTTTGGTCGCCGGGCCGCGGCGCTGCCGGGCGTTCCCGCGCTGATGATGGATGCCGCGGCGTTGGTCGCCGAAATACTGGGCGTCGACGATTACGGAATCGCCGAGTTGAGCGACGATCGCGGCCACTTGGATCTGTGCCTGTCGGCCACGCGCGACGCCTTGCTTGCTGGCGAGACGGTCGCGCAGCGCCAAGCGCCGTTCGACAGTCGGACGTCGCTGGCGGCATTTACGCTCCAAGCGGCTTGCGCCATGGTCGTCGCCGATTTGCCCGCGGACCGCCGTTTCAACGACTCGTTTCTGATCGATCAAGGTTTCCGGAGTGCCCTAATGGCGCCGCTGCAAATGTCCGACGAAGCGTATGGCGCGATCGGCGTTTTCAGCCGCGAGCCGCGCGAGTTCTTGATCGAGGACATGCTCTTTGCCGAGGCAATCGCCCAGTTGGTCAGCTCGACGATCGGCCGAGAGCGGGCAGTCAAACAACTGGCGGAAGAACGACGGCTCACGAGCGCCCTTTTCGCCTCGATCGACGCTCTGATGCTCGTATTCGACTCTGTCGGACGAATTCGCAAAGTGAATACGGCATTCGAGCGACTGACCGGTTTTACGCTCCAGGAAGTCGTCGGCCGGCCGGTGTGGAACACGCTCCTCGTCCACGACGACGTGGCGGAAACCCAAGCCATGTTCGAACGCCTGCGAACCACCCGCGAGCCGATCGAGCACGAGAACTCGATCCTCACCAAACACGGCGAGCGGCGCCGCGTCCGCTGGTCGAATTCCGTTACGCTCGATGCCGCGGGCGAAATCGATTCGATCGTCGCGGCGGGCATCGACGTCACGCGCGAGCGGCAAGTCGAAGAAAAATATCGCGCGCTCGAGGCGGCGATCGAATGCGAGCGAGCGCTACAAAATCCAGCCGCCATCGCGACGACGGCCGGGTCGCCCACCGACGATAAGCCCCCAGCGCCATTTCGGCCGCTCGATCCCGGCGGTTTCGCCGAGCGTCGCAAACGCCCCCGGCGATCGTTCCAATATCAGCAGCGCGTGGCCCCGTTTATCGACGGCCAGACGCCGCCGGCCGACAGCTTTCGCGAGGTCCAGTGCCACGACATCAGCTCGGGCGGATTTTCGTTCGTCGTCGACCAACTGCCCAACCACGTTCGCTACATCGTCGCCCTCGGTATGCCGCCGATCCAAATGCACGTCGTGGCTAAAGTGATCCACTCGAAGACGGTTACGGAGAACGGCAAGACGCATCACATCATCGGCTGTCAGTACGTAAGCCGAGCGGATTGCGTCGAACGCCAAGAGCCACGCACGAAGTAAGCGGGGGGCGACATCGGCTGGCAATTCGCGCTGACGTCGTGCGCGTCTCGAGCGGTGGACTTTCGGTGGTCGCCCTGCGCAACTATATTGGCGTGGCAACCAGATCGACGATTTCTCGAGCGCCAATATGCCACAGCCACTGCCGATTAGCTCCGTTAACCATGTGGCCGTCACGACGCGCGACGTCGAGCGGACCCGCAATTTTTACCGCGACGTGCTTGGCTTTCGCGAAGTCGCCCGACCGACGTTCAGTTTTGGCGGCGCGTGGCTGTTCAATTACGGCCTGATGATCCACGTTATCGAAAACCAATCGGCGGCGACGGGCGGCGAGGGAATCAGCACCCGCGACAATCATTTGGCGCTGCACACCGACGACATGGACGCCGCTGAGCGCGGTCTTCAAGAGCACGGCGTGGTCTACCGAAAAAACGAGATCGTCGACCGGGGCATTAAGCAGATTTTCTTCCGCGATCCGGACGGCTATCACATCGAGATCGGCACATACCCCGCGACGCCGCCGTTTATATCGGGGGCGACGTAGTCGCAACCACATCGCCGCGGCATCCTGCCGCGGAGTATTGTGTTTTCAATTGAACGAGCGTCGGCGCTGGCTTAAGTTCGCTGGATTCCGCAGCAGGATGCCGCGGCTATGTCGCGGTCTTCTTGGCGTGAAGGTCGAGTAGCATGGTCTCGTAGCCTTCGACCATTCGCTGAACCGACCAGTTATCCACGACATGCCGCCGGCCCGCGGCGCCGAACGTCGCCGCCAAACGGCGATCGGAAAGCAGCCGCGCGACGCGATCGGCCATCGCCTCGGAGTCGCCCGGCTCGACGAGATAGCCGACCTCGCCGTCTAGCACCGACTCGGGCACGCTGCCGACGCGCGTGGCCACGACCGGTTTGCCGCTCGCGAGCGCTTCCAAAATCGAGACGGGATTCGCTTCGATGCGGGATGTGAGCAGCACAACGTCCAGCAGATTCAACAGCTCCGAAACATCCGGCCGCGTGCCCAGGAAATGCACCCAATCGGCAATCTGAAGCTCGGCCGCATATAGCTCGAGTCCGCCGCGCAAAGCGCCGTCGCCGACAATTAAAAAATGCGCCGCCGGATTTTGCTCATGCACGCGAGCCGCGACCTCCAAGAACAATCGATGATCTTTTTCGGGGCGCAACGCGGCAATGATTCCGGCCAGCGGCGCAGCGGCCGGCAGACCGAGGCTCTGCCGCAATTCCGGCGGTGGCGAACGCGGAGCAAAGCGATCGACGTCGACTCCATTGGCGATCACGCACACCTTGGCGGGCGAGAGCCGCTGATTCTCGATCAGGAACTGCCCATGCGGCGGCGCCACCGCGACGAATTTGTCGTTCAGTCCGTGCAACATGCGATTGAGCCGGCCGATGCCATCCGGCCAACCGGTCGAATGGATCGCCGAAACGATCACGGGCACACCGGCCCGCGACGCCGCGAGCCGGCCCCAGAACATCTTGTCGCCGGCGCCGACGGTGACGACCGCGTCGATCTTCCGCTCGCGGAACAATCGTTTGAGTCGCCCGAGAACGCAGACATCCCATTTATGACCGATCAGGCGATCGAACACGGGAACTTCCGCCGCGAGCATTCGCCCCAGCTTGCCGCGCTCTTTGAGACAGCAAATCTCCGGAGCGAACCGCGAGCGATCCAGTCGTCGCACGAGATCCACGAGCAACATCTCGGCGCCGCCGACTTCGAGCGTCGTATTCAAGAACATCACGCGCAGCCGTTTGGCGCGCGGAGGTGAAACAGCAAAGGAATGGTCGAGTATGGCAATAGTCATGGTGATTTGCGAATGACTGAATGACGAAATACCCAATGTCGAAGCAATGACGAAGGCCTAGTGACGAAGGTCTTTCGGTCAACGTTCGAACTGCCATCGACGCTAAATTCAGACCTTAGTCATTTGTGCTTCGGCATTAGTCATTGAATAGACATTCGTGATTAGGCATTCGTCATTTCAAAGTTCCGTATGCGTATCCGTCGACGCGACCACAATCTCCGCCGCCGCGATGTCGGGCTTCCGCTTCCAAGAGTTCGAATGCCGCCGCCATGTGGTCATCAATAATTGCTTTTCCTCGCGGCTGAGGATTTGGTTGGTCAGCACGACCGCCAAACCGGCGACGACCACCGCGACGACCGAGGCGATCGTTCCCCCGCCGATCGCAAACGGCAGCAGCGTCACGAGCCACACGCCGCGATCGATCCGCATCCCGTGGCTGTAATTGAAGCGATAGATGAGCGTCAGCGAAACGAGGTTCGCGGCCGCGCTCGCCCAGGCCACCGCGTGCAGACTGTGCGACGGCAGAAGGATCCGGCAGAGCACGACGTTCACAATGAGTCCGACCGCCAGCGAGACGCTCACTAGCGTCGGCCGCTCCGCGCACCACAGATACATTTGGGCCAGCGGAATCAAACCCATCCATACGCAGTACGTCAGCGTCCAGGGAAGAATCTCGAACCCGCCGGTGTATTTTCCGTGCAGCAAGATGTCAAACAAGATCGGCGCGGCGAGCAACGTCAGGGCCGAGCCGAACACCATCCCCAGCCCGAGCAGCTTGACGGTCAAATTCAGCTTGATCGAGACGTCCCGCTTATTGCCGGTCTCCCAGTCGTGGCTGAGATACGGCATGATGATCCCGCCTAAGATGCCGCACACCGAGACCATGAGCATCGGCACGACTTGCGAAGTGTGATAATCGCCGACGAGCGCGTACCTCGCTAGTTCGCTGTCGACCGGCGCGTAGTGCATCAGCATGTAGCGATCCACCACGCCGGTCAGGTTATACAACAGGTTCACACTGCACAGCCAGGCGGCGAACGGGCCCAATTTCAGCCACAACTGACTGTGCGGCAGATGATCCTGGGCGTCGGGCATCGACCGCCAGGCCTTGCGAAACCAGACAATCGCGGCGGCAAATGTGACCGCGCACGAAATGGCATAGGCCGCGACGATCGCCACGGCATCTTGCCGCCAGAGCATCAACAGCCCGATCGAAAGCGCCGCGAACAGCAGCGTGCTCCAGAACTGCACCTGAGCCGTGACCCGCACCATTCGCAGGGCGGTGAACATGTCGGTCAGAAAATTGAAGGCGATCACGGCAAACAGGCTGACGACCAACATATTGACCATGCCGGTCCGCGTGCGATCGGAATAAATCTGCTCGGCGACCCACGATTGCAGGCCCGTCATCAGCAATATCGCGACGCATCCCAACAGCGCGCACGCCGTCGCCGTGCGTCGCAAAAATGTCTTGAGATGGCCGCGCTGGCGAAAATGCTCCAGATAACGGCCGAACGACCCGGGAATGCCAAACGCGGCCAGCGGGGCGGCGAGCATCAGAAATCGGAACGCGAGGTCCCATTGACCGAGCTCTTCTTTTTCCAGCCAACGGCAAACCAGCACCTGCCGGCCAAAACCAACGAGCCGCTGAAGCACCGACATCACGAGCAGAATCGCCAGACTGCTAGCCAGCGTGTCGGTTCGCATCGCGCGAGATACGACCGATGGCCGCGAATCTTCGATCGTGCCCGGCTCGGCGTTGCCCAATTCGGCGTTGTCGTCAAGTTCAGAATCGCCAGGCTCGATCGGCAGCCGAGCATCCAATTCTTCAGGCGGATCGGAAAGCCTCATGGGGGTCATTGGGCGGTCACTCCCGCCGGCTCCCCGGTCGTTGCCAAATAGTCGAACCGCTCGACTCGCCGCGTCTTTCGCGGATCGACCGTCATCCAGTTCTTCAGCCGCAACATGTCGTCGGCGTGAATTCGCTGGATGTGAAATGAGTCGTCGCTGGGAAAATTATAGCCGCCGTAGGCCGAGCAAACCGCGTCGTAACCGAACTCCTGGGCGAGCCGAAACACCTCGGCGTTCAGGTTCGGCGGCAGGCCAAACGGAAAGGCAAAATATCGCACGCTGTGGCCAATCGCCTGCTGCAACTCTTCGCCGCCAACCACGACCTCATCATACAGTTTTTTGGGGCTCTTCAATCGGCCCAGATCGCAGTGCGTGCGGGTATGGGCGCCAATCTCGATGCCCGCGGCGGCCATGTCGCGCAGCTCGTCGAGCGAGTTGGGCCGACCTTCATACGCATTGCTGACATCGTGCGGAAAAGGGATCGATTCGAGCACGCAGCGCGACGAGACGAAATAGGTGCAGGGAATATTCTCGGCGATCAAGAGCGGGATCGCCCGATGGCAATTGGCGGCGTAGCCATCGTCGAACGTGATCGAGACGGCGGGCCGATCGTTGCGGCCGCTGGCGATCCGCCGCTGGGCCTCGGCGAGCGAGACCATCGCGTAACGCCCCTTGAGCCAGCGCATCTGCTGAGCGAACAGCGAGTTGGAGCACGTCCACGGACTGGCGGCGTCGTCGGCGATACGGTGATAGAACAGCACCATCACCGGCGCACGGCCGGCGGAGCACGCGCGAGCGTTCGCCCATAAGCGATACGGCAACGTGCCGTGGTAGTACAGACTGAATAGCGATTGCTTAAACGAATTCATGCGAAAATGTTTTCCATCGAACAATCCTCCTTAGCCGCGTTGCTCGCGACGCGCTTTTTCCCGCGCGCCAGAGCGCGTCGCAAGCGACGCGGCTAGTGGGGAGAATCTGATTTAGAACGTCTTTGGATCACCAACTATACGGCATACAATTCCACGTCCCGGTTATTCCGCGTCGACCGGTTTTACCGGCGCCTCGGCCGGCGCCGGTTGCAATCGACGCTTGACCCACCGCCGGGCGACGTCTTGCGCGAGCCAGATCGCATGCCGCAATTTTGCCGCCGGTCGCTGGGCGACGATCCGGGTCCGCACGGTCGGTCGAGCCTCGGCGCCCCAGGACATCTTGTACGGCTCGTCGCCGCGCAGAAAATCGAACTTGCGGCAGCCACCATCGATCGCGTGCCGGAGCGAGCCAATCATGCCCAACCAACCCGGGCCGACGTCGATTGCGTCCGGCTCCAAACCGGTCTGGTAGTAATAAACGGTTCGTCCGCCGACCAGCGCATACTCAACCGCGATCGGCTTGCCGGCGAGCTGCGTCCAAATCAGACGCAGGTTGCCCGAGTCGAACAACCGCCGACTCACCTCGCGATGAAAGCCTAGAAACGCAGCCGAGGCGAAGCAGCCGGGCTGCCCCAGGCTTTGTCGTCGCCGCTGATGGAGATCGACCATCATCGCGAACCGGCGCTCGAACTCGGCGGGATCGGTTAGCTCGTGCGTTTCGACCTTCCCAGCGGCGAAGAATTTCCGCAACGATTGGCGAATCTTCGCCCGCCGCGAACTGGTCAATCCCGCCAAAAATTCATCCCAAGTCGACGGCAGGGAAACGCTCCAGCAGTTCATGCCCGGCCGATGGTGGACGGTGCTTCCCAGGGCGGCGCACTGAGTGTTCAACGCATTGAGTGCAACATCATCCGCAGGCACATGCTCCATTTCGATCAGGTCCCAAGTCCCCGCGCCGGCGCCGGCGAGCCACTGAGCGACCGCCGCCGCCACCGAGATTTCATGTCCGGGCTGAGCGAGCAGTGTCAAATACTCGGAGCAGACTTCGCCGCTGCCAAGAAATCGAATCACCCGGCCTTGGCTCGTGGTCGAAGTGATGTGCCACGGCGCGAGTCCCACGATCTGTCCGGCGGCGTCTTCGACGACGAGCACAAAAAGTCGCGTGTTGGCGGTGGCATAATGTCGCCACCAGGTTTCTAGCCATTCGTACCTACGGAAAGGAATTGTCCCCGCCCAGCGATTCCAGTCCGTGGCGAGCGTCGGTAGTTCGTCGGCCCGATCAACCGACCGCACGCGAAGCGGTGCCACTCCCTCTCCCGCCGAGAGAGGGCCGGGGTGAGGATCGCGAGAGTCAGCTCGTTTCGCCACGCTCTCCGGCTTCGTTTGACGGTCCCTGCCTGCGCCCTGCCCTCTCCCAAGGGGAGAGGGTTCTGCCGCCGGCGCCGGCACGAAACCAACCGTCGGCCAATCGTTGTTCATTAGCGTTTCCATCGAATTCACTCGCCTCCAAAATTGCCGGCCATCTGCCAGCCCAATTTGAGCCACCCCAGCAGGCTTTCGCCCGCAGACCATACTCCGTACCGAATTTGCGCCGACATGCGGCTGGGCAGCACGATCGCATCGACGGTTCCTCGGCAGACCGCTCGCCAATGGGCCTTGTACGGTTCGTCGCCGCGCAAGAAATCAAACCATTGGTCGCCCCGCTCGATCGCTCGGCGAATTGTCGCCATGTTGGATAGTCGACCCGGTTGGTGCTGAAGCGCCTCGGGCGCGATGCCGCACTGATAGGCGTAGACGATGCCCGCGCCGGCCAAGTGATATTCGGCGGCGACCGGCGCCCCATCGAGTTCGAGCCAGCTCATCCGCAAACTGTCGCGGGCCAACAGCCGGGGCGCGACTTCGCGGTGAAAATCCAAAAATCGGGCAGAAGCAAAACAGCCCGGACGGCCCCGGCGCCGCCATCGCCGCTCGTGCAGGTCGACCAAGATATCGAGCGCCCTGGCAAGCTCCGCCGGACGATGCACCCAATGCATCATCGCTCGTCCGCTCCGGAAATAAGTTCGATCCAATTGTCGCAGTTGCTTGCGGTGCGATTTGGAAATCATCGCCAAATACTGTTCCCAACTCGCCGGCAACCGCAGCCGCCAGCACGGCAAGCCTGGCGAACGATGGACGATGTTTCCTTGCTCAGCCAAATGGTCCAAAAGGCGCGCAAGAGCCAGGTCGTCAGTCTCCATGCCATTGAGCTGCAAGATGTCCCAGCGATCGGGTCCATCGGGCAGGGCCGCTTGTTGCGTCATCCATTGGGCCAGCGCGCGAGCCGCTCGATCCTCATCCCCCACCCGGCAGAGCAGACTTGGATACTCCGAACAAACTTCGCCGTCGCCCAGAAACTTGACCGCGCGTCCCAGGGACGCGGTGCGCTCGATTCGCCACGGCGCAAGCGCGACGAGCGAGTGCGTTCCTTCAATGACCGCCAGCGTATAAAGTTCCGTCGCTCGGCCGCGGCTGGATTGCCCGTAATGCCGCCACCAGTTAGAGAGCCATTCGTAGCGGCGAAAGGGCACGCCTCGGGCGAGCAAGCCCCATTGCGGATTCCAGCTCTCCAATTCGGCGAGCGTCGACAAGCGAACGACTTGCATAAACCGCTCGCGTTTGAGGCTGAAACCGAGAAATCGGAAACGGGTATGGGGAGATAGCGCCGAAATAATGCGATGTAATGCAAGTTTTCGTCACGTTCGGCCCTTGTGCAAATCCGTTTGGCGCGATTCGTCCGATGTTGCGATTTGGCGACACGGCGTGGCGAAAATGGCACGCTCGATTTTGTCCCAAGGGGTGGACAAACCGGCCGCACGGCGCAGAGCTTGACTTAGAGTTGTGGGTGTCGCTGCGCCAAGAACGGGCGGTGGCGCATTGCCCGGCGGCCCCGCGTGGGGCACATGTTCAATTCTCAACTGCGATTTTTGGAAAGCATCAGACATGTCGCAATCTCGAACCCCCACCCCCTCGTTTGTCGATGCCCTGCGTTTGCTTCGAGCGTACCCCGTCCGCTGGATCGTTCCGATGCTGGTGACGATCGCGGCCGCTTACGCCTACACGACGCTGCGGGCCACGGTTTGGGAGGCCTCGCAGGCGTTGACCGTCCGCGACGAAGCCAGCGTGAGCCCCACCGATCGCCCGGGCAAATTTCATCTCGTCGAAGATATGAAGACCGTGCAGGAGACGATCTTGGAACTTGCGAAGAGTCGCACGGTGCTCGCGGCCGCGCTGTCGGAAGTCGGACCGCCCGCCGATCGTCGTTCGCAGACGGCTTGGCCCACCGATGACGAAGTCGCCGGATTTCAGTCGGCGGTCAAGCTCAGTCCTCCCAAGGGCGCCGAGTTCGGCAAGACCGAGGTGTTTTACCTTCAAACACAGAGCAACGATCGTCGCCGGGCGGTTCAACTCGCCTCGGCGATGAGCGATCAATTGAAAAAGCGATTCGAAGACCTGCGCGACGCGCGGGCGCAAAGTCTGGTCGACGAACTGAATAAAACCGTCACCTTGGCGGCTTCGGACCTTAAACAAACGACCGATAAACTGGCGAAGATCGAGAGCGAAGTCGGCTCCGACCTGGGCGAGCTGCGAATCTTGGCCGACACGGCTGGCGGCGATAGCCCGTTGCGCCGCAGCATGACCGACATGCAGTCCGAGCTTCGCGGAGCCCGGCTGGCCAATCAAGCCAATCGAGAGCTGTTGCAGCTTTTGGAAAATACCAAGAACGATCCGCATGCCTTGCTCTTCGCGCCGACCCGGCTCTTGGAATCGCAGCCGGCGCTGAAACGTCTGAAAGATGGCTTCGTCGACGCGCAATTGCGAACGTCGCAGCTTTTGGGCAGTCTCGATCCGGCCCATCCGAATGTGCTCGCCGCCAAGGAAGCCGAATCCGAGATCGCTCGGCATTTGCACGACGAGGCCGAATCGGCGATCGGAGGACTGAAAATCGAATTAAAGCTGACCGCCGACCGCTGCGCCGCGCTGGAGAGCCAATTGGCCTCGGTCACGGAGCGATTGAAACGATTGGCCGATATTCGAGCCGCGTATTCCAATTTGATCGCCGAATCCCACCGCCGCACGGAAACGGTCAGGGCCGCGGAATCGCAACTTGCCGAAGCTCGCGCGACCGAAGCCGGCGCCCATACGGCCAACTTGATCAGCCGGATCGACGCGCCGGAAGCCGGCTCGACGCCGATCGGACCAACTCGCGGCACGCTGCTATTGGCCGGCGCGATGGGGGGCTTTCTCCTTGGGCTTGGACTGCTGCTGTTGTCGGCGCCCGCGCGGGCGGAGTCGGGAGACTCTAGGGCAGAGTCGGGAGACGGGAGTCGGGAGTCGGGAGTACGGCACGCGCACGCGGTCGGTGCCGACGGAACGCGAGCGATTGTTTTGCCGGCGATTGAGTCGGAGGGCAAATCGATGGCGAAAAGCTCGACGGCCGGTTATCCGGGTCGAAATATCGATACGCCGCGCGATACGTTTGCTAGTCCGCAACGGCTGACGAGTGACGAGAAGCTGACGCTCCGCAAGGCGCTTTCCAAGATTCACACCGAAACACTCTAAGAAACTCTAACTTAACGGTTCTGGGCGGCCGAGGCGCGCGCCGAAGGGAAGCCCCGGTGGCTTGCTCTCGAAGCCAAAACTACGCTCCGGGGGCTTCGGCGAGGACGCCGCCAGCCCCAGGCGCCCCTAATTTTGTTAAGACCTCTAAATTACTGTAGCGTGCGATTTGGAACTGCTGATCGCCATTGCCGCCGCGGTTGCCGGAGTTTGGGCTCTGTGGTATGCGCTACGCGGCTCGCTCGTGGCCGGTTGCCTCGTCTTCCTGCTCGTGGCCACTTGCTTCGGCTCTCCATTTTTGCATTTTGAGACCGGCCTGCTGCCCGGCACACTCGACCGACTGCTGATTCTTGGGCTCATCGCGGCGTACTGCTTGCAACGGGCGCTAGGTCGAACCGATCCCAAGCCACTCGAACTGTCCGACAAGGCGCTCCTGGCCTTATTGGCTTGGCTCACATTCAGCACGTTCACGCACAATTGGCGGAATCTGGCCCCCGGCATCGTGCCGCCCGTGTGGCGACTGATCACCGGCTATTTCTTTCCGGCGGCCCTCTACTGGATCGCACGGCAATCGCGATTGTTCGATCGGCGGGTCAAGCTCGTTCATGCCTCGCTCGGCCTGTTCGGCGTATATCTGGCCGTCACGGGTTTGGCCGAAGTGTCGCGGCAATGGTGGCTCGTGTTTCCCCGGTACATCGCCGATCCGCTGGTGGGGTTGCATTATGGGCGAGCCCGCGGACCGATGGTGCAGGCCGTGAGCTACGGGTTCGCGCTCGGCGTCACGGCATTGGCGGGCCTAGTTTGGCGGAGTTATTCTCTCCGCTGGCACAAGCTCGCTTGGCTGGCGATCGTGCCGATCGAACTGGCAGCCCTGTATTACACCTACACGCGCAGCATCTGGATCGGCACGACCGTACTGACGGTGATCGTGCTGGCGGCGACGCTGCGCGGCGCCTGGCGGCCGATGCTCGTCGCGACGCTCATCACCGCTGCCTTGTTCATGACGATCTCGCAACTCGATAGCGTTACGAGTCTGAAGCGCGAGGGCAACGCGACCGAAGCCCGCGAGTCGGCGACGATGCGGGCGTGCTTCGCCTATGTGTCCTGGCAGATGTTTTTGGACCGCCCGCTATTCGGCTTCGGCTTCGGCCAGTTCTACCAGGAAAAGTTGGCCTACCTCAGCGACCGCACGACTCCGCTGGAGCTCGAACTGATTCGCGACTATATCCACCACAACACGTATCTCGATCTGCTGACCGAAACGGGCCTCGTCGGGCTGTCCCTGTTCCTGATCGTGCTTAGCGGCTGGATTCGCACGGCCTGGCGGCTGAGCCGAGAAGAGAATCCGCTCTGGGTGCGTGCCCACGGCGTTCTCATGCTCGGCGCCCTGGGTACATACGCCGTGCAGATGATGTTCCACGAGGTGAGCTACACCGTGCTCGACAACGGCTTGCTCTTCTTCCTGGCCGGCATCGCCGCCGGCCTGGCGCCTCAATTCGCTGCTGCGCGATCGACCGATTGCCGAGGGTTGGCACTGCCCACCACGGAAACCGGATGCTAACCGGTGGGCGCCTGCCCACCCTGCATTGGATGTTACAATCCGATCAGACCCATTCAAATGAATTTGTTCGTTTTTAGTTGCCGTGTATAATGCACCGGGTGGAGAGAGGCCTCCCCAATGGTGTTTTTCGCTCCGTTTAACCGAAAAATACACAAGGGCCGTATATGAGTCGCGAAACGGTCGGAAGACCGATGGAAATACTGCTCGTCGAGGACAATCCCAGCGATGCCCAGTTGACGTACGAGTTTCTGAACCGTACGCACATTCATCATCGCTTGACGATGCTCTGGAACGGCGCGGAGGCACTCGATTTTCTTTATCGGCGCGGCGTGTTCGGCCGAGCGCCGCGGCCCGATCTGGTGCTGCTCGATCTCGGGCTGCCCAGGATCGATGGCCGCGAAGTGCTGTCGATCGTCAAAGCCGACGACGGATTGTCCAGCGTGCCGATCGTCGTCATGACCGGATCGGAGTCGGAAGAAGATCGGCTCCGCAGTCAGTTGTTGCAGGTCGACGGCTATGTGACTAAGCCGGTCGACGGTGAAAAATTTCGCCGGCTGATTCAGGAGCTAAAGCGCTTCTGGCATAGCGATCTGATCCTGCCGGGAATCGCCCTGACTTCGTAGCACGAATTTTGAGGCGTGTTTTCCCGCGAGCTGTCCAGACAGGGCTCGGTTGCAATCAGGTGTCCTGTCTCCGAATCTAGCTCCCGATGGTTGGTTTGTCGGTAGCGTTCGGCTAGAATCGAGCTTGGCAATCGCCCCTGCCGATTGCCGATTGCCATGCCGCGGCCAATCCCGCTTCTTTCTGCCCGCCTCGTTTCCGTTTCCTGGTGTATTCATGATCGCTTTGCGGACCATCGTGAGCGCGGCTGCGCGCGGGTTCATTTGCGGACTGTCCTTGCTGGTTTGCCGTCCGCTGCGTGCCGAGGACGCCAAACCTGCGGCCGCCGCGACCGCCGTGGCGCCGGCGAAAGTCAGCTTCTACAAAGACATCCGGCCGGTGCTGCAAGAGAATTGTCAGGGATGCCACCAGCCGGCCAAGCGGGGCGGCGAATATGTCATGGCGCCGCTCGCGGCGTTCCTCAAAGGGGGAGAAAGCGGCAGCCCGGCGATCGTGCCCGGAAAGCCGGCCGAGAGCAATCTGATCGCCATGATCTCGCCGACCAAGGGCAAAGATGGCCAACTCAAAACCGAGATGCCCAAGGAAAAGCCGCCGCTTCCGGCCGCTAAAATCGAGCTGATCGCCCGCTGGATCGGCGAAGGCGCCATCGACGACACCCCTGCGTCCGCCGCGGCCGTGTTCGATGCCGATCATCCGCCCGTCTATCACGGCCTGCCCGTGCTGACATCTCTCGACTATTCGCCCGACGGCGCGCTGCTGGCCATTTCGGGCTATCACGAGGTACTGCTTCACAAGGCCGATGGGTCCGAGCTAGTCGCGCGATTGATCGGTCTGTCCGAGCGAATTCAATCGCTGGCCTTCTCGCCGGATGGCAAGTGGCTAGCCGTCGCCGGAGGCTCGCCCGCGCGGTTCGGCGAAATTCAAATTTGGAACGTCGCCGAGCGGAAGCTGGCGCTGTCCGTGCCGATGACTTACGACACGCTCTATGGCGTGAGCTGGTCGACCGACGGCACGCGGGTCGCCTTCGGCTGTGGCGATAACACGGTCCGGGCGATCGACGCCAAGACGGGCCAGCAGGTGTTGTTTCAAGGCGCCCATAGCGACTGGGTATTGGGAACCGCGTTCTCGACCGATTCGTCGCACTTGGTCTCCGTCAGCCGCGATCGATCGATGAAATTGATCGAGGTCGCCACGCAGCGGTTCGTCGACAATATCACGAGCATCACGCCCGGGGCGCTCAAAGGGGGCTTGGCCGCGGTCGCGCGCCATCCGAAAAAGGACGAAGTGGTCGTGGGGGGCGCCGACGGGGCTCCGAAAACCTTTCGCATCTATCGCCCCGACGGCAAAGCGAGGCAGATCGGCGACGACTTCAATCTGATTCGCGCCTACGATCCCCTGCCGGGCCGGATTTATTCCGTCGAATATAGCAGCGACGGCGAGCGAATCGTCGCGGGCAGCAGCAGCGACGAGACCGGCGAAATTCGCGTGTACGAAGCCGCGTCCGGGCGGTTGATTTCCAAGTACGAAGGCCAACCCGGCCCGATCTACAGCGTTCGGTTCAGTCGCGACGGCAAGCAAGTCGCCGCCGGTGGTTTCTCCGGCAAAGTGATCCTTCTCGACGCCCAAACTGGTAAGCTAATCAAAGAGTTCGTCCCCATTCCGAAAAAAGGCGAGCGGGGGGCGTAAGCCCCCTGTCCCCGACGCATCCCCACCTTCTCACGAAAAGCAACTCCTATTCGTCTCACTAGCTCGCATCCAAAAACCTAGGCCGGAGCCACCATCCATGCCGCGGTCCCCAAAGTCCTATTTTCCATTCGCCGTCGCCACCAGCCTGCTCATCTGCCTTTTCCTCTGCGGCGGCGACAATTCGGCCCGCGCTGACGAACCACTTCCCGCGACGATGAAAGTCATCGCCCTCGAAGCCCAGCCGGCAATGATCTCGCTCGCAAACCGCTTCGAATACACGCAAATTTTGCTCACCGGCAAGCTCGAAAACGGCGATCGCGTGGATGTGACGCGGCTGGCCACCAGCGAGCAACCGTCGGCGATCGTCGACATTTCTCCGACGGGTCTCATCCGCCCCAAAGCTGACGGCAAAGCCGACGTCAAATTCACGCTCGGCCGCTCGTCGATCGTCGTGCCCGTGAGCATCGCGGGCGTCGGCGCCGATTACCACGTCAGCTTCGTCCAAGACGTGATGCCGACGATGTCGAAGCTCGGTTGCAACGCCGGCACATGCCACGGCTCGGCCCAAGGCAAAAACGGCTTTAAGCTCTCGCTCCGCGGCTACGATCCGATCTTCGACCATTTGTCGCTGACCGACGATCTGGCTGCCCGGCGGTTCAATCGCGCGATGCCCGAGGAAAGCCTGATGCTGCTCAAGCCGAGCGGCGCCGTGCCGCACGTCGGCGGCATGCTCATGAAGCCGGGCGAGCCGCAATACGAGTTGCTCAAGAGCTGGATCAGTCAAGGCGCCGCGCTCGATCGCACGTCGCCGAAGGTGGCCAAGGTCGAGATACTACCCGTCAACCCGATCGTTCCGCTGCCGAAAATGAAACAGCAGTTTCGCGTGCTGGCGACTTATGCCGACGGCCGCGTCCGCGACGTCACGGCCGAGGCCTATATCGACGCCGGCAATATCGAGATCCTCGAAGCCGACAAGAAGGGCCTGATCACGGCCCTGCGCCGCGGCGAATCGCCCGTGCTCGTGCGCTTCGAAGGCAATTACGCCGCCACGACCGTGACGGTGATGGGCGATCGCGCGGGGTTCGTCTGGCAGGATCAGCCGATTAACAATCACATCGATGAACTGGTATGCGCCAAGCTCAAGAAAGTTAGCTCTCAGCCGAGCGGACTGTGTACCGACGCCGAGTTCATTCGCCGCGTGTATCTCGACCTAACGGGTCTGCCGCCGTCGTCGGTCGAGGTTCGCGCGTTTCTGGCCGACCCGCGCCAGACCAAGCTCAAGCGAGACGAGCTGATCGATCGCCTGATCGGTAGCGAGCCGTATGTCGAGCACATGACCAACAAATGGGCCGACATGCTCCAGGTCAACGACAAGTACCTGGGAAGCAAGGGCGCGGCTGCCATGCGAGAATGGATTCGCCACTCGGTGGCCACGAACACGCCCTACGATCAGTTCGCCCGGGCCGTGCTGACGGCCAGTGGCTCGAATCTCGAGAATCCGCCAGCCTCGTACTACAAAATTCTCCGCGAGCCGGACGGCGTCATGGAGAATTCGACGCAGCTATTTCTCGGCGTGCGGTTCAACTGCAACAAATGCCACGACCATCCGTTCGAGCGCTGGACGCAAAATCAGCATTGGCGGCTGGCCGCCTATTTCGCCAAGGTGGGCCGCAAAGATGATCCTCAATACGCCAAAAATAAAATCGGGCAAACCGACGTCGATCCAGGCAAGGCGCTCGTGGAGGTTATTTTCGACGGCGCCTCGGGCGACGTCAAGCATCCGAACACGCAGGCCGTGCAGGCGCCGGAATTTCCCTATAGCTACGACGGCATGCCGGCCGCCCGCGGAACTCTTCGCGAGCAATTCGCCAATTGGGCTACGTCGGCCAAGAACCCGTATTTCGCCAAGAGCTACGCCAACCGCGTCTGGAGCTATCTGCTTGGCGCGGGATTGATCGAGCCGACCGACGACATCCGCGCCGGCAATCCGCCGACGAATCCGGAACTACTGGACCGGCTGACGGCCGACTTCATCGCCAGCGGGTTCGACGCGCAGGCTCTGCAGCGACTGATCTGCAAATCGCGGGTTTATCAAAACTCGCTAACGACCAACAAATGGAACGAAGACGACACAGTGAACTACTCGCACGCCATGGCCCGGCGGCTGCCGGCGGAGACGCTATACGATGCCGTATTTCAAGTGACGGGCGCCACGCGGCAGTTGTCGGGAATGCCGGCCAACGCCCGCGCCGCCGAAGAGCGTGATCCCAGCGTAAACGCGCCGGACGGATTCTTGGATCTGTTTGGCCGCTCGACGCGGCAAAGCTCGTGCGAATGCGAACGATCGAGCGGCGTCATGCTCGGCCAGGCGCTGAACTTGATCAATGGCCCGACGATCGCCACGGCGATCGCCCAATCGAACAATAGCATCACGCAATTGGTTGCCGAGGAAAAAGATGACAATCGGTTGGTCGACGAACTGTTCGTGCGAATTTTGAGCCGGCCCCCGACGACGGCCGAACTACAGGCGGGCGTCAAAGCGATCAACACGTTCGACGATGAGCAGACCAAGTTGGCCGCCGAGCTTGCGGCCCGCGAAAAGACGTTGCCCGCCAAACAAGCCGAGTGGGAAGGCCACAGGGCGCCCCCCGAGTGGAAAGTGCTCGCCGTGCAGAGCGCGAAATCGGCCGCTGGGGCCGAACTGAACCGAGAAGCCGACGAAGCAATTCTCGCCAGCGGCAAACTCGCCAAGGACGTTTACACGATCGAGACCACGACCGATCTGTCCGTCATCACCGGAATTCGCTTGGAAGCGTTGACCGATCCACGACTGCCGCACGGGGGCCCCGGTCGCTCGCCCACCAACGGAAACCAAGTGCTCACCGAACTTCGCGTGACGATCGCCCCCAAAAACGACCCGACCAAGACGCAACCGGTCGCGCTGCAAAATGCCCGCGCCGATTACAGCCAGCCGAGTTGGGATGTTAGCGGCGCGATCGACGGCAATCCCGGCAGCGGTTGGGCGCTCGACGGCCAAGAAGGACGAAACCATTTTGCCATCTTCGAGTGCAAGCAACCCGCCGGCGCCCCGGGCGGCAGCGTGCTGACATTCACGTTCGACCAGCAGTTTCCGGACGGCACGCACGAGCTGGGCAAATTTCGGCTTTCTGCGACGACCGCCAAGCAGCCGATCGGCATGGCCCCGGCGCCGGCCAACATCGCCGCCATCTTGGCGATCCCTGCCGATAAGCGAACGGATGCCCAAAAGACGGAGCTCGCCAGTTATTTTCGTTCGCAGGACGCCGAGTACGCGCGACTGACGCAAGCCGTCGCCCAGCATGCGAACGATCGAGCCAACGCGAGACTGATGGGCGCTCAGGACCTCGTGTGGGCGCTATTGAATAGCCCAGCGTTTTTGTTCAACCGCTAGGCTTCGGACTTGTTTTGGCGATGCTCCAGCGGCACGTATTCGCGCTGCCGCGGGCCGGTGTAGATTTGTCGTGGCCGGCAGATTCGCTTCGTCGGCGACTTATGCATCTCGACCCAATGGGCGATCCACCCCGGCAACCGGCCTAGGGCAAAGAGCACCGTGAACATCTGCACCGGAACTCCCAACGCGCGATACACGATGCCCGAGTAGAAATCGACGTTCGGATAAAGCTTTCGCTCGATGAAGTATTCGTCCGACAGCGCCGTGGCTTCGAGTTCCTGGGCGATGTCGAAAATCGGATCGTCGATTCGCCGCTTCTTCAGCAGCTTGTCGCAGGTGGCTTTGATGATCGTCGCCCGGGGGTCGAAATTTTTGTACACCCGGTGGCCAAAACCCATCAAGCGGAATCCGCCATCTTTCTTCTTCGCCAGATCGACGTACTTCTTCACGTTGCCGCCGTCGGCCCTGATCTGCTCGAGCATTTCGACACAGGCCTGATTGGCGCCGCCATGCAGTGGTCCCCACAGCGCGCAGATTCCAGCCGAGATCGAGGCGAACAAATTCGCGTCGCTCGAGCCCACCATCCGCACGGTCGACGTGCTGCAGTTTTGCTCGTGGTCGGCATGCACGATCAAGAGCAGGTTCAGCGCCTCGACGAAATCCGGATCGATCTGATACGGCTCGCAGGGTACGGCGAACATCATGTGCAAGAAGTTCTCGCAGTACGAAAGATCGTTGCGGGGATAAATGAACGGCTGGCCGATCGATTTCTTGAAGCTATTCGCGGCGATCGTGGGCAGCTTGGCCATCAGCCGGTGGACCGACACCTCAATTTGCCGGCTGTCTTTCGGGTCGAGCGAGTCTTGATAGAACGTCGACAGCGCGCCGACGACCGAGCTGAGCGTGGCCATCGGATGGGCGTTTCGCGGCACGCCGTTGTAAAAGAACCGCATGTCTTCGTGCAGCATCGTATGCCGCTGCAGCGACGTGCGAAACTCGGCCAGGGCGTCGGCCGTCGGCAACTCGCCGTAGATCAGCAAATAACTGACCTCCACGAAATCGGACCGCTGCGCGAGCACTTCGATCGGATAGCCCCGATACCGGAGCACTCCTTTTTCGCCGTCCAAGAACGTGATCGAGCTAGTCGTGGCGCCCGTGTTGACGTAGCCCTCGTCGAGCGTGATGAAGCCGCTCTGCGAACGGAGTCGCGAGATATCGATCGCCGGTTCGTCTTCCGTGCCCACGACGATCGGCAACTCAAGCTCTTGCTTGCCCAGTCTCAGTTTGGCCACATCGCTCATGGAAGCAATATCCTTTCTCGCTCGAACCACCGCTAACGTTTGCAGTTTAGCGGTCGGTGGGCGATTGGACAATTCGTGGCGATGGAACGTGTGGCTGGCCAAGAAAAATGGCGACGCAGCGGCTATCGCTGGCGGCTTAGCAGCGTCAAATCGATGACAGGAGGCTCACGCCCCCGCTCGCCACGGAAGATCAATCGCCGCGAAGCTTGAGGCTGCGGCCGGTCAGCTTTTCGCGAACTTCGTTCAGACTGGTGACGCCGAAGTTTTTGCACTCCAGCAGATCGTCGCCCGTCCGCCGAACGAGCTCGCTGATCGTGTTGATTCCGAGCCGGATCATGCACTTGCGCGCTCGCACCGAGAGATTCAGATCGGCGATCGGCCGTTCGAGCAACGCCTGTTCGTCGGGCGACATCGACTCGGGCTCGAACACCGGCTCCGGCTCGCGCTGCTCCGAAGCCATCTGACCAAGCTGCAAGCCCTTGGAGGTCATCATGTCTCGAATCTCGACGAGCGACGTCTCGCCGAAATTCTTGCTCGCCAGCAGATCGGCCTCGGTCGCCCGGGCCAAATCTCCCAGCGTCATGATCCCCATCTTTTGCAGGCAGTTGCGGCTCCGCACCGACAGTTCGAAATCCGTGACCGGGATTCCGAGCACTTGGCTGAGCCGATCGCGGCGGCGCTGCGCGTCCTCGTCGTAGAACATGTTCCGCGAGGCTTGCACGTCTTTGACGAACAGTCGAGCGCGGAGATGACTCGGGAACGAATCCAGCACGCGCTGAAAGCATTGCTGCGCCCGCTCATATTGCTGCCGGTCTTCGTAGAGCACGCCGAGATTCACCAGGGCGCCCATGTGGGCCGGATACCGGGCGACGGATCGCTCGTATAGATCCAGCGCCGTGTCGTCGTTGCCGTGCCGGTCGTTGACCATCGCCAAGCCGAACAGGGCGCCGGGATGACGTCCATCGGCCTCGACAGCCCGTTCGTACAGAGCGATCACTTCGGCCGGGCTGCCTTGCAGATTGGCCACGGTGGCGCCCCGCTGGTAGAGATATTCGGCCGTTTGCTCGACTGCCCCGGAGAGCCGATCGAGCACCTCGAGAGCCTGCTGCGGACGACTGGAGTTCCGCAGAGCCTCGACCCGCGCCAGGGCGCAAATGTCGGCGTCGTAGCCGGCCTTGGCGGCCGAATTGTAGCTGTCGGTCGCCCCGTCGTATTGCTCGAGCGCGGCTTGAGCCTTGCCCAGATAAAATAGGGCCAACGCTCCGCCGTCCCCCGTCTTGAGCGTGTCGATCGCGTGGTGATAACGGCCGAGCAAATACTGGCAGACTCCCAGCCGAACCGTCGCGGCCGGACTGCGATCCTCGCTCATCTCAAGCTCGTTGACCGCCTCGCGCAGGGCGCGGTGGTTGGCGGAATCCTCGGCCAACGCATCGACGATCTGATGAATCTCTTGCGGGCCGAACGTGCCATTGGTCACGACAATCTGTTTCACATTCACGGCTATAAGCGGCATCGACGATAGTCTCCCTTAAGTCAACTGATGGACGGGCCGCTCGATAGAACCGCGGCGGTCAGAGAACCCGATCGTTCCAGAGGAGCCAGCGGTGGGAGTCGAACCCACAACCCCCGCATTACGAATGCGGTGCTCTGCCAATTGAAGCTACGCTGGCATTCTTCGTATTTCTCGTTATTTATCGCATTGTTTCGTCAAAATCTTTGACGTATCGCGCCGGCGGTTGACGCCGGATAGACGACCTTAACGCAAATGCCGACACCCGCGGTTGTCGCGACGGGTGTCAAAGACACCACCTCAACCGGAGGTAGAGGCGAATGGGAAAGTTTAATCAATCCGCTCTGCCCGGTAAAGTGGGTAATGTCAAACCGCCAAGCCATACCCGGACTTTCCATTATTTCCGCACGCCGCGGGTAGGTGCTGCGAAAAAATTCGCGGACGGCTTGTCTACTTTGGCAAGTGGCGCGACGTCGATGATGCGGCCCTATCCTCCAGCCTCAACCGGCGGCGCAAAGAAAAAACTTGTAAGCTCTTTGGCGCACGATTAAATTGACCGTCGAATCGCACTATCAAATTCGATTTTTCATCTCGATGCACCGACGAGAGAGGCCCATGGCGCAGACGGCAGGCATCCTCGTAGTTCTCTGGGCAACTTCTCTAGCCGCGGCCGAATTGCCTTCGGGCCGTGAACACGTCAATTCGCTCGGCATAAAACTGGTTCGTATCGAGCCCGGCGAGTTTCTTATGGGCCAGGGCGATGCGCCACCCAAGACTCGTGAGGAATGGAATGACCGCGACTGGGATGAATCGCCCGCTCACAAGGTAAAGATCACAAAACCTTGCTACCTGGGCGTCACAGAGGTCACCAACGCTCAGTTCGAGCAGTTCGATCCCGAACACAAAAAATTGCGTCACAAACACGGTGTCAGCTCCACCGATGACGAACCGGTCGTAATGGTTACCTGGCGGCAGGCGGTCGCTTTCTGCGATTGGCTCTCGAAAAAAGAGCATGCCGCGTACCGCCTTCCCACCGAAGCCGAATGGGAATACGCCTGTCGCGCCGGAACGAAGACGCCTTACAACACCGGCGAAAAGCTCACCGCCAATCAAGCAAACTATGGTGTCATGCCCGACGGCAGTCGGCGGGACCAGCCGGTCGCGGTCGGCAGCTTCCCACCCAACGCTTGGGGCCTCCACGACATGCATGGCAACGTGGCCGAGTGGTGCTCGGATTGGTTTGGCCCGTATGCGTCGGGGGAGCAGACCGATCCGGTGGGTCCGGCCGATGGTTGGGCACGGATAACGCGCGGCTGGAGCTACCTGTCGGCGACTCACGATAAGGGGACAGTTCGCTATTGCCGCTCGGCGAACCGCTCGGGACACCTGCCTGAAGACGCCAATCGTGCCACGGGGTTTCGCGTGTTGCTCGGCGAATTACCGCAGACCAAGCCGCTGCCGGTCGCCGCGGTTCCACTTTACCAGCAAGATGTTCAACAGAAAGCGGCGCCAACGGAAGGCCCGAAGCCCAACGAACCATATTTCGAAGACATCACAAAAGACTTGAAAGTGCCAGAAGATGCTTGGGGGCCCATTTTCGGCGCCTGGAATCATTTTTCGGCAATCACGGTTTGTCCAAACGGCGATGTGCTGGCAGTTTGGTACACCTGCACGCAGGAGGAAGGGCGCGAGTGCGCTCAGGCGGCCACGCGGCTACGCGTTGGGCATGACAAGTGGGATGCGCCTTCATGGTTTTTTGGCGTACCCGATTGCAATACGCATGCTCCGGTACTGCTCTGCGACGGCAAGCGAATCTATCATTTTTTCACGCAGTCCTTGAATGGTTGGGATGATGCGGCCGACTGTCTGCGCACCTCCGACGACAGCGGAGCCACCTGGTCGAAGCCGCGAATCATCCTGACTCGCGAGGATCCCCTGCGCATGAGCCAACCCTGCTCGGCGTTTGTGGCGAAGAACGGCAAGCTGGTGCTGGCCGTCGACGGCGACTTTGGCCATCGCGACGAACGCGTGATGCTCAGCAGCGATCGCGGCCAATCGTGGAAGGTGGCGGAAGGCGACCTCCGCAAGGCTGCCGGCGACTACGCCATTCATCCCGCCGTGGTGCAGCGCGACGATGGGGCTATCCTAGCATTCCTCCGCGGCCCCAACCCGATGCTCGCATTCATTTCGCGAGACGAAGGCCAGTCGTGGGAGTCGCAGTCGACGCCGTTTCCCGGCATCTCCGTCGGTCAGAAGGCGGCCGCTCTGAAATTGGCTAGTGGCGCCTTGCTGCTCTGCAGCTTCGACGAGAAAAAGCAATTGTCGCGGGGGGGAACGTTCGCGGCACTGTCGCTCGACGACGGCCGGACCTGGTCGCACTTGCGAAACGTCGAAGGTCCGACCGGCTATATGTCGTTGGCGCAAGCGCCCAATGGCGTGATTTATTTGTTGGGTCCGAGCGGCAGCAGCATCCATTGTGTGGCGTTCAACGAGGCCTGGCTCAAGCAAGGCGCCGCGCTGCGGCGTTAACACCCGTCAGACCATCACCAAGGCTAACCATGACAAATTTCCTCGTCCGTCGCGCCCTCTTCGTGGTTTTGGCGCTGGGGATAATCACCGCCTCGCAAGCGGCCGACACCAGCCAGCCGTTCAAGATCCCCAAGGCCAACCTCCATGAACAAATCATCTGGGGCTCGACGTGCCAAGGAGCGAACGGCTATTTGCTGGGCTTTGGCGGGCAGGATCAAATCGCCGACGAGATTCCGCGAACCCGCGTGCAGGTCGAGGGAAAGTGGCAATCGCTCAGCGAGGAATTGCGGCGGAAGAGTCCGCTGAACAAGCAGCACGAACTGTGCCTCAGGCTGGCCACGCAGATCGGCCAAATGGCGTCGTTACGAAGAGCTGCCTTTTTTCGTGGGATGGCGGATGCACTAGTCAACACGGATTTGCAGGCCCGATTGCGGACGCTGGCGGGTACCAGCGATTCGTTAACTAAGAGTCTCGGCGAGCAGCAAAAACATTCGGACGACTACGCGCGCCAGCAGGCCAAGTATTCGGCCGGGATCCTCGGCAACGCTTCCACATTGGCTGAAAAGCTCGTCGCTCTCGACACCGCGGAGCAATGCACAGCCGATGCTTGCGGGCTGGATACCAAGCTGCTGCGGATGATTGAACAGGCGGCTGAGTCTATCGATGCTGAGCCGCCGCCGCGATTTCTCAGCCCGCTGGTTTATGATTCTCAGTCGAAATTGTTCGTTCTCTTCGGCGGCGATCACGGCGATTATCTGACGAACGACCTTTGGCTTTTCGATCCCGCGCAGCGGAAGTGGGAACAACGCCATCCCGAGAAAGCACCATCGCCGCGTGGTGGGCATATTCTTTCTGCCCCGGGCAACGGCATGGTCAAGCTCACGGGCGGCTACCAATACACGTCCAGCATGTCGTATTGCGGCGACCAGTACGAGCACATCAAGGGGGGGGAGTGGACGTACGATCTCGCGGCCAACGCCTGGACCGGAAAAGAAAATCAGGCAGCGCCGGAAGGCCGTGTGTATCGCACCGAGGAGTTCGATCCCGCGTTTTACCTGCGAGGACCGCAGGTCGATCCCCTGGCCACGCAACAAGACCTGAAAGGCATTCCCGCCAACTTCTGGGTCCAGCGACTGCCGCCGCATCAGCCCCAGATGATGCGCACTTGGGGACATGCGGTTCTCGATTCCGACCACGATCAGATTCTCGTTTTTGGCGGCGGCCATTCCGCTCACGGCGGCAGCGACGTGCTGCACTACCATCTTGCCACCAACCGCTGGGAACTCCCCTTTCCCGTTGAGTTTCCGCTAGGGCAAACTTTTTCCAACACCGAGTATCCCGAAGGCTTCAATCTCAACCGCCGCCCCTGGGTGACTGGCCACACGTATCAGGGCTACCAGTACGATCCAGGCTCAAAGCAAATGTATTTCGTGGGCCGCGTCCACAACACGTACGTTTACGATCCTGCGCTCGGCGACTGGACGGGCCGCTTTCCCAAGCCAGAGCCAATGGTCTATGGCGATTGCTTTTACACGCTGCCGCTGGTGACGACGCGCCACGGCCTGATCTGTTGGACCGGCCGCGGCGGCATTTTTCAACTCGATGCCGCCGGGCAGAAGTGGCAAGAGATCATAAAATCGGGAATCGAGTTGCCAGGGGCGGTCGTCGACTCCTCGATGTTCGTGTACGACTCTCAACGCGACCGGCTATTGTTCTTCCGCGCCGAATACGGCCAGAAGTACGAGGGCGAGGTATACTCGCTCCAACTTCCCAACGGCGAAGTCAGCAAGCTCTCACCACCGAATGTCGCAGCGCTGGCTGCTTTGGAGAGGAAAGGAATCTCGAGCGCGATGTACGATCCTCAGCACGATCTCGTGCTTTTGGGCGCACTATTGCCAGGCAAAGCAGCCGACATTCCGCGGACGCTGGCCTTCGACTGCGCGAAGAACGAATGGGTATCGCTAGCAATTGGCTTCAAGCTTGACAAGGAACAGCGGGCACTCCATCCCTATGGCCAGGGGCATTCGTGTGGACTGATGTACGACGCCAAGCGTCAACTGCTATGGGGCGTGGACACGCATGAACTGCGGGTCTTCGCTCTCCGCTTGGAACTGAATGACGCGGTGCGAAAGGCGCTGAAGTGAATTTGACTTGCATGATCCGCATCCCAACCACCTATCGCCCAGAAAGCGGCGCTCGACGATCTTTTGCGGCGAATCCATCACCATGTGCAAACTCGCGTCAAAAACAATCCTCGCCACGGTATTGGCCCTTACGACTCGCGGCGCCATGGCGACCTCGCCGTCATTTGCCGACTTTGATCGGCGGGCAATAGCGGGCGAACATCTTAGCGTAATCTTTTTTGGCGCGTCGCTCACTTGGGGCGCGAATGCCACCGATCCGCTTCTGACGTCCTATCGCGCCGATGTGGCTCAGCGTCTGGAATCGCAATATCCGACCGCCCGCTTTACGTTCTGGGATGCTGCGATCGGTGGAACCGGTTCACAGTTGGGCGCGTTTCGCTTCGATCGCGACGTGCTGCGTCATCGGCCGGATCTCGTGTTTGTCGACTTCTCCGCGAACGATGGCATTTACGACGCCACGCCCGAAACGCTCGCGTCGTACGAGGCGCTGGTTCGCCGCTGTATTGACGAGGCCCATGCGCCGGTCGTGCAGATGATCTTCCCATTTGGCTGGGATGTGAAGGGGGCGGATCTCGACAAGATGAAAAGACGCACCGCGCATCTTGAAATCGCGAAAGCCTATAAAACCGTCACCGGCGACGCGGTCGCGCTTGCGATCCAGCGAGTCCGAACCGGCGAAACAACGATCGAAAAGATCTGGCCGAACGACTACGTGCATCCGGGCAACGTTGGATACGACCTGTTTGCGGATGCCGCGTGGATGGCGTTTCAAGATGGCGTGAAGCGCCGGATAATTTGCGCTTCGCCTGAAAAAATGTTATACGCGCCGACCTATCTGCACACGGCGAGGGCGCGGATTTCGACGCTCGGCAAATTGCCCTCTGGCTGGAAAGTGGGTTCGCCGAATCTCACCTCCGCGTTTTTCGATATGCTCATGTCCCGCTGGCTGGACGATGAAGTGATCGCCGCGAATCGCGAGGAAGAAACCGGCGCTGACGGAAAGAAAACGCTCCAGCCCCGCGAGGCCAGTCGGCTGGCCGTGAAATTCCGCGGAAGCATGATCTTGTTGTTCGGCGAAGGCACTCCCAAGTCTGGCAAGTACAGAGCCTACATCGACGGGAAACCGGCAATCTATATGCCCTTCGGCGCAAAGGAACCCATGCGTGAGTTCGACGCCGCGAATATCGCCGCCAAGGCCAACGGCAACGCGCACCACTACCAGGTCTTAGCCGAAGGCCTTGATCCGACGATCGATCACAGCCTCGAAATCGAACCTAGATTCAACTCTGATATCGAGCAGGAATTACGTCTCGAGAGTATCTGCGTCGCTGGCGGCGACGCCAAAGTCTTTCCCATCGATCCCAAATGAAATTTCTAACTGGGTTATTTTCGGCGACGTTGCTCTGTTGCGCTGTGAACAGCGCCGATGCGACCCCCACGGAAAACCTCGGCTTCCGGGTCCTGCCGGCGCTGGGCAAAGTCGTCGTCGACGGCAAGGCAGATGACTGGGACCTATCCGGCGGCATCTTCGCCTGTGACGACGTGGAGACGCAACGGGGCTCGATGGGCGTTTGGATCCACGCCATGTACGACGCCAAGAATCTTTATGTCTTGGCGCACTTTCTCGATGAGACCCCGATGAACAATCCGGGCCAGACGATCGCCGACTACGGTTTTGCCGGGGATTCGTTGCAAATCCGCACGATTACGGGCGACGGCGGGCCGCAAGAGCGAGGACAACATTTCACGGCTTGGCACGGACGCGATGGGCGGGACGTGATCAAAGTCGAGCAGGGCAAGGATTTCAAGGAAGGGGTGATCGAGGACGCCAAGGCGAGTGACGGCGCCGCGCAGGCATTCGCCAAAGACGTCGACGGCAAAGGATACACGCAGGAGATTGCGATTCCCTGGAAATTACTGACGCGCGATGGACGGCCGCTTCAGGCCGGAGGCACATTTCGAATCACGTTCGAGCCCAATTTTACGGTCGGCGCCAAGGGACGGTTCTCAGTCAAAGATATCTTCAAACCCGGCATGACGCCCGATCGCGTCTTCACGTTTATGGCGAGCGCCTGCTGGGGCACGGCTACGCTCGCGGCTAAGGGGCAAGTGAATCCCGCACCCGTGCGACTGGCCGACGCGCGCGAGTTTCCGGTGCGGCTGGAGTCCGGCAAACCGGTCGTGAATTGGGACGGGCTCATCAAATCGAAAGAGCTAGTGGGCTCGAAGCCGATCGCGTTCGAAATGCCTTTTGACGGCTATATTTCACTGAATATCACCGGCCCAGCCGGCGACGTCGCGCGACAATTGCTCACCTGCGCGTTCTACTCGAAAGGCCCTCACACAGTGAAGTGGGACGGCCTGGGCACTTGGTCCTGGACGCGCCCCGGCGAGCCCGTCGGGGCGGGGGATTACCACTGGAGCGCGATCGCGCACGCGGGCCTGGGCCTGCGCCTGCGCGGCTGGGCCGACAACAGCGGCAAAGCGCCTTGGGATAGCGAAGATGGACGTGGAAACTGGGGTGGCGATCATGGTATTCCGTTCGCAGTCGCCACGGACGCGACGCAAGTTTATCTCGGCTGGAATGGGGCCGAAGCGGGCAAATCGCTGCTTGCCGTCGATCTCGATGGCAATGTGCTCTGGGGCAACAATCGGGCCGGCATCTCGGGAGTCAAATCGCTGGCGGCGGACAACGGAGTGCTCTATGTGCTCGGCGGTAGCGCCGGCGCCGACGCGGACGGCGCCAATCTCTACAAACTGGAAACCAAGACCGGCAACTACCTCAAGTGGGACGGTTCCGAAGTTGCCGATCTCAAAATCGCTTCGCTGTGGCCGGCCGGCGCCGCGGCTAAACCCGAGAAGGCAGACGCCGTCTCGATCAAGGATGGACAAATCAATCTAGCTTTCGGCAAGGCAAACGTGACGCTCGTGGTAAACGCCCACGATGGCAAGCTCATCAAGACGACGCCGGGAGTCGCCGATCTGCGTCTGTTGTCCCAAGCGATCGCCAGCGACGGGACCGTCTGCACCTGGAAAGGGGAGCCGGACGACCAAGTCGTCGTGACAAAAGACGGCAAGGTCGTTCAGACGATCGGACGCAAAGGGGGCCGCGCCCTGCTCGGGACCTGGGAAGAAGACGCCATGCGCTCGGTCGCGAATATGGCGGTCGACGCCGCCGGCAAACTCTGGGTCGCCGAGGCCGATCTCTCCCCGAAGCGAGTCAGCGTTTGGAACATCAAGACCGGCAAGCTTGTGAATGAGTTCTTCGGGTCCAGCGGGTATGGCGCGCTCGGCGGCGCGATCGATCCGCTCGATCCTAACGTCATGGTCGGACAAGGATGTGAGTGGCGGATCGACGCACAAACGGGGCGTCCCCATTGCCTGGGCGTGATCACGCGGGACGAGATGGCCAACTCTCGGTTTGCCGTCGGGTCCAACGGTCGACTGTATCTTGCCGTCGCCAATCGCTGGGCATTCGAAACGGGAACCGTGCGAATCTTCGAGCGAATAGCGGATGCTCAGTACAAATTGCGATCCGTGTTTCGGTACGATGGCAAACCGCCGGCTGCGAAGACGACGCTCTGGACCGACGCCAACGGTGACCAGCAGGAGCAGCCGGACGAAGTCACGACCGTCGACGGCGAGATTCGGTTTAGCGGCTGGTACATGAATCTGGGCCCCGATCTGACAATCACCGCCGGGGACAAGCAGTTCAAAGTTCTCGGGTTTACGTCCTGCGGCGCCCCGAAATATGATCTCCGCAACCCGGTGAAGCTGCCCGCTGCCGGCCTTTCGTCGGCCGACGCGAAGCTGGTGCTCCAACCGGGATCGTATGGCGAGACGCACACGCTGCTGAATTGCTTCGACATCGCCAGCGGCAAGAAGCTCTGGAGTTATCCAGACAATTTCAACGGCGTGCATGGCTCGCACAATGCCTGCCCGCCCGCGCTGGGCATGATTCGGGGATCCTATGGGCCATGCGGCGTCGTGAAGCTGCCGGAACCGATCGGCAATCTTTTTGTCATTCCGACCAATGTCGGCGAGTGGCACCTACTCACCGGCGATGGTTTTTATCTCAGCAGGCTCTTTGAAGGTGACCCGCTGAAAGTGAAGTGGCCGGAGCAAGCCGTGCCCGGCGCCGATATGACCCATTGCCCGCCGGGAATGGGGGGCGAAGATTTCGGTGGCAGCGTGACGCTTGGCAAGGATGGAAAGCTTTATCTGGAAGCCGGCAAGACGGGTTACTGGAACCTGGAAGTCACGGGGCTCGAGACGGTCACAAGAATTCCCGGAGGCGTGCTAAAGGTCGACGCCCGCGACAATCAGGACGCCCGGCAGTTCCGCGAAGACCAATTACAGGTCAGCGCCGGAAAAAAATCGCTGGTAGTCAAACAAGCAACGCCGAAATTCACTGGCAATTTCGAAAACGATTTCAGGGGCGCCGAAATCGTCTCGTTCAAGAAACAGGAAGAGACCCCGGTCCGCGCCGCCGCGACTTGGGACGACAAAAATCTTTATGTGTGTTGGGACGTCAAAGACGCAACGCCCTGGGTGAACGGCGCGACGGACGAAACTGGGATGTACCTCGGCGGAGACACCGTCGACTTGCAGCTTGGAACCAATCCGGCCGCGGACTCAAAGCGGACGGAGGCGGTCGACGGCGATCTCCGACTGTCGATCGGGAATTTTCAAGGCAAACCGACCGCGGTCATCTACCGAAAGGTTTCGCAGACCAAACACCCGGCCGTGTTCAGCTCTGGCGTCATCAAATCGTATGCGATGGACTTCGCGGCCGTCGCGCCGGGCCTCGACGTGAAAGTCACGATTGCCGAGAAATCGGGCTATGTCGTCGAAGCGGCGATTCCTCTCAGCGCGCTGGGATTCAAGCCCCAGCCCGGCCTAAGCATCCGCGGCGATCTGGGCGTAACGCACGGCGATCCGGCGGGACACCGAACGCGATTGCGAACCTATTGGAGCAACCAGCACACGGGCATCGTCGACGACGCGGTATTTGAGCTCATGATGGAGCCGGCGAACTGGGGCGAGATGAGTTTGGAAAAGTGACGAGCCGGCCGTATCGCGATCTGCCGCGTTGGAGTCAGCCTCGCAGTTCGGCGGGGCGCCAAGGGCTACCGGGTCATCTTCATCACTTCAATGAAGCCGATGCTGTCAGTTACTTCACGCCCAGTTTCTCCAGCGCGGGGTGAAGAACCTCGGCCCATTTCTGGTAACCCGCTTCGACCAGGTGGACGTGGTCCTTGCCAAAGAATTCCGCTTTTTGCTTGCCGTCGGGGCCGGTAAAAGGCGTGACCAGATCGAGCACGGTGAGATGCGACTTGCCCTCGCCCAGCTTGGTGAAGCGGGCATTGAGATCTGCCCGCGCGCCGGGCTTCGTGGGCGCTTGGGGGGCGTCGCGCGGCGGGATCGTGCAGATCACGATCGGCATGGCCGGGTTTTGGGCCCATGCCTGGTCGAGCATGGCAGCGATGTTCTGCTCGGCAAACGCCGGATCGCCGGAGGCGGTGAGGTCGTTGAAGCCAACATTAATCACCACGGCACGAGGCTTCAGATCGAGGACATCCTCGCGAAAACGGAAGAGCACGCCGCGACTGACGTCGCCGCCGACGCCGCAGTTGGCCACCTTCAAATCCGGAAACGCCTTGGCCAGATTGTGCCATCCGCCGATCAGCGAATCACCGACGAACACGACCGCGCCCTGATTCTTCTCTCGCTCGCGCCAGATCTGGGCACGCTCGCCCACCATGAAATCAAAGACACGGATCGGACCATGTCCCGGCCAGGCTGCTTCACTTTTTGGGTCGGGAAACGGCGTGGGGCCTTTGTCATCCGCGCCGGCGGGACAGGCCGTCAAGTTTAGGGCAACAAGAATTGTCGCCAGGACCCACAGGTTGATGCGATTTGCTTTCATGGTCGCCTCCTTCGGAATCTACGGATCTGAATCATGCAGTAAAACCGAGCGCAGGCTCGTGCAACGCCTTTGCCAGGAAGTTACCCTCGCTGGCGTCGAAAATCCGGAATCCGGCGCGCTTGCCACCGAGTTCCGCAAGCAGCTTCAAAAGGCGCTGCGATCAGGTCACTACAAGGAATCGTGGGTGAGCTCAGCACAGGCCATTGAAGGGGGGCGTTGAGCATTGGTTGGCTGCGTTCCAGTTGTTTTGTCTTTGTTGTCGCGGCGACCGGCCGACCCTGAATTGGTAGCGGGGGCGGCGCATGGGGGCATTCTCGCAGACGGGGCTGTAGGGCGCGCGAGTGTGCGCCGTGGGCTTTCTGTTGGCTGAAACCAACCGACGGTCCGTCTCGAAATCAACCTCTCAGAATTATGTCGACTGTAGGTTGGTCCATGTGACTGGAGCGGCCGCGCGAGGCTCGTCATCATCCGCGGCCAAGGTTATCATTGGGGCTTGTAGGAACAAATCCGCCATTTCATTCTGCTCTCCGAACGAGGACGCCCGCCATGAAGCACCTCTTTTGTCTACTTGGCGCCTTTTTTCTTCTTTCGGAAGCGCAGGCTCAGGATGCCAAACGCAACATCCCCTACGCCGACTCCACGAATGAGCGTCAGATGCTCGACGTTTATTCGCCACGCGACGCGAAGAACCTGCCCGTGGTCTTTTGGATTCACGGCGGCGGGTGGGAGGCCGGGGACAAAGCGAACGTCCAGATCAAGCCACAGGTTTTCATGGACAAGGGGTTCGTCTTTGTCTCCACCAATTACCGACTTCTGCCGGATGTCGACATGGCGACCATCGTTCGCGACGTCGCCAAATCCATTCATTGGGTGCATGACCATATCGCCGAGCACGGGGGCGATCCGCAGCGTCTGCTGGTCATGGGTCATTCGGCCGGCGCCCAGCTCGCCGCGTTGGTCAGCATCGACGATCGTTATCTGAAGGCCGAAGGGCTGTCCTTGGGCATCATCAAGGGCTGTGTGCCCGTCGATGGCGATACCTATGACGTGCCGGCCATCATCGAGACGGAGGAGACCCGTCGTCGGGCGCATGATCTGCCGCCGCCGAAGTTTGGCCACCGTGAGAAGTTCGGCGGCGATCCGGCGAAGCATCGCGATTTTTCGGCCGTCACCCATGTCGCCAAGGACAAGGGCATTCCTCCGTTCCTCCTTCTGCACGTCGCCGACCATCCCTACACGAGCGCGCAGGCGCAGCGTCTTGGCAAAGTGCTGAAGGAAGCTGGCGTTCCCGTCACGGTATTCGGCGCCAAAGAGACTTTCCACGACAAGATCAACGCCGACCTCGGCCTGCCTGAAGATCCGTCCACCAAACCATTGTTCGCCTTCGTCGCTGAAGCTTTGAAGAAATGACCCGGATTTCCGCGTCAAACTCCGCCCGGAACTCCCGTCATCGGCGCCTCGGAAGTGATTCCCCCGCGAATCTAACCGGCCGGATTCCATGCCCGACAAACTTTTGAGCATTGCAATCATGATCAGCTTAATCGTCGGCCTCTACGCGGCGATGGTCGCCGCCAAAGGCCCAACGCCCCCCGCCGCCGATTCGAGAATGCCGGAACCCGCCGCGGCCAAGGAATTGCCCGACGGCGCAATTCCGCCGGTGGAGGCCGACGGAGATTTTATCATTGGTCCAACTCACAAGCGCGCGCCGGAAATGACAGTGCAGCAGGGCGTGCCGCAAGGAGCTATCCATAACTTCACGACGAATTCCGTGGACAGCAAGATTTACCCCGGTGATGCCCCAATTCACTCCAGTCGTCACAAACCCTTTACCGGAAACGAGTTTTAAAGTACGCCCGGCAGGGCTCGAACCTGCAACCCTCGGTTCCGAAGACCGATACTCTATCCAATTGAGCTACGGGCGCAAAACGCTTAAAATCTCGTGAAATTTGGCATTCCTCTCGACAGTCGCTAATCTCGCTTGCGACCCGATATGACACTCGACGGCTTCTTTCGGGTAGGTCGTGGTGGGTGACAGATTACTGCTGCGAGTGAAGTTCCTAATACTCCAGCGTATCGGAAAATCGGCCGGAAACAAGCCGCCGAAATGGTACACCAAAAATGCGATCCGCTGTTACTTGACACGCCTTGCGGCGTAACTACCCCTCGGGCAAACAAGCGATTTCCGGCGTTCAGTGGCCGGCGAGTTATGAACGCTTGGAAGCGTCAATTGTTCTGGTCGCCTTCGGCTCCGTTGGACTTTTCATCGTCGCCCGTCGCCGCCACGCGCCCCGACCGTCCGATACCAGCGAATCGCTCGGGTAAGCGGCGATTGAAAACCTTGAAAATCCCGGCCATTTTCGCGTTTTTGGCGTCTCCGGACTTCTATCCGAAGACCGATATTCGATCAAATTGAGCTACGGTCGATAACTTAAGTCTCGAATTACCCGAATTTCCGCTGCGGACAAGCGCGATTCTGGCTCGCGTCTTGGCTGTCGCGCCTTGCGGAGTCGGCAAAACAAAATGCCCCGGACGAATTGGTTGTCCGGGGCATCGGCGTCTTGATGGCGCGGCAGGATGCCGCGGCTTTCGAGGGTGGCTCAGGTCTGCGTTTCCGCAGGGCCGATCAGCGGGCCGCTCTTGCCGCTGATGCCGCCCTTGAGCTCGACCTGGGCGGCTGGCGATGGGTTTGAGGCGCTGGCGGCGGCCGCGGCGGCCGCTTCGGCTTGGTCGGCCGCGATGTTTTGTTCCTCCGCCCATTCGACCCGCTTGCGCGACAGGCCGATCTTCCGCTCGTCGATATCGACGCGAAGAATTTTCACCTCGATCTTTTCGCCGACCTTGACCACCTCTTCGGGATTCTCGACCTTGTGGTCGGCTAATTCCGAAATGTGTAGCAGCCCTTCAAGGCCATCTTCCAGACCCACGAAGACTCCGAAATTCGTCAGCTTGGTAACCGTGCCGTTGACCAATTGGCCCGGCTGGTACTTGTTCGGAATTTCGTTCGCCCAAGGATCTTCGGACAACTGCTTGAGGCCCAAGGCGATCCGCCGACGCTGCTGGTCGACCGAGAGGACTTTGCACTCGACCTCCTGAGCCTTTTCGACGACTTCGCTTGGATGACTGATCTTACGGGTCCACGACATATCGCTGACGTGCAGCAGACCGTCGATCCCTTCCTCGATCTCGATGAAGGCGCCGTAGTTGGTGAGGTTGCGGACCGTGCCCTTGACGATCTGGCCCGGAGGATACCGGTCGGCGACCTTGTCCCAAGGATTCTCCTGGGTCTGCTTCATACCGAGCGAAATTTCTTGCTTCTCTTTGTTGATGCCCAGCACGACGACGCTGATCTCGTCGTCGATATGCACCAGTTCGTTCGGATGGCTGATGCGCTTGGTCCAAGACATCTCGCTGATGTGCACGAGGCCCTCGATTCCTTCTTCGAGCTTCACGAAGGCGCCGTAGCTCATCACATTGACCACCGTGCCCTTAATGACCGAGCCGACCGGATACTTGTCGGCGACGTTGTCCCACGGGCTGGCCGATTTCTGCTTCAGCCCCAGGGCAATCTTTTCGCGCTCGCGATCGATATGCAGAATCTGCACTTCGATCTCTTGATCGATGGCCACGAGCTCCGAAGGATGGCCAATGCGACCCCAGCTCATGTCGGTGATGTGCAATAGACCGTCGATGCCCCCCAGGTCGACGAATGCGCCGAACTCGGCGATGTTCTTGACCACTCCCTTGCGGAGTTGGCCGATCTCGAGCGTGTCGAGCAGTTGCTTCTTCTTCTCGGCCCGTTCTTGCTCGATGAGCGCCCGGCGGCTGACGACGATATTGCGCCGCGCCTCGTCGATCTTGAGCACGATGCACTGAATCGTGCGGCCGACGTAATCGCCGATGTCGGCGGGGCGGCGGATGTCAACCTGGCTGGCGGGCAAAAACACGTTGACGCCCGACACATCCACCAGCAGCCCGCCCTTGATTTTGCGGGTCACGATGCCGGTCACCACGTCGTTCTCGTGGACCGTCTCCATGACCTTGAGCCAGTCTTCGATCTTGCGGGCTTTGCGCTTGCTCAGCGCGATCATCCCCCGCGGCTCTTCCATGAGTTGCTCGGGCGAGCCTTCGACCTCTTCGATCAGCACCTTGATCGTATCGCCGACTTTCGGCGGATCTTCGTGTTCATCCCATTCGTGGCGCGGAATCTGGCCTTCACTCTTGTAGCCGACGTCGAGCAGGACGAACTCATCGTCGACGCGGAGAATCCGCCCCACGACGATCGAGTTGACGGCCATGATGCCGCCGGAGCCGCCCCATTCCATTGTGTCGACGGTGCTATCGCCCATCGCGAGCTCGACCTCGCGATCGAGCTCGTCGTTACCCAGATCCAAACCACGAATGAGATTGCGATTGACCATAATGAGAGAATTGCGTCCAAGGCCGACCGGTCGAGAACTGCCTGGCGCCGCCAATCCTTTCGCCGAGAGAAGTTGACTTCCCGGAGAAGGAATCGCCGGCCAGCGAGGCGCCATCGCCATCGCCGCGGATTTGATTCGATCCGCCGTGCTGGCAGATCGACCCACATCCAAGACCGAGGCGCCGCGCCAAAGACCGCGGCGACCGGATCAACCTGAAAGGAAGTTAAGGGTGAATTCTCCGCCGGCCGAGCCGCCAACACGGCGACCCATCAAAAATCCCGCGGAGAGAATCCAAAAGTATATCGCGACCGGCGCCAGCGGACAACCCAGCTTCGAGGCATTTTGTCGCGTCGTCATCGCCCCCGGGGTCGGGACTCAAACGCCGCGCCGCGCGACGCGCGGCGCCGCAAAATGAAAGTCATCTTATTGCAGACTTCCGACCGCGTGCGTTCATTCCTTTCGCTGGTCTGCAATAAGTAGGGGGCGCCAAGCGTTGAGAATTGTTAGTTTACTATCGGTGGATAGGCCAAATTAAGCTGCGGGTTCGACTTGCAAGGAATCAACTCGATGTATTCCCCTGATATTCGCATATCCCGACGGAAGCTCATCCGCGGCGGCATGGCTTTCGGCGCCGCGATGTACTTCGTTCCCGGCGCGTTCGCCGAGGAGCTTTCTCGCACGCCGGCGTTGACCGAGGGGCCGTTTTATCCCGACAAATTGCCGCTGGACAAAGACAACGACCTGATCGTCGTCGGCGATTCGACGACGCCGGCCGTGGGTGAGATCACGCATCTCACCGGCCGCGTGCTCAGCGAAACCGGCGAGCCGATCAAAGACGCCACGATCGAAATCTGGCAGGTCGACAGCCGAGGCGTTTACTTGAACTCTCGCGACAGCAGTCATCGCGACCGCGACAAGAATTTTCAGGGCTATGGCACGTTCACAACCGCCTCGACAGGCGAATACCGGTTTCGCACGATCAAGCCGGCGCCCTATACCGGCCGCACGCCGCATATCCACTTGCGGGTCAACAAGGGAGATCGGGAACTACTGACGACGCAGGTATTCGTCAACGGCCATGCCCGGAACCGCAACGATATGGTTCTCGCCGGCATCCGCGACCCGATCGATCGCGAATTGGTCCTCATAGATTTCAAGCCGATCAAAGAGTCGAAGATCGGCGAGCTATCGGCGCGATTCGACATCGTCATCGGCAAGACGCCGGCCGATCAGTCGCCCTGAAGAAAGTCTGGAGTCGAGAATGAGACGAGTCGCTGTATCAAACTGTTAATACCTTGCAATTCGGAAGGCAACAAATGCATCTACGACTACTTGCTATGACGATCGTGCTCGGCTTGGCTCAACTGGTTTCGATGGCGGGCGCGCAGCCGCCGAGCGGGGCGCCAGAGCCGGAGAAAGCGGGGCCCGAAGGCAATCAAAAAGGCGCCGGTTCGTCGGTCGACGCGCTGGTGGCGCGCATGATGAAGTTCGATAAAGACAACACCGGCAAGCTGAAGCGGGACGATATCACCGACCCGCGGCTTCTGCGACTTTTCGATCGGGCCGACGCGAACAAAGATGGCGTCGTGACCAAAGAAGAGCTGACTGAGATGGCGAAAAAGATGGTCGCCGAAAATCCCGCCGGCCGCGGATTCCGCGGACGGCCCGGCGGTTTTGACGCCAGCGAGCCGGGCGCCGGCCCCGACGGACCGCCGCCCGGCGGCCGTCCCAGCGGCCCTGGGGGGGCTGGTGGTCCCGGCCCCGAGCGACGTCCCGGGCCGCCCCAGCCCGGCCAAATCCTCGCGGGACGGATTCTCGAGGACCTCGACCTCTCCGCCGATCAAAAGTCACAACTCGACGAGCTGCAAAAATTGGTCGACGAGAAATTAGCCAAGATTTTGAACGACAAGCAGAAGAAAAAGCTCGACGACATGAAGCGGCGTGGCGCTGGCCGAGGCGGCCCCCCGCCCGGAGAAAACGGCCCCCGGGACAGCCGAAAGCCCGGACCTGACCGGCCCAAGCCCGAGAAGCCGGAATTTTAAGCGGCCCATAACGCTGGCGGCTTAGCCGCGCCGGCGCTGCGCCGTTCCGCAACGTGCCTTCACATATTCGTCAAATCGTCCACGCCCCCCGGACCGATCAAGCGATCCAGGGCCGCCGATAACTCCGCGGCGCGATCGGTGTTCTCGGCATAGACCCGGCAGATGCGGTGCGTCACCGGCAAGCGGCGAAACAATTGGTCGTCCGTCAAGGGGCGCGGCTGGCCCCGCGCCGGGTCGAACAGAAAATTCTGCCCCGCCGCCGGGCCGCGCGTGTGCGGCCGATACACATGCCGGGCCAAGTCGATCATCAGCGGCAGATCGCGAAGCTCGCTGGGCAGCAGTCCTCGCAGCGCCTGCTCCACAAACTGCTTTTGACTGAACAGACTGGCCGATTCCGCGTCGTCGGCGCCGTACACCAAGTTTCGCTGGCAGACCATCGTCCAGCGAATCTTCCGGGCTAAAAAATCTCGCCAAGCCGGCCCCAGCGCCCGCTTTCGTGGGTCGTCGCTAGCCGACCAATTGGCCACATCCACCAGCAACGACCATTCCGTGAACCGCCGGTATTGATCCAAGTGATCGAGCGGGTTGCCGGGAAAGAGCAGATCGCGGCTTTCGACGAACAGGCCGCCGAGCGTTAGGTCGATCGCCCGGACCGTGCGGTGGAAATAAACGGTCCGAAATAGCTCGGCCCGGACCCCCATGAACCGCACGAGCGCATCGACGCCGCGACTGTGAATCGTGAGACCACTGGGACTAAAAAAACTGTATCGCAGCAGCCGGTCGAGATCGAACGCCCGCGCGTTGTAGCCCGACATATAGGCGTCGCGGAGGACGAAATCCATGTTATCGACCGTGTAGATGCCGCTGAACAAACTGCGGAGCATGAGCAGCCAGCGAGGCGCGGCAGCCGTGTCCTCCGCCTTGGGCCGCGTCATTAAGAGCGCGATTTGGGCTGGGTCGAGTGTTTCATGCGGTTCGAGGGCGCCGTTGGGATTTCGCCGCACGCCGCGAATCAAATCGGCCAGATCGCCCAGCACGATTGCACTGCCCAGCGTCTCGTGGGTCTGGGCAAAGCGCGATAAATAGTGCTCGTCGAAAAAGTGGCCGAACGGCCCGTGACCGACGTCGTGCAAGAGTCCCGTCAGCCGCATCAGGGACTCGACGTACCCACGGCTGGGAACGTCTGGGCACACTTCGTGCAGGCTGTCGTACAGGGCCGCCACGGCGCGGCTGGCCAAGTGCATCACTCCCAGGACATGCTGGAAGCGGGTGTGCTCGGCCGTGGGGAACACCCACCACGCGGTCTGAAGCTGATGGATCTGTCGCATCCGCTGGACCCACGGATGGTCGATGATCTGCCGCTCGGCGATCTCGCCCGGCGGAAACCCACCGCCGGAACTAAAGGCGATGTATCCGTGAATCGGGTCGTAACTCAAACTGTCCGCGCGAAAATCGGGCATGGGAAAAACCAACAGACAAGTTAGCCAAAATCCAAGAAGGCGCCGGCGGCGTGTAATGAATTGCGGGGGAATCTTCGGCGCCAGTCGTCCACTTTACCATTTTCGGGATCCCCGGTTCAGGCTACGGAATTTGCGGCGAGATTGACGGCGCCAGAGCCGCTAGCGTTTACCGCATTTATAAAGACTGCCATAAGAGTCCACCGCTCGGTTTCCGATAGAAATAAATAGCCCAGGCTGGGATTCGACCTACGCGCGGTCGCAGTGGGAAACGATAGCAGGCGGCAACGCCAGCTGTTCGCCCCGACGCATTCGCGCAATCGCTCAGCCCGGCTAGCCGAACCGATCCGCCCCCAAGGAGTTTGCTGTGAACTGTTCTCTGCGAACGGCCGTGTTGACCCTGAGTCTTTGTTACGCGGTCACGAGCGCGATAGCGCAGGCGGCGCCAAGAAGCGAGACTCTGCTGCCCGACACGACCACGGCCTACGTCTCCGTCGCCGACCTAGGCGTTCTCCGAGCTAGTTTCAACCAAACGCAGTGGGGCCAATTGGTTCACGACCCAGCGATGCAGTCGTTCGTCGATGATTTCCGGCATCAGCTTCAGCAAAAGGGTATGCGGCAACTGGAGGACCTCGGACTCAGTTGGCCCGAGCTCGAAGGGGTGCCGGGCGGTGAAATCAGCGTCGCGCTGGTGCATCCCGAAAAAGGTCGGATGGCGGCCGTCGTGCTAGTCGACGTGACGGGCCATCGCGATCGAGCCGTCGCGCTGATCGAGAAAATCGGCGTCAACCTGAACAAACGAGGCGCCCAGCGGCTCAGGGACGCGAGCCAAGGCGCGATCGTCTATGACCTACCGGCCGAAGATGGCAAGCGCGCGAATCGTCAGGCTGCGTGTTTTCTGAAAGACGATCTGTTGATCGTGACCGACGACCTGGGCGTGCTACGAAAAATCGTCGCCGCCCAAGCCGGCGCCGCCGAAGCCACGGATCGAGCCGGCTCGCTCGCCCACCTCAAGTCGTTCAGCGAGATCATGGCCCGTTGCGACAAATCGGCCGGCGGAGTTTCGCCGCAGGTGCGCTGGTTCGTCGAGCCATTTGGCTACGCCGACATGATCCGCGAAACGACCCTCAAGAAAAAACGGGTCGGCATCGATTTGGTGCAGGCTCTGCGCAGTCAAGGCTTCGCGGCCATTCAAGGTCTGGGCGGATATATCAATTTCGGCGCCGATCAATGCGACCTCGTGCATCGCACGATGGTCTACGCCCCACCGGTCATAGGCCACGAAGAGACGAAGGAAAAATACGAGCTCGCCGCGCGAATGCTAAAATTTCCGGTCGCGGGCGACCTCGAACCGCAAAATTGGGTCCCCAAGCAAGTCGCCACCTATAACTCGTTCAACTGGGACATTAAATCGGCCTTCGCCTCGATCGGCCCGCTCGTCGACGAGGTCATGGCCGAAAAGGGCGTCTTTCACGATGTTCTCGATAGCCTGAAAAACGATCCGCAAGGACCCAAGGTCGACATCGAAAAAGATCTCGTCGGCAATCTCGGCAGCCGTGTGACCGTGATCACCGACTACGAACTACCCATCGGTCCCAAGAGCGAGCATCTGCTGGTCGGCATCGAAACGACCAACGAGACAATGGTCGCCGAAACGATCGCCAAGACGATGAAGGGAGACGCCCGACGCCGCGAATTCGAGGGGCACGTGATTTGGGAAATCGTCGATGAAGAGAGCGCCGTGCCGGAGCTGAAAATCGAAAACCCGGAAGGGGGCGACATTGCCCACGCCGATCGGGAAGACGACAAGGCCGAGAGCAAGAAGCCGCACGAAGGCCATCTGATGCAAAACGCGGCCGTGACCGTCGCCTTCGGACACCTGTTCGTTTCGTCGAATCTCGGCTTTTTGCAAAACATCCTGCACCAAGCCGGCTCAGCCGAGAGTTTGGCGTCGGCGCCCGACTACCGGTACGTGGCCAAGCAGATGAAGGCTTTCGGCGGCGAGGAAATCAGCTTCCGCATGTTCTCTCGCACCGATTTGGAATACCGGCCGACCTACGAACTGATCCGCACGGGCCAAATGCCCAAGTCGGAAACGATCCTCGGCCAGATCCTCAACGGCCTGTTGGGTGACGGCAAGGAAGGCGTCGTGCGCAAGCAAAAAATCGACGGCACGAAGTTGCCGGAATTCGGCGCCGTGAGCCACTACTTCGGCCCGGCAGGCACATTCTGCTCGAGCGAGCGGAACGGCTGGTTCATCTTGGGCTTCATGATCGACAAAGCCCGACTGGGCGCCGAGGGCGCGAAAGACATCGTCGAAGAGACCAAGCCGCTCGGCGGCAAGGGAGCGACGTCGATCGAAGCGGCGCCCACCAAGGAAGCTCCCATCAAACCGTCGGCCTCGATCTCGGCGCCTTCCGCCGTCACAGCTAAAAAGCTTGGCGGAACGACGAAGAAGTGAGGAAACAAAGGGGTCAAGCCTCTTTTTTAAGGCGTGCTCCAGCCATTTCCGCTCCTTGCGACTCATCGAAATTGTCTCCCTATTCGTCTCCTTTAGGAAACGATCTTAGGGGACATTTCTATTGGTCGCTTATGGGGTCACTTCTAATGGCGCAAGCCACGATTTTTGCCCGCGCTGCTACCGGGCAGGGGACAAGCGGTTTAGAATGGCAGGCCAGCCAATTCATGGCCGCAATTTGTTACCGTGACGACCGCTCGATTCGGAATTGATCTGACGTGAAGCAACTGCTGACGACCGAGCAGCTCGACGAAGGGGTCACTCGGTTGGCCGCCGAAATTCGCGAGTTCTACGCCCAGAAACCGCTCACAATGGTGGCCGTCCTCAACGGCAGCATCGTGCTATTGGCCGACTTGATCCGCCGGGTCGATCTGCCGCTGAAAATCGGGCTCGTGCAAGCCAGCAGCTATCGCGGCGCCGCCACGGAACCGGGCGATTTGCAGATCGAAATGGCGATGGTCCCCGTCCTCCGCGGCCGGCATGTGCTGCTGGTCGACGACATCTTCGACACGGGCAATACGCTTTCGGCGCTGTTGGCCGAGTTCCGGGCATTGAAACCCGCGAGCGTTCGATCCCTCGTGCTGCTCCGCAAGCATGGGCGGCGGACCGTGGCGATCGAGCCGGATCACGTGGGTTTCGAGATTCCCAACGAGTTCGTTGTCGGGTACGGACTCGACTATTGCGATGCCTATCGCAATCTGCCGTTCGTCGCCGTGCTGGAGCCGAGCGAAGATGGCTCAATCCCGCTGCCCTCATGAGCGCCGGTCCCCGCACGGTTGCCTACTTCGCCCGCGGCATCGACGGCTTTTATCTGTTCGAGGAAAATTCGATTCGCGGCATTGCCCTGGTTCGCGATGACACGCCCGAGGCGGCTTGGGCCGAGCAATTTCTGCCCGCGGATGAGTGTTTGCGTTATCGCGTCGGCACGACCAATGATCCGATCTATCCGACCACCGAAGAAATTCTCCGTGGCGGAAATTTGGCTGAGCTGCTGGCCGCCCGGGGCATTCGCGATCTATTGCTCAGCAGCGCCATGTCGCCGGCGATACAACAATGGAGCGTGGACCACGGCATTCGATTATGGGCAGCCGATTACGAGCATCAGATTCGACTGGAGAATAAACTCTGGTTCGATCAATTTCTGAAGCGACACGCGATTCCGCATCCAAGCGGCTTTGTCGTCACGATCGGCGAACCGCCGCGCCCGGCGGAGGGCTGGGTTTTGGACCGGTCCATCGTGGTCCAGCGAGCCGAGTCGCTCGGCGGCGAGGGAACGTACTTTTTGCCGTCGCTCGATGCACTGACCGGCTGGGCGATCGCCGAAAACATTCCGACCGGCGAGTGCTGCCTCGTAAGAGAAAGAATCGACGGCCACGCCTTTGGGATCACGCTACTGGTCGCGCCGCAGTTCATCAGTCTCTCGGCCATTCGTCAGCAATGCTATTATCCGTCCGACCGCAAAGCGACGCAGACGTTTGCTGGCATTCAGTGGCTGCCGATGAATTCAATCGGTCCGGCGGTCGCTGGGCGTATTGAAGATGTCTTTTTGCGGCTCGGCCGACAGCTTCATAAAATGGGCTTTTTTGGACTGGCGAATTGCGATTTTCTGATTGGCGCCAACCAGCAGGTTCTCGTGATCGAGTGCAACCCGCGGATGTCGGCGGCCACGCCGCAACTGTTTCTCCATCCGTCGCTCGGTGGCGAAACGTCCATTGCGAAAATGTTTTTACAAGGGTTCGAGAGATCAGGCACATTTGCCGAAGTGCCCCGTGAGGCCGGTCTTCCCACGACGGACTTCGCCGGCGCCACGCTTGATGTCGTTCCCTCGACAGCGGAACCTTCCCCGGCCGTGCTGCGCGACTTTCCTAGCGGAACGTACCGACTGACGAGTACCCGATTTGAGTACATTCGACCAGAAGTCCGCTGGGCCAAGGGGGTCGACGAATTCTGCCTATTCAGCTTCGCCACAGCCGGCCAATCGATCGCCGCGGGCACGACGCTGGCGACGATCCTCGCAAATTTCCGCCTGTACGACGCCGGCGGCACGTTAAGCACCGAAGGTCAACAGTTGTTGAACCACATTCGATTCGACTAAAACATCTCTATTCGCCGGCCCGATAATCGCGGCTTCCGCCGCGCGTATCCTACGCTCCAAACTTCACGCTCCACGCCTCTTCCCATGTTCGTCGAAAATTTCGCTCACAAGCGCCGTCAAATCGAGCGCATTCTCGCCGAACCGCCTGCCGCGCTGCCGGCGACATTCAACCATGTCGTCCGTCGGGTGCTTGAGCGCCGCGAGGAACTACTCGCTTGTGCCACGCGGCACGCCTCGCCGTTTTATATGTTCGATCGATCGTCGCTTGACAAGGCGCTCGCGGACTTTCGCACGGCATTCGATCGCCACGTGCCGAGGCATCGGGCGTTTTTTGCGGTGAAGACGAACCACTATCCGGCGGTCGTCGCCGCGGCGGTCAGCGCGGGGTTTGGCCTGGACGTTTCCAGCGGGAGAGAATTGCGACAAGCGCTCGCCACCGGCGCCGAGCGAATTCTGTTCAGCGGCCCGGCCAAAAGCGCGGACGATCTCGATCTGGCCGTCCGTCACGCCGATCGTGTCACGGTGAACCTCGACAGCTTTCGCGAGATGCGGCTGTTGAGCCAGGTTGCGATCGGTCTTGGAAAGATGGCGCCAGCGGGCGTGCGGATCAACACCGCCGAGCATGGCGTCTGGTCGAAATTTGGCATCCCGCTCGGCGAACTGGCATCGCTATGGCGTGAGGCCCAGCGACTCGGCGGCATCGACATGCAAGGCATCCAGTCGCATTCGAGTTGGTCGCACGACGCCGGGCCGTATGTCGCGATCATCGACCGAGTAGCCGATTATTTGCGCGACCAGTTCACACCGGCCGAGCGACAGGCCGTGCGATACTTCGATTTCGGCGGGGGCTATCGTCCGCACCAGTTGGAAGGACGCAATCCGACCGGCTTGCCGCTGGGCGAGCTAATCAAGGTCGCCGACGACCATTTTGGCGAGCAGAGCCGTTTCGCATCGCCCTATTATGCGTACGATTCCGTGCCGCTGGAGGAGTACACCCGGGGAATCGGCGCGGCGGCGACAGAGCGACTGGCGCCGCTCGTGAACTGCGAACTTTTCTCCGAACCGGGCCGAATCGTCGCCACGATGGCCATGCATCTGGTGCTGCGAGTGGTCGACAAGAAGCAGCCGGGTCTGGTGATCGTCGACGGCGGGATTCACATGGTCGGTTGGGAGCGGTATCTCCACGTGTACGCCCCGATCGTGAATTTGACTCGCCCGGCTCTGAGCGAGATTCCGGTCGCGATTTGCGGCTCGCTTTGCGACCCGGAAGACCTGTTCGGTCAATCGTGCTTCGCCGAGTCTATCGAGGAGGGAGACCTGTTGCTGATTCCGTTCCAGGGCGCCTATACATACGTCACGGCGCAAAGCTTCATCCGCGACGTGCCGCCCGTGTATCCGCTGGCGGCCGAATGAGCAGGACAAAATTGCCAGGATGCGCGGGTGCCCGGGGCTGGAGGCCTTGTAATTACCCACATCTTTTTTTCATGGCTCGATGACCACGGACGCCAAGGAGGAGTTTATCCATGCCCCGCCAGATCGTGATCCAGCCGGGTTCGCCGTCGCCTTTGCGAAGCAGGAATCCACCCAGGCCGGCGAGT
>JBBQWR010000039.1:0-56999 GCA_038210495.1 Pirellulales bacterium
ATGACCAACCTCCATGAACCAAAGGATTCGTTCCGTCAGGCGACAACAATTGTCGCCCCGAAATCCATCCTTCGCTGTCAGCCTTGCCCAAACCAGTGTACATGGTGATAATTTGTATAGGCTGTGATGCGTTCGCCCTGCTTATCTCCAGTGACCCGATGCTGTTGACGGGAGATAATTCCAGTTTCACGGGTGGATTCAATCTCGCGTCGTTCTATGGCTTTGGCGCGATTTACTTCGGTAAAGGTGCAAATTTTACCGGCACGCATAACGGCGGGCTCTTGATTGACAAGGCGCTCGGCAATGGCACAACAGGCAGCATCGGCGTTCCGGCCGGCGTGGCGTTCGGATTTAATTCGAGCGCCGAATGGACCACGAACAACATTCAGATGTTCAGCCTTGATGCCGGCGGCAATAGTATTCTTTCGATCGCCAACGCACCGATGAATATCGACCTGAGCGCGGCCACCGGCCTCAATGCCAATGTCCGCCTCGGCAACGGCGGCGGCAATGGTACCCCGAACCTCACGTTTTCGGGAATCATTACTCCCTTCGGAACCGCGTTTAACTTCACGCCCGGCCATGCCGGCAATTTGACGATGACGGCAGCCGGGGCGCTCGCCGACGGCGTTGGCCCGGTGGTCCGGACTCTCGATGTCGCGGGCGGCGTCAACATGGCCAACGCCGTCGGTGCGCAATTCGGCACGTTGGTCCTCCAGAACTCGGAGACCTACAGCGGGGCCACCACGATCGAAGGAACCGTGCTCAATAGCCAGGGAACCATCTGGAACAGCGGCACCGCGGGCACCGGCCCCCTGGGCGTGAACAGCGGCGACGGGGGAGTGACCGGCCCAACGCTCACGCTGAACAATAACAGCGCGATCAGTTCTGGCAACTTGCAGAACACGAGCAGCATCAGCGTCACCCGCGGCAGCAGTCTGATCGTTGCCGGCACGCCGGCCAACCCGGGCCAAATCTCGTCGGCCAATGTGCCAATCACGATCATGGGCGCGAGCACATTGATCGACGGCGACACCACGACCCCTGCCAACAATAACGCCGTGTCGAACGGCATTGTCGCGACCGCCACGCTGACCCTGGGCGGAAGCGACGGCGGCGGCACATTGACGATGGCATTCCCCGCCGCAGGCGCCCACGCCCAGACGCTTGCGTCCCTCACGGTAGGCGTTGGAAGCAATGCGATCAACACCGCCAACACGGCGGCCGGCACGCTCAACCTGACCCTCGGCGGCTACACGCGAAATACCGGCGGCGTCGTCAATGTCTCGCCCGCTAGTGCATTTTACAATCCGCAATTTAGCTCGACTCCCAGCGGGGCCGGCAATGTGGCGGCCGGCGCCGACGGCGACACCATCTTGATTGGCGCCTATCTCAACAACGCCGATTTCGCCAAAGCCACCAGCGGAGCGAATTTGACCGCTCCCGCATACGACACGCAAACCAATTTGTCGAATTGGGGAACGATCAGCAACACCGGCAACATTCTCATCAATGCCGCGGCAACCGGCAGCGTCGCCACCGGCAGCATCAATTCTCTCAAAATCCTCACCACGGCGCCGACGATCACGCTCGGAGCTAGTCAAACATTGACCCTCACCAGCGGCATGATCCTCAACACGGTGGCCACTCCGACGATTACCGGCGGCGCCGGCCTCACGAGCGCCACCAATGAATTAATCGTGGACGACATGGCCGGCCTGACCATCAACTCCCCCATCGTGCAGAACGGCGGCAGTAACGTTACGTTCACCAAGGTCGGCGCCGGCACGACGACGCTTGGCGCAGCCAGCAACGCCATCGGCAACGTGTACGATCTGGGCGGCACGATCCAAGTCAATACGGCCGCGGCCGCTCTCGGCAGCGGCACAAATCTGTACCTGTATGGCGGCAGCCTGCTCAGCAATTTGGCGTCCGCCACTTATGCCCAAAACATTACCGTGGGCGCACAAGGCGGCTCGCTGTTGGTCGGCAACGCCAACGGAAATGTCGAGAACTACAACGGCACGGTGGCGTTGAATGGGCACTTGACGGTCGGCAATACTTCCGGCTCCCAGGTGCAAACGAACTTAACAGGGAATATCTTCGGCCCCGGCGACATCCTGGCACGCGCCAGAAGTGATAACCGAACCATTCTTGTCCTCAGTGGCGCCAACGGCAGTTGGTCGGGCGGCTTTAGCTTCCAAGACAGTGCTGGGCTACTCCCGCAATCGGTGGTGCGGCTGGACAGCACCACTGCCGCGGGCACCGGCCCCATCATCGGCAGCCCGGCAGGCGTGCTGGAATTCAGCACCAACACGGCGGGCGCCACGTTCTCCAATAACATGGTGGGAGTCAACACGTTCGTGAACTGGGCTACGACGGGCTCGGTCACCTTAAGCGGCAATCTTACCGCAGCGCTCATCGCGACGGGCGGCAGCCCCGTGCTTCCCTTGGGACTTACCGTCCAGGGGAATGCGGCCGCGGGAGCAGCCAGTGAAACCGTATTGGCTGGAACCGTTTCCTACGCCGGCGTTCCCACCTCCTACAACTGGAGCAGCACCCCCACGGCCACCATCCAAAGGTTTGTGAATACGCAGGGGGGCATTAACACGGGCGCGACGAACTTCATCGGAACGACCGCGTTGAACGGGGCCTCCAACACCGCCCTGCTCGAGCTGGCCGGCTCCGCCAATCCGCAGAATACAGTCTCCGCGAACTACGGCGAATTGGGCTTCCTCCGCTTCAATGGCTTGAATAGCTTCCTGCCTGGCGCTGTCGGCCCCGGCTATGTCACCGCGTTGCACCAAGCCAACGACCCGACGAACTACGGCAATGGCTTGACGACAGCGGCCACCAACGGCACGACTGGCGGCGCCAATGGCCTGTTCGGCATCGGCCTGACCGGCTCGGCCACCGGCGCTACATATGCTCTGCCGCAGGGCAAGAGTTTCGTAATCGGCTCTCTCGGCGCGGCCGGCGCCGGCCAAGTCGGTGGCGCCTTGTATTCCACCGGCACGGGAACGAACACCGCGATTCTCGTTGGCAACTCGACCAAGGTCACCGGCTTTCCCGCCGGCGATGTGAATATCCACGCCAACGCGGCGAGCGACACGCAAACGCTCACTCTTTCAGCGAAGAATGCAACCGACACGTTCCAGATCGGCACGAATTCCTCATTGGGCAGTGGCGACACGACCACGATTCCCGTGGTCTTCTCGCCCACCTATGGCGACAGCGGGTTCGCCGGCAGCGTTACGCTGATGGCCAAACGCACCGGCGGCGCCACGCTCAATATCGGCGGCGCGGGCACGGTTCGAATCCAAAATGCGTCGTTCACGCATATCGACGCCGCCGACGCCCGGCCCACGTTCTCGTGGAATGTGAATGGCGGCACGCTCAACTACGCCCAAAACGACGCCAGTTCTGCGAGTTTCGGCGGCACGACGCTCACCAGCGGCACGCTGAATGTCACCGGCCAGATGAACACGTCCGCCACGCTCAACGGCGGCACGCTGCGAACGGGCGCCACGGGCACGATCTCCGGCGCCGTCACCGCCGGCTTGGCGGCCGCGGCCCATTCGATTGCTCCGGGCGGAATCGGCTCGATCGGCACGCTCGGCGTCGGCAGCTTGACGCCCAACAACATGACCACGTTCAACTTCGATATCGCAAGCACCAGTTCGCTGGACCTCATCAATGACGCCGGCGCCCTCGGATTCAGCGGCACGGGCGCCGCGACGATCCAAGTGCCGATCGGCCTCACCTTCGGCACATATAAACTCATTGGGTATGGCAGCCTCGGCTCGGGAGTCAGTCCGGCCAATTTCGCTCTGGCGATCACGGGCGGAGGAAGCGTGCCGACGAGTTACAACCTAACTCTGACGTCGGCCTCGGCCGGTGAACTTGACTTGATCGTCGCCGGCAACGTTCCGTCCCCCGCGATTACGATTTCCGCCGGGGCGGCGACCCGATTCCTGGCGGGAACGACGACCAGCGGCGTTATTAGCGGGAGCGTCAGCAACAACGGTGGCGTGGATTACAACTTCAGCAGTATCGCCAACAAGTCCGGCGCCACGGGAACGCTGAGCAGCATTGCGCCGCAGAGCGGCACGGCTCACGCCGCCCACGCCGACAACATCGCCTATACCGCGACCATCGACGGCACGAGCGCCGCCGCCGGAACGAGCTATAGCTTCGGCACGACCGTCTCGGACAACAGCGCTAATACGGCCAACAGTAGCACTGTCTCGCTGATGGCCGTTTCCAGTCGCACGGTTGTCGCTCCGGTGGCCTCGACGAGCCTGGGCCGCATCCTCACGGGGTCGACCGTTAATGTGGCGTCCCACGGGGCGACGTACACCTATGGGACCGGTGGCGGCAATGGAGCCAACGCCAATACCGAAAGCGCCACGCTGAGCTATTCCGGTTCGGCCGACGCAAACAACATCAACCTGTCGTCCATCAATCAGACGATCAGTTCAGCCACGGCAGCAACGGGCACGTTCACCGGCACGATCGTCGGCGCCGGTTCGACGTCGGGTAGCTTCAGCGTCGGAGTCAGTCACGAACTGTCCGGCGCCCAAAGCAACATCAACTTCGCCTATACGGCCGATCCGGTCGCCAGGCGCGTGATTACCAATGGGGCGAGCACCGATCTGGGGCTTTACCACGTCGGAGCGACGATCGGCTCGACGACCTCCAATCCGTTCACCACGACCGGCATCAACGATACCACCACTTCCGTGAGCGTGGCGGCCGGCTCCGGCTCGGCCGACGCCAACGGCATCTCGCTCTCGGGCGCGGCGACGACATTCAACGGGGCCACGACCAGCGCCAGCGACATCCGCACGTTCGGCGGCTCGATGGCGAGCGTCGCCGGCAATCTCAGCGGCAGCTTCGTCCTGGGCGTCACCACGCTGGAAATTGGCCTCGGCGACGGCCCCTACACGAGCGTGTCCGTTCCCTACACGGTCGCGGTGACCAACGGTCAGGCAACGTGGACCTCCGCCAGCGACGGCTCGTGGGGCACGGGGGCCAGCGCGAATTGGATCGACACCAGCGGCGTGCATGCCGCCCCGGGAGTCTATGCGGGCTTCACGACGACCGACACGGCGACGTTCAACGGCAGCGGGGCCGGAGCGAACATCTCGCTGAATGGCGCGTCGCCGAGCCTCAAGAGCATGACCTTCAGCGGAGCGGTCAGCTACAACATCAAGCCCGGCTCGGGAGGAACGCTCCGACTGAACAACGGAGCCATCGCGGCGACGGTGGGCGTAGGCGCGACGCAACAAGAAATCAGCGCGCCAGTCACCGTCACCGGCGGGCTCACCAAGTCCGGCGCTGGCACGCTCGTGCTCAGCGGCGCCAGCAACAGTTACACAGGCGACATCCACGTCGATGGCGGCACACTACGTTTGGCGGCGCCTATGGCTAGCACGACCAGTGTCACGGCCGTCACGGTGACCGTCGCCAGCGGCGCGACTCTCGATCTGGCCGGATCGGTTTCGAACCTCTCGACAGGTTCGTCGGTTTCCAGCCGAGCCACGATCGTCGACAATAATTCCCCCACCGACGTGAACGTGGGCGTGCTGGCGAGCGGCCACAATCAACAGGTTGGCGGCATCGACGGCACGGGCGCCACGCAGGTCGCCGACGGGGCCGATCTCACGGCCGACCATATCAATGAAGCGGCTTTGATTATCGGCAGCGGTTCGATCTTTACGCTGAACCCCAGCGATCCCGTCACCGGCTCTCCGACGGCCAGCGCGATAACCGCGCAAGGCTCGGGATTGTCGTCGCCGAGCTTCGCCTCGCCGCCCAATGCCAATTCGTCGACTGGTGGTCTGTTGTTGGCGCGATCGTTGCAAACAACGAGCTCATTGGCCCCCTCGGGCAGCAGCTTGCTGAGCGCCAGCAGCCTCGGGGGCGCGACATCGTCAGCCTCTCTCGGCGGTGGATCGGGCGGCCCGAGCGTTAGCGCCGTGCCCGAACCGTCCAGTATCGTTATGCTCGCATTGGGCGCAGTGGGGCTGATCGGCGTGGCGCGCCGGCGGCGCCAACCGCCGGTCGCCTGAAATATCCGAATGAGAGGTTCGCCGTTTCCGCCCGCGATGCTGTTGGTCGTTTTATGGGCACTCTCGCAAGACCGCTGGGAAAGGGGCCGTTTCCAGCGCCTTGCGGGACGCCTAAATTCTTTTTTCCTCCGTTTATCGTTGATGCACGCTATGACAACGTTTCGCCCTCTGGCACTGATTATTCTCCTCGGTTTGCCCCTAACCGCGTATTCCGCCGAATCGACGCTGGGGGGCGGCCGGTATGGCGAGTTCACTCATAAGGTGGCGGACGGGCCGCACATGTCGGTGATTTGCGCGACCGACTTCGGTGGCCCGGGCTACGAGGAATTCATCGCGGCCGGCGAGTTCGCCGATGGCAGCGTCGCCGGCGTCGGCAATGCTTGGGGTCCGGCGCTGCCGGCCACGGTCCCCGTGATCGTCCTCGGCCGAGGTGCTCATTCCGGAAATCCGCAAACCATCGCCGACAAAAATGGCAAAGTATCGCCCGACCCAAACAGCGTCGATCGAGCGGGCATTGTCGTCGTCTACAACCGAGACAAATCCGGTTTGCATGCCAAGCGATTGATCCGCTTCGACTGGGGCGTCGCCACGATCACCGCCGCGCGAACCACCAGCGACGGCGCCCGCTTGATTGTGGCGGGACATTGCCAAGCAAGTTTTCCTTCGCTGGCGCCCACCACGAAGCTGAGCAAATTGGTCTCGGCAAGCACGTCAGACGAATCCGCCGACAAATCTTCGAAGAAGAAATCGAAAAAGGAGGGCGCCTCGGCCGGCGATGAATTCGTCGCCATGCTCTCGCCCGAGGGCCAAGTCGATTGGATTGTGGGACTGGAAAAAACCGGCACGGGGCCGGCGGACATTTTTCTCGATGGCGAGGGCCGAGTATATGTCGATGCGCACGGACTGACGCGCATTGCAGCGCTCGGCGCGGGCGCCAAATCGGGCCTCGAAGTCGTCGTCATCAACTCGGCGACCAAAACGGGCCAAGCCGCCTGGCTCAATGTGGACCAGGCCGGCAACGCCTATTACGGTGGCGACCGCAATACGAAAACGGGCCACCAACCCTGGCGTCAACCGTATCTCCACCAGTTCGACGCCAAGGGTGAGAAACAGCTCACGCTCTATGAATTCAAACCGACGGAATGTGCATGTGGCGGCGATGGCAATGGACTCTGCTCGGATTCGTCCGTTCGCGGCATGGCTTTCGGCCCTCACGGCGATTGGTGGCTCAGCGGTTGGTCGGACGGCGGCAATAGCGTATTTGGCCGGCAAGCCGCCGACTGGCACGAAAACGCCAAGGAGGCGGGCTTCGGCATGAATGCCGCCGGCGTGGGCGTCGCCTCGCTGGCACACCTGATGCATTTCGAACCCGGCGGCAAACAGACGCTTTCGCACACGCTCTGGGTGACCTATACGCCGCAATTCATCGGCGATCCCGACGATCCCAAGACGAAGCGCGCTCGCGGCAAGCCGAACAGCGCCCGGATCAAGCATCTAACGACTTTGGAAAACGGCTCGGTCGCTTTCACCGGCGGCGCATCGACCGGCTTGATCCAAACGCCAAACGCTTTTTGGCGCGATCCGATGTTGCCCAAGGGATACGGTGGCGAAATGGCCGTCGTGTTCCGGCCTGAGATGGACGGCTTGCTGTTTTCGTCGTATCTGCCCGGTGTCTCCGAGCCCAACTTGGCCCCCTGCAAGAACGGCGTCCTCATCGCCGCTCGAACGGTCGAGGACGACGGCTGGGTGCAGCCCACCAAATCGCCATCGGTCAATGCCGATCAAAAATTCGGCGGCGGCGTCGACGCATTCTTGATGCTAATGGAATTTCCCCCGCGCTAAAGGCTGCGGAGTTGAGACAAACGGCGTTCGGCGAGTCGACTTTGGGCGCCCATCCTCCCGATTATTTCAGCAACGATTCGACGGTCTTGGCGTCGATATCGTTGGGCACGGTGCTTGGCACGGGACGATCTGCGTGATGGCCTACGCGGCGCCGATCGCGCGACTCTCGGGAGTTTTGGAGATCGAATGCGAAATCACGAAATCGCCGTTCGGCGCGAAGGTATATTCTCGTGCAATGCGCGCTCCGCCGTCATCGTCCCAGCCGGGGCTCACGGTGCGCAGCCGCGCCCCGTCGAGCACCTCGGCGGAATGCTCTTGAGTGTCGGGCGGCGGGGGCGGCCAGGATTCTCGCGGGTCAGTCGCCACAGCGTATGGGGCCCGATGTAAGTCTTATCGCCGCCCCAACTAGTAAGCGAGGAAGATCACGCAAATAGATCGTTCCATAAGAAACCTCAGCGGCGTTAAATTTCCTGCAATTGGTAGATGTTCCCGGCTCCAGAGAATTAGTGTAGCCCGGCCCGATGCTCGTTCGACATAGAAGATGACGGTGAAGGATCGCCGCAACACAGCGCCTAATCCAGCTAGATCTGATGACATGGACGTCGCCAGGACCGATTTGTTTTTGTTGGCTCGCGCTGGCGCTGCCCTCGCTTGGATGCCGAGGAAGCTGTCCGACGGGATTTGCGGACGTCCAGTGCCAAGTGCGATCGCGGACGGGTTACAGCGTGCAGCGAGAACAAGCTTGCTCGCCACAACCGGCGGTCGACGGCGTGGTCGATGGACTGCTGCAGCGCGAATTGACGGCCGATGACGCGGCCCAGATCGCGCTGCTGAAGAATCCATCGCTCCAGGTAACTTTTCAGAACCTCGGTATTTCCGAAGCCGACCTGTTGCAGGCCGGCCGGCTGAAAAACCCTGGCGCTTCCTTGACAATGAGACTTCCCGATCGCCCCCCATCGGCGACCTATGTCGAAGGCTCTTTGGTGGAGGACTTCCTGGATGTCCTGCTTATCGGCCTCAGGAAAAAAATTGCGGCCGAGCAGCTCGAGCAGACGAAGCTCGAGGTGGGCAACGCGGTATTGGACCTGAGCGCCGAGGTGAAAACCGCTTATTACACCTGCCAGGGTCTAGAGCAGCTCGTTACCCGACTGAAACTGATTGAGGAAATCAACCAGGCTGCGGTCGAACTGGCCGGTCGGCAGCACGCTGCGGGAACCATCAACGAACTCGATCTGAGCACTCAGCAGATGCTCGCCAATCAATCCCACGGCGAAGTTATTCAGGCGCAGGGACGAGCGCAGGATGGTCGTGAGCAACTCCACCGACTGATGGGCCTTTCTGCCCGGCCGGTTAACTGGCGAATCGCGCCACAATTGCCAAATGTCCCCGAAGAAGAAATCGCGGGGAGCGTCGTCGAGGAGTTGGCGTTGGCTCAACGACTAGATCTGGCGGCAAAGCGTCGCCGGGTTGCCGTGGCCCGATACGCTTTAGAGTTGCGGGAGAAGATGCGGTATTTTCCGGGAGGCATCAATCTCGGCGTGAGTTCGGAACGCGAAACGGATCGGCAGGTGAGAACCGGGCCGACGCTCAGTTTGGAACTGCCCATCTTCGATCAAGGGCAAGCGCAAATGGCCCGCCTCGACGCTCAGCTTCAGCAAGAATGCTGGCAAGTCAATTCGCTGGAGGCCGACATCCGTTCGCAAGTTCGCCGCGCCTATGGCAGTCTGATCAACAGCCGTGAATTGGCCCAATTCCAGGGACAAGTGCTCCTGCCACAGCGCGTCGAGCTGATTAGTTTGAACCTCGCCCACTACAACGCTATGTTGAAGGGAGCCTACGATTTATTGTTGGCGAAGCAGAATGAGGTCGCCACGGAACGAGACTATATCGGGGCTTGGCGCGACTATTGGATCGCGCGAACCGAGTTAGAACGCGCCGTGGGCGGCCCCTTGCCCCTGACACCGAGGATTCACCCGTGACCATCACGCGACGAGAAGCGCTCGTAGCCGGCAGTGGCCTGCTCGCCGGAGCGGCAGCATTGAGCGGCCTGAGTCCCATGGCCGCCGCGCCACCCGCTCAGCAAACTGAACGAGGACAGGCGGCGCCATACGTTCCCGTCGTAACGCCCAATGGCCGGACGCTGCCGTTCGTCATGAAAAATGGCGTCAAGGAATTCCATCTGACCGCCGAACCGGTCAAGCGCGAGTTTGCCGCTGGCATGATCGTGAACTGCTGGGGATACAACGGCCTGACACCGGGCCCGACGATTGAAGCCGTCGAGGGAGACCGCGTTCGGATCTTGCTGACCAATCATCTGCCGGAAGAAACGACGCTCCATCCGCATGGCGTCTTGTTGCCCAATGGCATGGACGGCGTCGGCGGCCTGACACAAAAACACATTCCTCCAGGCGAAACCTACGCCTACGAATTCACGCTGCGGCAACACGGCACGCAGATGTATCATCCGCACTCGGACGAAATGGTGCAGATGGCGCTGGGCATGATGGGCTTCTTCATCATTCATCCCAAGACCCCGCCGCCGGAGCCCATCGATCGGGACTTCGCCCTATTCTTGGCGGAATGGTTTGTCGAGCCGGGGGCCGCCACGCCCAATCCGAACATTATGACCGACTTCAACATGTTCACGTTCAACAGTCGCGTGTACCCAGGAACAGACCCCTTGGTCGTGCGGCTTGGACAACGGGTCCGGTTCCGCATCGCCAATCTGAGCATGGATAGTCATCCGATTCATTTGCACGGCCATCGCTTTTGGATCACCGAGACGGACGGCGGCCAAATCCCCAAGTCGGCCCAGTGGCCGGAAACGACCGTCAACGTTCATCCAGGTAGCACGCGCACGGTTGAATTCGTCGCCGACAATCCCGGCGATTGGGCGCTCCACTGCCACAAATCGCATCACACGATGAATGCGATGGGCCACGATGTTCCGAACATGCTAGGAGTCGATCAATCGGCAGCCAAGATCGACAAACTGCTGCGCGGCTATATGGCGATGGGCGCCAATGGCATGGGAGAGATGGCCGAGATGCACATGAAAGGGCCAAAAAACACCATCCCCATGATGATGGGCGACGGTCCCTTTGGCCCCGTGGGCATGGGCGGAATGTTCACCTTGCTCAAAGTCCGCGAGGGCATTCGCAACTACGATGATCCGCCTGCGTACAAGCATCCTCCGGGCACTCTCGCCGGACCCGTCAGCTGAAACGAGAGCAGGCCTTGGCGGGGACCGGCGCGCGCTGGATCGAGCCGAGGCCCGGCAATTTAACGTGCGGATTTTGACGGACGCGACCGGCGTCAGCGAGGCCGTGTTTCGTCCCTCGACGATTTCGGCGGCGAGGCCCTCGTGAAGCCGGGTTAGAACCCGAATCGGCGGGTGGTGTCTCCCTTGATGACGAACTCGTGGAACGAGTTTTCGTAGCGGCTCTTAACGAACTGGAAGATAAAATCGTAAAGCGGCGTCAGCCGTTCGGGATTGTCCTTCGGAAGCTCGAACGGTGGGCCTCCTTCGACGTGCAAGATGAACTTGTGGCCCACCTGCTTCAGCCGCATGTCGAACCCCACGCAGTGCATCGGCATTTGTCCGGCTTCTTCGAACAGGTCGATTGCGATGCCGAAATGCCAGAACGTGTCGTCCGCCAGGTGCATGGCGGCGGCCGGGCCATCGACCTTGCGGCCGGCGAACGAGCCCCCCTTGCAATAGAGGTTGACGAATCCCTCGGGGGCGCCGAGATACTCGCGCAGACCCTCCAAAAGAGCGCCGACGAACTGCATGCACTCGTGACGGTAAGCCGAGTATTCCCGCTTCACGTCGCTATAGGCCGAACACAATTGCTCGAATTTCGTCGTCATACGCTAGCCGTCGTTCGATATTCGCGCACGTTCTTGAGCATCTCGGCCCGATAGTGCTGCATGCCCATCATCGGCAAGCCGCTCTTGACGGTCGGCGTGAACCCGGTGAGCTTCTTTTCGAGATTGTCGACGGCCTTGACGAGGACGTTCTTGGCCTTGTCCTTCTTCTTGGGCTCGGTTTCCTTGTCGTACGCGGTCTTGGCCTTTTCGAACAGCGAGAATGCGTCTCCCAGGCCAGTCTTCTTGTCGACGAGCCCTTCGGCGATCGCCTCCTCCTTCATCGTTTCCCAGGACTTCTTGGTCATCGAGAAGTCACTGGCTGCCCAATCGGGCTTGGGCGCTTCGCCCTGCTTGGCCTGTTCCTTCGACTTGCGCTCGTTCTGGAAGGAAAGCTGATATTCCTTGATCTTGGCGAGCATGCGGCCACGATAGCCGGCCATGCCCGCATGCGTCAGCTTCTTGCGATTAAGCGGCTTGAATTTCCGGAACGCTTCCTCGACCTTGTTGAGGGCGATCACGACGAGGCGGACATTCTTCTCGTCGTCCTTGTTCTTTTGGTAATTGGTCTCGGCCTTTTCCAGGGTCTTGAGGGCCGCGCCGATCCCGGTCGAGTTGTCCACCAGACCGTTCTTGATCGCGTCTTTCTTGACCCCTTCCCAAGCGCCGGACGAGAGGGCGAAGTTGGTGGCCTGCCAATCCTGGCCGTCGCTGGCCTGGGAGTCCTCGGCGTCGTCTCCCAGTCGCTGCTGCATCGCTTCGAAATGCAGCGTGGCGATTGTGCGTAGGCCCTCGACCAGCGTTTCGTCGAGCTTGTTGGCCTGCGTTTCCATTTCCTTCTTGAACTTGTCCGGCGGGACGGCCGACAGAAGTTCGGTGAGTTGGCGGACACAGTCTTCGCTGAGTTCGATCGTGGCGCCGGCCAAGGCCCACATTTCCCGCTCGTCCAGCCCCAATTCCTTCGTGGCCTTCAAGGCGAAATCGCCGAGCGTGCTGGAGCCGTAAGGCGTCTTATGCTTGCGGCCATCCCAGTAGGTCTTAATCTCCCTTTGGCGAACCTCGATCTTTTCTTGCACCGCGGCCTGGTGCTCCTCGACCGCCTTGTCGAGTGCTTCTTGCTTCAGCGTTTTGAGTTCCTCCGGCGAAACATTGCCGAACTTGCTGACGTCGATCAGTTCGCTGCGGGATTTCTCCGTGTTCTCCAAGCGGATATCGACCATTGTCGACAATTGATCGAGATAGTCGATCATGCCGACGTGGGCCGTCTTCTCGTCGTTGGCGAACGTGCCCGCGTCGCCCAGCGCGCTGCGCACGTCGCGGAGGGCGGCGCACAAGGCCGTGCCCGTCTCGATCGACTTCCCCTTGTCGAACGCGCCTTGGCCCGTCTCGTAGACCGCCAGCACGTCGCCGAGTCCGCTCCGCGCATCGTACCAGCCGGCCGCCACCGCCAGCGGCTTGACGGTCGTCCAGTTCTTGCGGCTGAGTTCCGCTGACGGGGCTCGCCAGGCGGCGTTATAAGGTTTGCTCGTGTCGCGTCCGATGATCTTATCGCGAACCGCGGCAGCGCCCGCCTTGAACTTATCGATCGCCTTGTCCTTGAGACCCGGCTTATCGAGGTCGGGGCGAATCGTCGGATCGTCTTCCTCTTTATCTTCATCGCCCAGCAGGCCGCCCGCGGTCGTGAGCATATATTCGCGAACGATCTGAATGCTGGTGGCGGGGGATTTGAGATCGTCTTCGGTCAGACCCTGGCCCACGACGTAGGCAATCGCCCAAGGGTCGTGCCCTTCGACGGCGCCGAACGCCAAGGCGTAGGTGGCGTATTTCGTCGAGTTTTTGAAGATCATCGTCATGGCCTTGCGGATCGGCGGGGGGCCGGCCGCGGCCTTCATCGTCTTCACGCAGCGGCGAGCGTCGGCCCAGTCGATGCCCTTGAACACAACCTTGCTGCCCAGCTCGATGAGTTTTCCGGTCACTCTCAGGCCGGTGCCGGCGGGCGCCGAGATTCCGCCCAATTCGCCGGCGGCGCCGACGGTCTGAATCAGCGCAGTCACGGCCGCGATCGTGGCCTTCGACGCGCGGACTTTTTGGTTCCGAGCCATGCGCGCCAGCGGCAGGTCCATCATGGTTTCCGGATCGAGCTTGGCGTTTTCCTTCAACCCGGCGATCTCCGCTAGGCGGACGAAGTATTGCACCGCTTTGATGGTCTCCATGACCATCTCTTTTCCGCCCGAGGCGACTTTAAGCCCGGGGACGATATCGTCGAGTCCCAGTCCGATGTCGATCATCTTGTTGACGGCATCGATGATCGCCTTGTTGCGCTGGAACTCGACAAGCTTCTGTTTGACGGGATCGTCCTTGATTTTGTGGGCCTCGATCCCCAGCTTCACCGCCTGGGCGCCTTTCACGAGGACTCCGACTCCGTCGGCCACATAGCCGAAACCCTCGGCGAAATCCTTCATGAATTCGCCGGCCTGCTTCAGCTGTTCGCTGCTGAGCGCCTTGCCGCCTTTGGCGGCAATTTTTTCGAACCCTAACTCGCCGAGTTTGTCGGATTTTTCCTTCAAGTCCTTGACGGTTTTGGGGTCCATCGCCTTGGAGACTTTCTTGACGAGCGAATTCGCCGTCTCCATCCCCGACTCTTCGCCTTCGAGGATATTGTCGATGATGTCGTCTTCCTCCTGGGCGGTCTGGGCGGCGACCTTTTCGGCCTCGAAATCCGCTCGGGCCCGCTGGTACATGATCACTTCGCGGACAAAGCTATCCGGCCAGAAATTGCGCGGAATGTTCTTGAAGACCGTCTCGCCGACTTCCTCGGGCGACGCCCCGGACGCCAAAAGGATATCCTTCCGCTTGACGGCTTCCGCCACACGTCCTTCCATCTCCTTCAGCTTTTCGGATTTGACGAGGTTTCCGGTTTGCCCCATCGCATTGCCGATTAAAAAGTTGCGGGCGTCGTCGTCTGAGTCGAAGCCCCACTTCTTGTCTTTGGTCTTCGAGGCGAAGTCGAATGCCTTCTCGTCGGCGGCCGAAGCCCTTTCCGTGTCGCGGCGAGCGTTGTCCAGAGCTTGATTGAGCTGTTCTTGAGCCGGCCGGGCGATCTGGATGGCCTCGTTGACCAATCGCTGAGCCTCGATGAAATCCAGGTCCGTGGCGGCTTCGTTGGCTTGCTTGTAAAGACCGCCAATCTCGCCGCCGATGTCCGGCGTGTTATTCAGCTCGTCCAACTGTTTCTGAGCTTTTTTCGCCGCTTCGACCCGGTTGGAGGAGTTGGAGTTGAATATGTCTTCTTCGAGGGCCGCGACCTTTTTCGCGCGCTGGGTGGCCAGTTGCTTGCCCAGCCGCATGGCGCCGGAGAACTCCCGCTCTTTAACCAGCCAGCTCTTGCGCGCCGCGGCGATCGCCTTGTCGCACTCGGGCAGCAGCTTCTCCAGGGCAGTCGTGCCCGCCTCGTAATCTTGCGCTTCGGCCTTCTTGTCGGCGCCGTCGAGTTGCGATTGCAGTTGAGGGGTGAACTTCACGGCATACGGGAACAGGCCCATGACCTCTTCGCGCTTGGCGCGGTATTTGAACTCCTCGGATTCCTCGTCGAACATGCCGGCCAGCGTGTCGCTCAGGTCGTCCGGCAAATCCACCGATTCCTGTTGCTGGCCAGACTGCGACACGGCCAATCGCGTCTCTTGCTCGAGCTTGTCGCAGAATTTCAGTGCGTTGCCGAAATCGCTTTTGCTAACGCAGGTGTCGATCGCGCCGCGGAGCGCCTTGAGCTTGCCGGCCGCTTCGGAGCCGACGTGGCCAATCGCCTGCGAGTATTCCGGCGTGATTTCCTCCAAACGCTTCTTGACGCCGCCGGCCAGATCGAGCTTCGGAATCGCCATCGGCTTCGTGCCGGTGGGAGGCGCCGTCTTGCCGTTGCCGGGCTGTGTCGTGCCCGTCGTAGTTGGGCTCGTCGTCTTGGGCGCATCGCCGTCGAGGTTGTCGGGGAGCGTGTCGGGGTCGACTCCCAGCTTGCACACGGCTTGAATCATCAATCCGGCGTCGCGCTGGGCGATCGTCTTGAGTGTCTTGGCCAGCGTCGCGGGCGGTTCCTTGTCGGTCTCGAAAACGAGCTTGCCGTCTTCGCCGTGGACGACGCCGCGAAGGACGGTGCTTCCGCCCGACTCCTTTTTCGCTTCGGTGATCTTGGCGGGGCCGATCTTCTGCTTCGAAACGATCAAGGCGCCGTCGCTGGAACCCTTGAGCACGACGGCGAAGAAATGTCGCTTCGTCTTTGCGGCTTTGAGGGCCGATGCCAAATCAGCGTCGAGTTCCGCTTGCTTACCCATGATCCGCGTCTCCTAGGAAAATTCGATATTGGCGGCGACAAGCTACGGACGGGCTGTCACCAATGAATCTCTCGCGAGTGGTCGATTTCAATTGCAATCGCGCCCATAAACCAGATGCAAGCGGGTCGCTTGATTGCGCTTTTCGAAAGTAAAAATAAAAGCTAATCGCGACCCCTTGTCAAGCGATTGCTCGAAAAACGTTCCGGCCAATCGGGCCGTCGCCAAATAGCTGGCCAGAGTGTCGTGTTCGCCGCTAAGAAGAAAGCGACGACCGGCGCAATCGTGAATTGGTCGAGGTCCGCATGTGACTGGCTGCAATCGCGGTCGCGTGCGGAATTCAGCGCTCGCCGACTTGAACCTCGACTCCTTCGGCCCGATCCCAACCGGCGGAGACCCACGGAGCGAGCTGCCCCGATTTGAGCCGGGGGCGGATCTTCCAGACGATCTGCTCGTAATTGAATTTGACCGTCTCCTCGGCCTCTTCGCCGTCGCTGATATCGAGGCTGATGTCGCTGACGTAGACGTTCTTCATCTCGAGCTTGAGATAGATTTCCTTGTCGCCGTCTTTGCTGAACGCGAGGCTGACAGTCTTAAGCATCCGGCCATCGCTGCCGCAGACGTGCAGGAAGGGCGAAGCCCGGTCCATCAGTCGCTTGACTTCGATGTCGGCGTGCTCGGAGCGTGCCAGCGTGCGGAGTTTGCCCCGCTCGAATTTCCCGATCTCGATCGACACGCCCGTGCTGACATTCTTGCACGGCAGCCAGCCCTTGTCCTCGGCGCCGGCGGAAGGCAAATCGGCAAGTTGCAGATAGGTGTTCGGCATATCACAGCGGTCCAAATTAAAACAACGTTAAACGAACCAATGATCCCCGTGGCCGCGTTGCTCGCAACGCGCTCCGTCGGACGCGAATAACATCGCCGCGCGGCTCAACTAATCTGATACACAAACGCCCCGGCCGGATCGACGTCGATATGCACCTTCTGAATCGAACCCCCTTCGGCCATCCGCGATAGAAATTCCGATGAGAGTTGCGGCAGCAAAGTGCGGGTAATAATGTGGTCGATATTCCGCGCGCCGCTTTCGACTTCCTTGCAGCGAGACCCAATCGTCGTCACCAGCTCGGGCGAATAGCTGAACTCGGCTTGATAGTTGTCTACCACCCGACGTTTTACTTGCTTGAGCTTGAGCTCGATGATGTTCTTCAGGGCCGTATCGCTCAGTGGGAAAAATGGAATGAGATTCAGCCGCCCCAAGAACGCCGGCTTGAACACCTTGAGCAATTCTGGCCGCAGGGCTTCCGCCAGCCCCACCGCGTCGGGCATCGTGTCCGGATCGGCGCAAATCTTCATCACCGTGTCGGAAGCCGCGTTAGAGGTCATCAGGATCACGGTGTTCTTGAAATCGATGTCGCGACCTTCGCCATCGCGGAGCGTGCCCTTGTCGAATACCTGATAGAAAATCTCCTGCACGCCCGGATGCGATTTTTCGAGTTCATCCAGCAGCACGACACTGTACGGCCGGCGGCGAACGGCTTCGGTCAGCACGCCCCCCTCGCCGTAACCGACGTAGCCCGGGGGTGAGCCCATGAGGAGCGAGACTTTGTGCTCTTCCTTGAACTCCGACATATTGATGACCGTCATATTCTGCTCGCCGCCGTAGAGCAGATCGGCCAGCGTGATGGCCGTCTCCGTCTTGCCGGTGCCGCTGGGCCCGACGAGCATGAACACGCCGATCGGGCGCCGCGGATCGGTCAGGCCGGCTCGCGACGTGCGAATGCTTTGTGCGATCGCCTCCAAGGCATGCGACTGGCCGATGATCCGCTCTTCCATCTTTTGCTTGAGATTCAAGACGGTCTGAATTTCGTTCGAGACCATCCGGCCGACGGGAATGCCGGTCCACGCGGCGACGATTTCGGCAATGGCCTGCGAATCGACGCAGACGCTCATCAGAGGCGTTTCGCCTTGCAACTCGGCTAGTTCGGCGTTCAGGTTGTCAAGCTCGCCGCGGATTCGCGTGCGTTCCGCCGGCGAGAGTTCGACGGGCTTTGCAGCAGGCGCGGCCTTACCCAGGTCGGCTTTGGCGCCGGCTTCGGCGACTTTGCCCTGGGCCAATTGCGTCGCGGCGGCGACCGTTTTGATGGGCGCCGGGCGACCCTCCAATTGATCGCGGTGCTCGCGGATTTTAGTGACCAAGTCGCGCTCTTTCTCCCAGCGAATTTCGAGCGCCTTCAGGTTCGTTTCGACGGACTCCAGTTCCGCCTTGAGCTCGGTCAATTTCTTGTCGTGCTCGGCGCCGGTTACGGTCTCGCGCTCCAGTACCTTGATCGCCACGTTGAGCTGCTCGACCCGCCGCCGGCTGTCCTCGACCGCCGGAGGCGTTGCGCCTTGGCCAATCGCCACTCGGGCGCAGGCCGTATCCAATAAGCTCACCGATTTGTCGGGCAATTGTCGCCCCGAGATATAGCGATTCGACAGCCGCACGGCATCGACCACGGCTTCGTTGAGAATCCGCACTCCGTGATGCTTCTCGAGCGTTTCGATCAGGCCGCGCATCATCTCGACGGCGGCCGCCTCGATCGGCTCCTCGATCTTCACGACTTGAAAGCGGCGGGCCAGCGCGGCGTCACGCTCGAAGTATTTTTTGTACTCGGCCCAAGTCGTCGCGGCGATCGTTCGCAGCTCACCCCGGGCCAGCGCCGGTTTGAGCAGGTTGGCGGCGTCGCCTTGACCGGCCTGACCACCGGCGCCGATCATCGTGTGGGCTTCGTCGATAAATAATATAATCGGCGTGGGCGAAGATTTGACTTCGTCGATAACCGAGCGGAGCCGATTCTCGAACTCCCCCTTCACGCCGGCGCCGGCTTGCAAAAGGCCCAAGTCGAGCGTGCGAAGATTGACGTTCTTAAGCGCGTCGGGCACGTCGCCGGCCGCGATCCGCAACGCAAATCCTTCGACGACGGCCGTCTTGCCGACACCCGCCTCGCCCGTGAGGATCGGATTGTTCTGCCGGCGGCGGGTGAGGATGTCGATGATCTGGCGAACTTCCGCGTCGCGCCCCAGCACGGGATCGATCTTGCCTTTGCGGGCCTGTTCAGTGAGGTTCGTCGTGAATTGATCGAGCGCCGGCGTCTTGCTATCGGGCGATACGGTGCGCGGGCCGGCGCCATCGCTGGGGGCCGGCGCCATGCGAGCTTGCTCGGCCTCTTCGGCCGTGCCCGATGTGATCGACGCGAGCTCCTTCTCCAGCCGATCGATCGGAATTTTGGCGAATTCGGCTGAGCTCGTCGTGATCCGGCCGGACAACGTCCGATCGTTCAGGATCGCGACGAGAATATGGCCCGAGCGAATCAGCGGGCTGCTGAATTTGAGCGAGGCGGCGACCCACGACTCGCGCATCGTGTCGACGACTTCCAGCGAAAGCTCGGGCGCCCGGGCGTTGCCCGTGCGCAATTGGTCGAGCGATCGGGTCAGGTCGCGAGAGACTCGCGAGGAATCGATTTCGAAGTGCTTCAGAATCCGGGGCAGGTCGCTGTCGGCCGAGTCGAGCAGCTTGAGCAGCCAGTGCTCGATCTCGACATTGTAATTGGTGCGCGACAGGCACATTCCGGCGGCGGCTTCGAGCGCCCGACGGCAGACCGGATTGAGTTTTCCAACGAGCGACTTGAGATTGATCGAGGCCATGGAAAGTGGGGTTAGAGTCTGGAATAAACCCAGGCGAGCGGGGGACGTAAGCCCCCTGTCCTGCGCTCAACCGAGCCGTTTGACGCTAGAATTACTTCGTTTGCCGATTATGCGCGACGCCATGCTTGTCGATCCAATTCGCGTTGGAGCTCATTGATCGTCGTCGCCATGGCCTTTGAGCTTATCGCGTTTCTTGGCCTCGGGGCTATTGTCTTCGCCCGAAGCTTTATCCACCGCGGCGTCGGCGCCGTCGGCGGCCTTTTTTCGAGTCGCTTCGATCCCGCGATCGATCGCCTTTTCGCCCTCGCCCCGAGCGGCTTCCGTCGCTTTGCGTTTGACTTCTTCGCAACCGCTCGAAGCCAAGAGCGCTCCGCCGATGATACACACGAACGCGATACGTTTCATAATCGGCCCTTCACAAAAATGGAGTTCGGCGGCCTGACGCACGGGATCGCCGATCGCCAATTCGGCCCACCGCGACGGGCTCGGCGTCAGCCGCCGCCGCTGACGGTGGCGAGTGTACCACGCTGTGCAAAGCGTTGGCAAGAACGGGAACGCGACGATTTGAACGTCGGGCGCGTTGGGAGCCGCGCACGAAGTAAGCGGAGCAGCGAAAACGGAGAATTTGATTCGCGCACAAGCCTCGCAAAACCGCTTACTTCGTGAGCGGCTCTACATCGACTCCGCCGCCGGAGGGCCTTTGATGCCCAATTCGCGGTTCATCTCGCTTAGCACGTTCGCGTCGCGGATCAGCGCCTGCATGAGCAGCGGGAACGGCAGGGCGCCTAGCTCCACCGCGCGGCGCACCAAGAAGGGCACCGGGCTGTGCGGCTCCAGTCGCTCCAACGCCGACGCGGCCGAAGCCAGCTCCTGATAGATGTCGTCGCGCGTGCCGAACCGGGACTTGGCGACCATCACTGTCGCGGCGCCATTGCCCGAATCGACCACGGTCATGGCCGTCTCCTCCGGGGCGCCCTTGCGCTGCAAAATCTGCTGCGCGAGCTTGAGGCAATCGCCCATCGCCGGCCGCACCGCCGTGAAGCCGGGAGCCTCGCTTCCCATCTTCGCGGACAACGTCTGCATCAGCCGCATCAACTCCTGCTGCGCCTGGCTAAGCGTGTCGACCAGCTCTTGGCACCGCTCGCGAGTCGCCCCCATTACGACGCGCTCGATCGATTCGGTCGAGTCGGACCCGGCGGCTTGAGATTGTTGCCACTGCTGCCAACTGAACTGCGCCCCACCCGCCGCCAATAGGGGCACGGCGCGAATCGAGTTGGGGAAATAGGCGCCGCGGTCCGGGTCGTCGAGCCAATTGAACGGCGCCGCCCGAACTTCCATGTCTTCATCTTCCAGCGGCGGATCGAACCGATCCCAGCAGATCTCCACGAGCAACCGGACCAGGTGCAGCCCGTCGCGGAGACCGGCAAAGCCATGCTTCTTGGTCAGCGCTTCGACCAACCGCGACACGACGAGCAGATTTTTGGACGTGCGGCGAATCGTTTCTTGGGCCAGCGCGATGATCCCGCTCCAATCGGCCTTCACGATGTCGGTCGGTCGCATGGGATCGTCGGCGGCGAACGCCTCGGGATTGACCTCTTTGCGCATCTGTTCGAGACTTTCTCGAACATCGTACGGCACGCCGCCGCCCGCCGGCTCGTCTTCGGAAATCGGCTCCAGTAGCGGACGAAAGTCGATCACGGCCGCCGGGCCGCTGCTCCGGGAGCCGTATTTCGACGCTTCTTGTAGCTCTTGAACGAGTGCGTCAATATCCTGCGCCATGGCGGCTACGCTCCTTGAAGGCGACGAGCCATCGGCAAACGGCTCGTCGTCCAGATCGGGTCGGTCTTCAGTGATGCTGGCCATCGGAGACTCCACTGCGTCGGGCGCGGAAGCGGTTGCCCCATCATCCATCCAGGATGGCGAATCGGCAAGCGTCTCGGCCGGCGGCGAGGGCTCATTCGCTGGTTCGGGCTCGTCAGACGATTCGGCGGGTGGCTCGCCCGTTTGCTCGCCCAGCAACGCAGCTAAATCGGGGTCCATCGCTTCGTCGGCCGACGGCTGGTCGCGACCAGCCAAGAGCGCCGCGAGATCGGGGTCGAGAGCCTCATCGTCGGCGGCTGGCGCCGGCTCGTCGGTCGTGGGCGGCTGATCGTCCAAAGGCGCGTCTTCTCCGCCGGCCAATAGCGCGGCCAACTCCGGGTCGAGCTCCTCCTCCGCCGCGTCAGTATTAGGAGGGGTCCCCGCGTCGTCGCCCCCTTCACCCAGCAGCGCCGCCAGTTCCGGGTCTAACTCTTCTTCGGCCGCTGGCGCATCGGCCGGCGGGTCGTCGCCACCAGCTAAGAGAGCGGCTAACTCGGGGTCGAGTTCTTCGCCAGGCTCGTCGGCCGGGGCGGCCGAATCTCCTCCGCCCAGCAGCGCCGCCAGTTCGGGGTCGAGCTCTTGCTCGGCGGGCGCCTCATCGGCGGGCGGTGAACCGGCATCGTCCATCGGCGGGCTATCGTCCATCGGCGGGCTATCGTCCATCGGTGGCCCGTCGTCCATCGGCGGGCTATCGTCAGGCGTCGAATCGCTTGGCGGCGAATCGTCTCCACCACCGAGGAGCGCCGCCAAATCCGGATCGGTCTCGGGATCGTTCTGCACGGCGGGCCGACGAGCCTGCGCGGAAACGGCCGCGGGTCCTTCTCGCTTGGGGGCATTGCCGGACGGCTTGCCTCCCATCATGCCCACCGACGATTTGGGAAAACCCGACCCGACCGGCGCTCCGCCCGAGCCTCCTTGCCATCGCCCGGCCAGCGCCGCGTATTCGAGAGCCACCGGCCGGATGCAAGCGAACTCAATCGAGTCGCGGCCCCGCACGGCCATGACGGGCATGATTCCTCGGCCCGCAAGTTCCTGACTTATGGCCGTGGTAAATCGAACCTCCGCCGTGACGCCGACGGTTTCGCCATCGTCGTCTTTGTAGGCGTGCATCGGCATGGCGTCGAGCGCGAGCGTCTGCTCGGGGCGAAACGCCCAGCCGGAGTCCATGAACCCCTTGGCCAAAAGGGCTGCGCAGCCCAGCGCCGGGTTGCCCCAAAGATAGCTTTCGGCGGCGCCCGTGAATTCCTCGAAATTGTTCAGTCGTTCGGCCGGGCGGAAATTTTCGCCGAAGGGGGGCCGCAGCAAAAAGCCCGGCGCCGCCACGCCCAGATACGCGGCCTCGGGCAGCTTTCCCAGCGCCGTCCAGGCATCTTTTGCCTCGGCCGATCGCTCGTAGCCCTCTTGAGCCACGGCCGAATTGATCGCCGTAACGAACGGTGCTCCCGCGCGCGCGGCGATCTTGCTCATCCGCCCCAACAACTCGACGTGCTCGGGTGTCTCATCGAACGTGTAGGCGCCGACGATCACCGTCCACGGCTGACCATCCACGGCCTCGGCCGTCTTCTCTGTCAGTAGTTTGTACGCGGCCGTCGCGTCGAGCGAATCGCTGGCCATCAGATCGGCCGACAGCTCGTCGAGCGTGGCGTCAAGCAGCACAACCTGAACGCGCTCTCCTTTTTTCACCCGCCGCAGCAGCCACTCCAGCCCACGCCAAGCCGCTTCGACCGATTGATAGCTCGGGTGATGCAGTATCTCGCGGACCATCGCCGCTTGCTCGGCCCCCTCGAGATCGGTCACGCGATCGACCTGCCGCGCGATCGCGTCGGGATGAAAGTCGTCGTATTCGGAAAACTCCAGCGACACGCTCACATCGCCGCCGGCCACTTCGTATTCCAGCCGCGGATTGATCGACTCAAGCACTTCGTCGAGCGAATCGTGGTCGATCTTGATCGGCTTGCGGCGGATCAGAACGTCAGCCGACCCCGGCTCCATCCGGCCTCGCCGACCAGAAAAGTCACCCCAGACGGCAATCCGAAACGGCGTCTCGGCCGTGGCCGGCGCGAGCTTCTTCCCGCCAGATTGGAGTTCGCCGAAATTCGATTCGTAAGGCACGAGCGGTCGATCGAAGGGGGAGCGAGGGAGTGGAGATTAAACGCTGGATTGGCGGAGCGAAGACGGGGGGACATTGCGACGCGGAGAACGGGACGCCCGTCGCGGCCGTTATTGTTCGGTTATTTTAACATACGCCCCCGCGGATCACATAGCCGCCGCATCCTGGCGCGCCGTCACGACAACCGACCAGCGGCATTACCGTGTAATCCACTGCTGAATCGGCTAACGTAAAGGCGCAAAGTGACCACGGCGCCGAAAAATCGCGTTGCGCCGACTGGGCAAAGCAGTCAGATTAGCCGCGTGCGGGATTAATCCAGTTCAACCATCAGCCGATTGAAGCACTCCGCCGCATCTGCTAATTTGGCCGTCGCCGACACATATCGCGTGCCGCCGCCGCGACTGCATGACCGCGCACTCCCGATCCTGAAAATCCTGTCAATCCTGTCTGTTCCCCTCTTCTTCTTTCCAAAAGGTCTCCCCGCATGGCCAAGAATCGCAAGGCGGAGGTCGAAGCGGCCCAGAAGACGCTCGATTTCGCCAAGAAAAAATATCAGCTCGTACTCGACACGACGCTTGGCAAGATCACGCTCGACATGCTCCCTGACGTAGCGCCGGGGCACGTCCGCAACATGCTGGGCTTGGCGAAGATCGGCTACTACGACGGCCTCGCGTTCCACCGCGTCATTCCTGGATTCATGGTTCAAGGGGGCTGCCCGGAGGGAACGGGCACGGGCGGGCCCGGCTATCAGATTTCCGCCGAGTTCAACGCGACCAAGCACGACCCGGGGGTGTTGTCGATGGCCCGCACCAGCGATCCCGATTCCGCCGGCTCGCAGTTCTTCCTGATGCTCGAGAAATCGACCCACCTGGACAATCAATACACGGCCTTCGGCCGAGCCGCGGACGAAGCGAGCTTGAAAGTCATCCGAGCCATCGGCGCCGTAAAAACCGGCGCCAACGATCGACCGGCGAAAGCGGTCTCGATCAAGACGGCGAAGGTCATCGAGACGCCAAAATAGGCGAGCCGGGGGGTGAAAACCGGCTTACGTCCCCCGCTCGCCACGCGCGGCCGCTAAACGTCTCTTTTGTAGCCCAGGCCGAGAATCACGTCGAGCATCTCTTCGTACGTGATGAAGCGCCGGCGGTTGACTAACTTGTATTGATCGACGGCTTGGGCGAGTTCTCGCGCGAGCGGCGACAAGTCGTCGTGGCTGTTGGAGAACTGGCGACGCTCGCTGTGCGAAGTCGCTTCACGAGGCTCGGGGCTGCGGCGTTCGACAAACGGCGGCGGGGCGACTTCCAGCACTTGGCTCATAATGGATTCCTGACGTAAGGCCTGATCCGGGATCATTGAAACCTTAGGTCCGGAGAAGCGAACGTCAAACGGCGGGGGAGTCAATTGGAGTGAATGTAGCGATTGTGGGCCTAGGGGTTTGGCCTGTGCGTCTGAATAAAAGAGTGCGTTTTTGCGTTCCGAGGGCACGACGCTTAGGCAGGGCGCCTATGCCAAGTGACTGAATGCCTATGCCACGCGACCGGCGCTATTAGCGTCGAATGGTCGTCAGGCTGTGCGAGGCCAATTCGATTCTCTGGCCGACCAGCCGACTCGGCTCGTGATGCGGATCGAGGGCCAAAGCTTGCTGAACGGCGGCATTGGCCTCGGGCGTGCGGCCCGCTAATAGCTGAGCTTCGGCCAGCCGGCAATAGAGTTCGGCCGATGGCGTCTCGCGGCCCAGCGCGAGCGTCAGCGATTCGGCCGCGTCGTCGTACCGCGTGAGGGCCACAAACGCCAACCCTTGCAGATAGAGGACGTGCTGCGGCTCCTCGCCCGCCGGATAGGAATCGCGGAGGGCTTCGAGCATGCTCAGCGCGCGTTCCGGCCGGCCTTGCTGACGATAGATTTCGGCCGTCAGATAGAGCAGCGAGCGATCGTCGCGCTGGTATTCGATACCCCGGTGGTAACAGGACAAGGCGTCATCGAGCCGGCCGGTCGCTTGAGCGACTTGACCGCGCAGGGCCCAGGCGGTCGCGAGCCGCGGACTGACATCGATCGCCTCGTCGGCGAGCGCATCGGCTTCGTTCATGCGGCCCAGCGCGAAGCACATTTCGCCGAGACGCACGGTCAGCGCGGGATCTTCGCCCGACAGCCGGCGAGCCTCGCGCATCTCGGCGAGACCCCGGTCGCGGGCGCCCCGATGCCACAGCGCCTCCGCATAATGGCGACGAGGCTCGGGATCGGCTGGACACGCTTTGACGGACTGCGCAAGCAGCGTTTCGCCGTTGTCCCATTCGCCCCGATCGAGGGCGCTGATCCCCTTTTGCGAAAGCTGTCGCGAGGTCGCCACCTGCTTCGACACGGGTTTTTCACGACCGACCAGCAAACAACCGCTACTGAACGCTAGGCAAAATGAGAGCGCCACGACCGTCAAGGTCGCGATGCGTTGGAACTCGATTTGAGACGCCATCCGTGGCATGCGGAGTTCTTACATGGGTCCAACTATGTAGGTCAGGCCAAGGGCCTGACGCGGCGCGCCGCATTTCCTTAGCACGCACACTAATTTACGACCCCGCTCGTCAGGCCCATTGGCCTGACCTACGTGGCAAGACGCATGAATTACGCGGAATCGGGGGGCGGATGATAGCAGACGACCGGAACGGCGGCAAGATCGACGAATCGGATCGAAATTTGCCGCCATGAACCGGGGCGTCGGCGAGGCGCCTTCAGCCCTTGTTCTTACCCACATCTTTTCGTCGAGGACCATTCCGCAGTTCGACTATGAAAATCCTGCAAGGTGTATGCGTTGCGGAAATTTGGGAGGCGTTCGTCTCGCTTTGCTGGCAGATGCACAGGGCTCCCAAACTACGCATGATTAACAGAGCGTCCCCCGCAAATCCTCCATCCTAGACGTGGGTAAGAACAAGGCCTTCAGCCCCGGCCACCCGGAGTATTGTTAGCGGTGCTAAGACAATTTTGCGAGTCGGATGTTCGATCCGCGGGGCAGTTTATCCTGAAAAACCCGTTAATCCTGTCGATTCTCTTCTTCGCCGGAGTCGCTGATCGGCGTCGCGCTGGCCGGAGGCGTGCCTTTGCCGGAGCGGACGTAGTTCGTACGGTCGCGGGCATACTGGTCGGCCGTGGGCAGAGTTGTTTGCTCGATGGCGCCGGATTGGGCGGCCTCGAACATTCGTCGCAAAAATGGTCGGCACCAGCCGCAGCCCGTGCCGGCGCCGAAGCATTCGCTCAACTGGCCGGCGCGACGCGGACGCTCGACGCGAAGAAAGTTCGCCACCTTGCGCTGCGTGACGTGAAAGCAGAGGCACAGTTCGTCATCGGGTTCCATGCCGTCAATTCTACCGCGCGTCGGTCGGCAAGGCTCTATCTCGCTTCGATGTTGGCGGTTGACGGGTTGGCGACCGGCGGCCCGTTGGGACCGACGTGCATGAACCGCATTTGACCGGCGATCGCGACGACCAACACGGCTAGCACGAGTTGGACCGTGAGCCAAGTCTTGGCATTTTCGCGGAATTTGGCCAATCCCGCGCTGCGGCCGCTGAGCGCGCTAGCAACGAAAAAAATCGCCAGGGCGAGCAAGAACTTGACGCCGAACAGCATATTATAGAGCTTTGAATTTGCCGAGCCGCTCTGCCAAACTTCGCCCCAGTGGCCGGATGCCGCGCGGAACGCGAAAAAATTGTAGAGACCCGTCAACGTCAGAAACAAGATCGCCGCCATGACGACCTTCGACCAGCGGCGGCGGATGGCGTCTTGCAACGTGGCCCGGTCGCGATCGGCCAGGCCCCTCATCGCCGGCGACAGCGCGAGCAGCACGAACATCGGGCCGCCGACCGCCGCCATCGAAGCCAAGATATGCAGCAACCGCGAGAGTAGAGCGACCACTTCCATGAGCGTTGTCGGCATCGTGTCGATTCTTTCGAGAAGGAGTTTTTGCGGATTGGCGACTGCGACGTCTATTGTTGTGGGTTTGCCGTGGCACGCAAGGCGTCGCCGAGCGTAATGGCCAAGCAGAAGGCTCGCCCCATGGCCGCGGCATCCTGAAGCGAAGTCGCAATCGGTCTCGTTAAGTGTTAGACTGATCGTTCCCGCCCGAACCCTTTCCCACCCGCGTTGGTCCTGCCGGAGGTCTGCCACGATGAGCATGAATGGCGCTGAATCGGTCGATGTCGTTGTCATTGGGGGCGGACCGGCCGGTTCGACGAGCTCGACCTTGATTGCTCAGCACGGCCTGAATGTGCATCTCTTTGAGCGGGAGAAATTTCCGCGGTTTCATATCGGCGAGTCGCTCATTCCCGAGACGTATTGGGTACTCAAGCGGCTGGGAATGCTGCCCAAGATGCAGGCCAGCCACTTCGTCAAGAAATACAGCGTCCAGTTCGTCAATCAGCACGGCAAATTGTCCGAGCCGTTTTACTTCATGGAGCACAAGCCGCACGAATGCTCGCAAACGTGGCAGGTGCGCCGGAGTGAGTTCGACCGGATGCTGCTCGACAACGCGGCGGAGCACGGCGTGCATCTCCACGAGGGTACGCGGGTGCTCGACGTGTTGTTCGACGGCGATCGGGCGGTGGGAGTCGAGGTTGCCGACGAAAATGGCAAGACGCGACAGGTCCGCGCCAAAGTCGTCGTCGACGCCAGCGGCCAAAGTTCGATGATCATCAACCGCTTTAAGCTGCGCGTGCCCGACCCCAAGCTGAACAAGGGCGCCCTGTGGACCTACTTCGAAGGCGCCTATCGCGACACGGGCCGGGACGAAGGCGCTACGCTCGTACTCCAGGTCAAAGACAAGAAGGCTTGGTTCTGGTACATCCCGCTGCACGACAACATCGTCAGCGTCGGCGTCGTCGGCGACTTCGATTATCTGTTCAAAGGCCGCGGCGATCACGAAACGACATTCAACGAAGAACTCGATCGCTGTCCGACTGTGAAAGAGCGAGTCGCAATTGGCAAGCGGGCCGATCAGTATCGGGCGACCAAAGACTATACGTATCGTTCGAGCCGGTTCGCCGGGAACGGCTGGGTGCTCGTCGGCGATGCGTTTGGGTTCTTGGACCCGCTGTATTCGTCGGGGGTGCTGTTGGCGCTTAAATCGGGCGAGTTGGCGGCCGACGCCGTCGCCGAGGGTATTGCCTCCGGAGACACGAGCGAAGCCCAGCTTGGCAAATGGGGCCCCGATTTCAAAAAAGGCATGGACCGCATGCGACGGCTAGTCGTCGAATATTACGACGGCCTGAGCTTCGGCCGGTTCGTGAGAAGTTACCCGCATCTCAAGGGCCTGCTGACCGACCTGTTGATTGGCGATCTTTTTAAGGACGAGTTGGACGCGGTGAACGGTCCGTTGGACGCGATGCGGGCGGAGATGTCGATGGCGGCCCATTGAGTGATTCTGGGGTCAACGCGCCGGGGCTTCGGCGAAGCGACGGACTCCAACCCCGGCCACCCGACTTCTCTACTTATTGCGATCGGCGTGCAACTTGATCAACTCGCCCGCCAGATCGTCGCAGCCCTTGTCGATTCCTTCGCCGGCGGCGTTGGTTGCGATCAGGATGGCAAAATCGCGGCGGGGCGACGCCCAGACGATGCAGTACCACATCGTGTTGGACCCGGCGTGATTGAGCGCCTCGCCGCCGGCCCAATCGCGCTTCGCCACGATCCAGCCGCCGGCGTAATCCTTGCCCGGCGCGGGCGCGGTTAACTCTCGAATCGTTTCGGACCGCAGCAGCGGAGTTTTGCGGGCGTCGGCGTCGAGGTACTGGCGGACGAATTTCGCCCAATCGGTAATCGAGCAATGGACCCGGCCCGCGGGCCCCATCACCGGCGGATTGTCGGACTGCGATGGCTCGAGCTTATTGTCTTTGATGACGTGGCCCCACGGCTGGTCGATCTTGCCGGGAATACCGGGCGGGCCGAAGCCGGCCGTTTTCATGCTCAGCGGCGTAAAGATTTCGTTTTCGATGACATCTTCCCAAGGCTTGCCCGTCTTCGTTTCGATGACCGCCCCGAGGATCACGAAGCTGACGTTGGAGTAAACGTATTTCGTCCCCGGCGGATTTTCGGGCGGCTTGCCGAGTGCTTCTTCGACGGCCATTCGGCGCTGCTCCACAATCGACTTGCCGCTGCGATCGAGCTTGTCCCAATCCAGGTTCGGAGGGAGTCCGCCCAAGTGCCTCAGCAATTGGCGGATGGTGACCTTCTCGAATTCGGCGTTCATCTTCGGCCGCATGTTGGGGAACACGTCGCCCATCGTCGACTCGAATCGCAATCGTTTTTCCTCGATCAGCTTGCCGATCAGTAGGCCGGTCATGGCCTTGGTGCAGGATCCGAGATGAATCAGGTCGTGCAGCTCGAATTTCACGGGCGAGCCGGCCTTCCGCAGGCCCACCGCGCCCAGCGCCGTGATTCGCTCGCCATCGACGATCGCGGCCACGAGCCCGGGCATGTGCGGATGCTTTTTCAGAACGGCCTGGAGCATGGGGTCGAGGTCAAGTTGCCCGGCCGGGCGCCCCTTCGCCTCGCGCGCCGCGCTGGGCGGCTCGGCCGAATGCACGTCGAGCGCGAGCATTAACGTAAGCAGCGCGGCGCTAGCGCCAGCCCGACGCCGCGAAAGCGATGAGTCCATAAGATTCGGTTCTCAACGTCGGGTGGTCACGGCCCACCGAGAGAAGATTCACCCGTTGCCAAAGCTGGTGGGCAGTGCCCAGCCTACTTTGGTCGATTATCATGTTAAGTTATCTGGATTGAAATTGCCCGCCGAAATTACTTCGCCATGCTTCGTCCTGCCTCGCCAAATCCACACGCGCGGTTCGCGTCCAACTTCCTGATGACCGGCGCCGGCCTCGTCTTACTGATGGCCGTGGTCGGCAGCTCTGCTATGGCCACGAGCGCGGCGGGCGAATCGTTGACGCGCAATACCGTGCGACTGTCGCTGGCGTGGTATTTCGTCGGGCTTTGTTTGATGATCCAGACTCGGCAGACAGCGCCCGCGCCTGCAAATTCAGAGATCGATAGGAGCGCTGCGGAACTCTATGCCCGCTGGTGCTGGACCTGGGGCTGCCTGACCTTCCTCGTGCATGTCGCGATGGCGATGCACTTTTATCACCACTGGTCGCAGGCCGCGGCGATGGAGCACACGCGCGCCGTGAGCGGCGTCGGCGAGGGAATTTATTTTTCTTATTTGTTCGTCGCGGTTTGGACCGGCGACGTGCTGCTATGGTGGCTGGCGCCGCAGCGCCGGGCGGAGCGGCCGGCGTGGGTGAATCGGGCGCTGCACGCCTTCATGCTGTTCATCGTGTTCAATGGCACGGTGATTTACGAATCGGGTCCAATCCGCTGGGCAGGCCTCATCGGATTTCTCACCTTGGCGATGCTATGGCTGAATTCATTTCGTTCCCCGAGAGTCATGCGCGCCTGAGGCGGGGATTGTGATTTTGCCAAAAAAGCCGTACCTTACGAGCTTTCAGGCTCGATACCCAAGACGGCTCCGCGAATGTCCGTACGATCGAAAGCCCCGCCGGTGCGGGTGGCGCTGATTGGCGCCGGCAAGGTGAGCGACTACCACCATGTGCCCGCGCTGCGGCTTGACCCACGTGCGAAGCTGGTCGCCGCCTGCGACGCCGACGCGGTGTTGCTCGAGCAGCGCCGCGGCCAATGGGAAATCGACAAGGTCACGACCCGCTACGAAGATCTGTGCCGCGATCCGGACATCGACGCGATCGTCATCGCGACGCCGAACGCCAGCCACCGCGAGATTGCCGTCGCCGCGGCACAAGCCGGCAAGCATGTGATGTGCGAAAAGCCGCTGTCGCTCGATGCTAGCCAAGTCCGCGAGATGTATCGGGCCGCCGAGCGGGCGGGTATCGTTCACATGACGGCGTTCACATACCGGTTTGCGCCGTCGATGCGATATCTCAAGCATCTCGTATCGAGTGGCGCGCTGGGAATGCCGCGGCATTTTCGCAGCCAGCGGTTTCTCGATTGGCCCGAGACAAGCTGGGGCTGGCGGCAATATAAGGCCCTGGCGGGCGGCGGCGATCTGTTCGACATGACGATTCACCGCCTCGATTTTGCGATCGATCTGCTGGGACCCATCCAGCAAGTGTGCGGCGCGCTCGCCCGCTTTGCTCCGCGCACAACGACCCCAGACGGCCGCGAATGTCCGCCCTCGGACGTCGATGATTGGTCCTGTTTGATCGGCCAGTTCGAGTCGGGCGCGACGGGTGTCTGGGAAGGCACGACGCTCGCCAAGGGTTACGGACGCGGCGGCTTTGGACACGAATGGGCCGAGATCAACGGCTCGGAAGCGTCGGCCGTTTATCAATTGCATCAGCCGAATACGATTTTGCTCGGCAAGACGGGAAGCGACTTGGCCGAAGTCGCCGTGCCGGCGGAGTTTTTAAAGCCGACCGGTAGCCCCCGCGATCCGAGCGTCGGCGAGCCGGCCACGGTGTTTCGCTACGACCTGATGTGGGAGTTCGTCTCCGCGATCGTCGAAAGCCGGCAGGCGACGCCGAGTTTTCTGGATGGTCTCAATGCGCAAATTGTCGCCGACGCCGTGATTGAATCTCACGAGAAGCGCGCTTGGGTCGACACGCCGACAGAGAAATAACGCGGACCGATTGTTTAGCCGCGTTCGCTTGCGACGCGAGTTTATACCGCGCCACTAAATCCGCATCGCAAACTAACGCGGCCAACAAGATTTGTTTTCAATAAAATCGGAAGTAGCGTTGCCGTGTCGGAACAAATCGAATTCAATCTGCATGCTCCGCAGCGGCGGTTGACCGGCGTTCGCGTGGTCGGCGTGGGCAGCTATGCGCCCGACGTGGTGGTGCGGAACGAAGATCTCGCCGCGCTGGGCTGCGATCCCGAATGGATTGTGCGGCGCACCGGCATTCGCGAGCGACGACATGCTCCGCCGGAGTTGGCCACGAGCGATCTCTCGGTTCGCGCGGCCGAAGCGTGCATCGCGCGGGCCGGCGTCGATAAGTCCGATATCGATCTGGTCGTATTGGGCACCTTTACGCCCGACATGCCGATGCCGTCGACCGCTTGCGTCGTGCAGCATAAGCTCGGACTCTGCGCTCCGGCGATGGATGTTCAAGCGGCCTGCGCCGGATTTTTCTATGCCCTGACCACCGCCATGCAATTCGTCGCCACGGGCTGCAGTCGGTTGGCGCTGGTGATCGGGGCCGACTGCAATTCGCGCGTCGTCGACCCTCGCGACGTGAAGACCTATCCGCTGTTCGGCGACGGCGCCGGGGCGGTGCTGCTGGCCGCCGGCAATCCCACGCAAGGCTTCGTGTCTTATGCCATGGGCTCCGATGGCGCCGGGGCAGGCGTGCTGAATTGTCCCATGGGCGGTTCGCGATTCCCGGCCACGGCCGAGCGTCTCGAGCAGCGGATGCAGTATCTCAAGATGGACGGCCGGCCGGTGTTCAAATGGGCCGTGCGACTGCTGACCAGCAGCATTCAAGAGGTGCTCGCGGCCGCCGAAATGAACGTCGGCGATGTGGATCTGTTTATCCTGCATCAAGCCAACGCGCGGATCCTGGACGCAGTCACGCAGGAACTGCGGATCGATCCGCGTAAGATGGTCATGAACCTGGATCGCTATGGCAACACATCATCCGGCAGCATTCCACTGGCGCTCGACGAATGCGTTCAGCAAGGCCGAGTGCACGCCGGCAGCCATTTGCTGCTCAGTGGTTTCGGCGGCGGTCTCGCCTGGGGCACCGGCCTTTTTCGCTGGTAGCGGAGAAGAAGTCGGGAGACGGGAGTCGGGAGTGAAGGCAGGCTCGGCGACTGGTCGCATTGTTCAAATAGTTCTTCCAGTTCAAATGCGATAACATGGCACCCAATCCCGCCACTGCGCTCGACGGCCTGACCGCCGTCGTCACCGGCGCCGCCAGCGGCATCGGCCGGGCCATCGCACTGGAGTTTGCCGGCGCCGGCGCCGATTGCCTGATTCACACTCGCCGCAATCTGGCGGGCGGCCAAGCCGTGGCCGACGAAGCCATCCGCCTGGGCCGCAAATCGCAAGTCCTGCTCGCCGATCTCGCCAATCCGGCCGATCAAGATGCCTTCGCCACCGCTGCCTGGTCTTGGCAAAACAAAATCGACATCTGGGTTAACAACGCCGGCGCCGACACGCTCACCGGCGCGGCAGCCGCTTGGAATTTCGAGCAAAAGCTAAACGCTCTCTGGCAGGTCGATGTCGTCGCCTCCATGCGACTGAGTCGTGCGATCGGCGCCCAAATGAAACAGCAGGGTCGAGGAACCATCATCAACATCGGCTGGGATCGGGCCGATTATGGGATGGCGGGCGACAGCGGCGAGCTATTCGCGGCCACCAAAGGCGCCGTCATGTCGTTCACGCGCAGCCTGGCGCGTTCGCTCGCCCCCAGGGTCCGCGTCAACTGTATTGCCCCCGGGTGGATCAAGACAAGCTGGGGCGAGAACGCCAGCGAGTACTGGCAACAGCGGGCCTCTGCTGAATCGCTCCTCGGCCGCTGGGGCGATGCGAACGATGTCGCCAAGCTCGCAAATTTTCTGGCCTCGCCGGCCGCCGCCTTCATCACCGGTCAAGTCATTGCCGTCAACGGCGGATTACAATAAGAAACTCGAACTTAACGAATCTGGATGGCCGGGGCTGGAGGCGTACTCGCCGAAGCCCCGGAGCGTTGAGTTAGAGAACAGAGAAGACGCCACCTCTAATGATAAGTCCGTTTCTTGGCCCACATGCCGCACGCCCAGCGAATTCATTTTGTCACGGGACGACTGGCCGAACATGCTCTGCGGACCATGTTGGCTGAGCTTGCGCCGCGAGTCGGTTTCGATTACACGCTCGATGTCTTGAACATCACGGTCGCCGCGCTGATGACGCCCGAGTGGATCGCCAAACGGATTTCCGTGCCGCCGCAAACGACGCGAGTGCTGCTACCCGGCTATTGCGACGGAGATTTGGCGCCGGTGATTGCGGCCGCCGGGGTACCGGTCGAGCGAGGCCCGCGCGACTTGCGGCGCCTGCCGGATTTTTTTGGCCATCGCCCCGCGGCCAGCGACTATGGGCGACACGACATTCAGATTCTGGCCGAGATCAATCACGCTCCAAGACTTGCGTTGAACGAAATTTTGGTCGAAGCCGAGCGACTGCGAGCGAGCGGCGCCGATCTGATCGATGTCGGCTGCGATCCCGGAGAGCCTTGGTCCCGCGCCGCGGAAACCGTGCGAGCCCTGCGCGACGCCGGCCATCGTGTCTCGATCGACAGCATGAATCCCCGCGAGATCGAGCCGGCGGTGCGGGCAGGCGCCCAGCTCGTTCTCTCGGTGAACTCGTCCAACTGCCGCGCCGCGCTCGGCTGGGGCTGCGAGGTGGTGGTCGTGCCCGACGCGTCGGCCGATCTTTCGGGACTCGATGAAACGGTCGCGCGATTGGCCGAAGCCGGCGTGCCGCTGCGGATCGATCCCGTGCTGGAACCGATCGGTTTTGGTTTTGCCGCCAGCCTCAATCGCTATTTTGCCACGCGACAAAAATTCCCCGACGCCGAAATGATGATGGGCGTCGGTAATCTCACCGAACTGACCGAAGTCGATTCGGCCGGGGTGAATATGCTCCTGATCGCGATTTGCGAAGAGCTGGGAATTCGTAGCGTGCTGACCACCGAGGTGATTCACTGGGCCAAAAGCTCAGTAGCGGAGTGCGATGTCGCGAGACGGCTGGCGTACTACGCTGTGCAACATCGGCAACTACCGAAGCACGTCGACCCGCGGCTCGTAATGCTTCGCGGGGGCAAGTCGATCGATGTGGGCTCGGCGGAATTGGATCGCCTGGCCGCCGCCCTCAAGGACCACAATTACCGCGTGTTCGCCGAAGCTGGGCAAGTCCACCTGGTGAGCGCCGGATTACACCTATCCGACGCCGATCCGTTCAAGCTTTTCGCCGAGCTCTTGGCGAGCCAGCCGCGCAACCTCGATTCGGGCCATTCGTTTTACTTGGGATTCGAGATGGCCAAAGCGCTGACGGCCCTGACGCTGTCCAAAGAGTATCGGCAAGACGAAGCGCTCGGCTGGGGATTGCTCACGCGCGCCGAGCAGAGCCATCGCCTCAGGCGTGGTCCGGCCAATCTGCCGCCGCCGAACGAGTCCGGTGAGATCACTCCGGGGAACCGCGAGCCGTGAGCGACCCACTCGACGAATTTGCCGGCATCGTCCAAGAGCTTTCGCCGGCGCCACGCGCGGAGCAGGCTTTCTTGCGGCTGGCCCATTTGCCGCACTGTCTGTTTCTCGATAGCGCCCGCCGCGACCCGGAGCTAGGGCGCTATTCGTTCATAACGGCCGATCCCTTCGACTGTATCGATGTCGGTTCAGACGGAGCTGCCGAGAACGACACGAAAAAAAACTCGCTGGAATGTGTTCGGCTTTCGCTGGGCGGCTTTAAGTCGCCGACGCTTCCGGATTTGCCGCCGTTTCAGGGAGGCGCGGCGGGTATGTTCTCCTACGAACTGGGACGACAATTCGAACGCGTGCCCAGGGCGCGGGTCGACGAATTTCGCGTCCCGGTCATCGCCATCGGACTGTACGACGTCGTCCTGGCGATCGATCATCTGACCGATCGAGCTTGGATTATCTCGCAGGGCTTTCCCGAGCAAGATTGGGCCAGTCGGCATCGGCGGGCTGTCGAGCGAGCGAATGAATTTCGAGATTGGCTTCTCAATGTGAATCCGCATCCGTCGCGTCATGCGGAGATCGCGCACGACGCCGACCCCGTCGCGGAAAGTGAGCTAGCGCAGCAGTTCGATGTAACCGACCGCGCGTCGTGGGCCGGCTTGCCCCTCACCAGCGACTTTTCGCCGGAAAGCTATCTCGAAGCGGTCCGCCGGGCGATCGAGTATATCCATGCCGGCGACATCTTTCAGGTGAACCTATCGCAGCGGCTGCTGTGTCCCGCGAGCGACGATCCGATTGCGCTCTACTTGCGGCTGCGGCGGAGAAATCCGGCCACGTTCGCCGGATATTTCGATCTGGGCGAGTTTCAAATCGCCAGCGCCTCGCCCGAGCGATTTTTATGCGTGCTTGGCGATCGCGTGGAGACCCGGCCGATCAAGGGCACGCGACGCCGCAGGGCCCAACCGGAGGCCGATCTGTTCGCCGGCGACGAGCTTCGGCAGAGCGAAAAAGACAACGCCGAAAATGTGATGATCGTCGATCTGCTGCGGAACGACCTGTCGCGCGTCTGCCGACCCGACAGCGTCGTCGTCAGCGATTTGTGCCGGCTGGAGAGCTACGAGTTCGTCCAGCATCTGGTCTCTGTCGTTCGCGGCCAATTGTCGCCAGGGAAGACGGCCATCGATCTGTTGGCGGCGGCGTTTCCAGGCGGCTCAATTACCGGCGCGCCGAAGGTCCGAGCGATGGAGATTATCGCCGAGCTTGAGCCAACCGCGCGTGGCGTTTACTGTGGCGCGCTGGGCTATCTGGGATTCGACGGCTCGATGGACTTGAATATCCCGATCCGCACGATCACCGTCGGCCGCGGCTGGTGGCAGATGCCCGTCGGCGGCGGAATCGTCTCCCAAAGCTCGTCGGACCACGAGTACCAAGAAACATGGCACAAAGCCGAAGGCCTGCTCCGTTCGCTACGCTGAAAGCGACGCCGCGCCCGCCGCGCTCTGGAGCCGCGCCCGCCGCGCTCTGGAGCCGCGCCCGCCGCGCTCTGGAGCCGCGCACGAAGTAAGCGGGGGGCCATCGATTCATCGTCGATCTTCGGCTCTGCTGCGTTCACGCACCGCTTGCTTCGTGCGCGGCTCTAGCGCCGGATCGATTGGCTCGGGACCTCGGGTTGTCTCGCCCTTTCAGGCCTCTTAAGATATTTCTGTTCTCGAACCCAGGGCGGCGCGGGCCTGCTTATGAATCAACTCACCATCGCGACGGTAGCCGACTTTTTGGAACGATTCGCTCCGGCTGCGTTGGCCGAAGATTGGGACAATGTCGGTCTGCTCGTGGGCGACAAAGACCAAGCGGCGATGCGGATCATGACTTGCTTGACGATCGCGCCCGCCACGCTGGCCGAGGCGATCGCCGAGCACGCCGATTTGATCGTCGCTCATCATCCGATGCCCTTGCGGCCGATTCGCCGTTTGACGACCGAGTCGCACGACGGACGATTGCTGCTGCGTTTGGCCGGCGCGGGAATCGCCGTATACAGTCCGCATACGGCGTTCGATTCGGCTCGCGAGGGAATCAATCGGCGGTTGGCCGAAGGGTTAGGCCTGATCGGTATCGAACCGCTAACCCCCAGCGCCAACGATTCCGACGTCGGCGTCGGTCGAATGGGCCGCTTGCCGGCGCCGATGAGGTTGGATGAAATGGCCAAGCACGTCGGTCATTTCTTGCGCGTCGAGCGATTGCAAATCGTCGGCGCCGCGGAAGCGATGGTCACTACGGTAGCCGTCGGCTGCGGCAGCGCGGGTGAGTTGATCTCGCTGGCCAAGCAGCGGGGCTGCGATGCTTTCGTCAGCGGCGAAGCCCGATTTCACGCCTGCCTGGAAGCGGAGAGCGATGGCATCGGTTTGATTCTCGCCGGCCATTACGCAAGCGAACGCTTCGCCGTCGAGCAATTGGCCCTGGTGCTAGCGGAGCAATTTCCTGCGGCAACCATGTGGGCCAGCCGGCGAGAACGCGACCCGATCGATTGGATTGATGTGGGGCTTGCGACGCGCATCGCGAGCGAACGCGGCTAAGCGGCGGATTCGTCTTCTGATGGCGGACGGGGCATAATATAATCCGGGGCATGAAACGAACCGAAATGATTTGGAGTTGGATTATGCGCGGCCTGTCGAGCCCAAAAATCCTGGTCGGCCTCGTCGCGATCGCCGGGCTGCTCGTGGCCGGGTATCTCGGGCTGTCGTCGGGCTGGGGCGCCGGCGCTCCGCTGCCCGAGGGTGTTTCCGATCTCAAAGTCAAAGACATCCCATTCGATGGCAAGCAGGCTTACGAGTATCTGAAGCAGGTCTGCGCGATCGGGCCGCGGCAGAGCGGCTCGGCCGGCATGGTCAAGCAGCAGAAGCTGATTTCCGATCACTTCACGAAGCTCGGAGGCGACGTCAGCTTTCAAGAATTTCAGGCCCGCGATCCCCAGAACGGCGAAAACGTGCCGATGGCGAACCTAATCGTGCATTGGCATCCGGATCGCAAAGAGCGAATTTTGCTCTGCACCCATTACGACACCCGACCATTCCCCGACCAGGACAAGCGGAATCCGAAGGGAGTATTCATCGGCGCCGACGACGGAGCGAGCGGCGTGGCCGTGCTGATGGAATTGGCCCGATCGATGCCCAAGCTCGAGAGCAAGTACGGCGTCGATTTCGTGCTGTTCGACGGCGAAGAATACGTGTTCGAAGATCGCCCGTGGCCGAAGAAGGGCGATCCTTATTTCCTTGGGGCCGAGTATTTCGCCCGCATGTACGCCGGCAGCCCGCCGGATTACAAGTACCGCTGGGGCGTGCTGCTGGACATGGTGGGCAACAGCGACCTGAAGATTTATCAAGAGTTCAATAGCATGTCGTGGCGCGACACGCGGCCGCTGGTCGAGGACATTTGGCGGACGGCGTACAAAATGGGCGTGCGGGAATTCATTCCGCATCGCAAGCACGAGGTGCTGGACGACCATTTGCGGCTGCACGATTTGGGACACATCCCGACGTGCGACATCATCGACTTCGATTATCCCTATTGGCACACGGAGCAGGATACGCCGGCCCACTGCTCGGCGCTATCGCTGGCGAAGGTCGGCTGGGTCATGCTAGAGTGGCTGAAGCAAGCCAAATAGCCGCCACGGTCGCCGAATCAACCCGCATGGATCCCGTTCATCAGGCCATCGCCTTCGTCCCGCTGGGCTTGTATCTCTTGGGTCTGGGCACGATTCATCTGCGGGCGAGGGTCGTCGTCTGGTCGGGGACGATGGATAATTGCGCCTTGGCGATGGCCGTCGTGGGACTGGCGATCGTCGGGCCGATGGAAATGCTGTTGCCGCAGACGTCGCCACTTCCTGGCGCATATTTGTGGCTCCTGATACTCGCGCTCTACGGCCTGAGCGTGACGCTGTTGAATCTGCTTGCGCGGCCCCGGTTGGTCGTGTTTCATTTGTCCGCGGAGCAACTGCGGCAGCGTCTGGCCGAACTGCTTCCGCGGATCGATATTCAGGCGAGCGGCGCCGGCGATAGCTTTGTGCTGCCCCAAGCCGGAGTTCAATTCCATTTGGAATCTTATCCACCGATGCAAACCGTCTCGTTGGTCGCGATCGGCGACCGACAGAGCGTCAGCGGCTGGCGACGTTTGCAGCGCGAGTTGACCGGCGCCCTGAAGCAGACGGGCGCCGCATCGCGTGGCCCGGGTTTCTCCATCGCGATCGCCGGCGCGGCAATCTTGTGTTACGCCATGTACTGGCTCTACCGGATGGACACCGTGACCGCCAAGCAAACGCTGCACGATATTCTCCGCGACACGAGCGCGGCGGCGAGCTCCGTCAGGCCAGGACAACGGGCGAATCGTATCGGTTAGGCGCCTTGCTTCCGCAGCTCTTTGTCGGCCTTGCGCTGCGCCTGCTCTTGGGGCCCGACAACGACGAAAATCAGGCGGTAAGCCTTATGGCCGCCGGCAAGCTGGTCGGGATACAGATCGCGAATCTCCTGACGCAAAGCATCGGCGGTCGGGAAGCCATCGGGTAGGGCATCCCCATCGGTGAGCTCGTCGAGCCTCACTTCGTCGACCGCTGCGATGTCGATGTATCCCACGCCCGGGATATAGCTCTTCTGACCCGGTCGCATCCGAGGCGATTTCCAAAGGCGAATCGTCTGCGTCTTTTCGCCGCGGCGAATCGCGTCGAGGAATTTTTTCTTGAAGAGGAGCATCGATGCGCCGGCGTTTTCATGGCAAGGTTAGTTCAGTAGCTACGCCGCGATGCAGTGTAGCAGGGCGGGGGCGGCTTTGGAGTCGGTTGGCGCCGACGCGCGTGGGACAAGGGACTTACGCCCCCCCCTCGCCTGCCTCGTAACTCCCGACTCCCGTCTCCCGACTTTCCTCACGCTTGCCTGAGATGCTCCTCGACGCGGCGGATAGCGTCTTCCACGTTCCAGTCCTTGCCGCTGAGCTCGATTTTCGTTTGCTTGGCGACCCAGCCGTTGACCGTTTTGTGAGCCGAGATGACCGTGCTGTGGCTGCGACGGCCGAAGTGCTCGCCGATCTCGGCCAGCGGCGCCCGCGTATGCTTGCGGGCCAGCCACATCGCCAACATCCGCGGCTGGCTGACCGTTTTGGCTCGCCGGCTCGAATGCAGGGCGGCCGCCTCGAGTCCAAACACATCGCACACCGCCTTGTCGATGTCGATCAGCTTAACCGACCGAGCGCCATGACGGATCATTTCGGCCAACGCCTCTTCGGCGATCGCGCGAGTGATCGGCTGCTGCAAAATTCGACTGGCCGCTTCCAATCGATTGATGGCGCCCGACAATTCTCGCGCGTGCGAGGTCAAATGGGTGGCGATCAATTCGGCCACGTCGTCGGCCAGGGCAAAACCGATTTTATCGGCCAGTCGCCGCAAGATGCCAACTCGCGTTTGGAAGTCGGGCGAATCGATGCCGCACACCATCCCCGCCCCGACTCGCGTCGCCAACTCACCGCTAACCGAGCGGAGCCCGACGGGGCATTTGTCGCTCGCCAGAATCAATTGCCGGCCCTCGCGCAACAGCGCGTCGGTCGTATGCAGCAGCTCGCCAAGCGTGGCCTTCTTGCCTTCGAAGAACTGCACGTCGTCGATGATCAATAGCTCGACGCCGCGATACTTGCGGCGGAAGTTCGGCAGCCCGGAGCCGTTGAGCGCCTCGACGAAATACGTCGTGAACTGCTCGGCCGACAGATAGACGGCGTGCAAATTCGGCGACCTCGCTCGAGCGGCGTTCCAGATTCCCTCGAGCAGATGAGTTTTACCCACGCCGGTGGGCCCATGAACGAACAGCGGCGAATAGCGTCCGGGCTGTTCGGCGACCAACTGCGCGGTCGCATGAGCCAAGCGATTGGAACTGCCGACGACAAACGAATCGAGCGATGCGAACTTGCGGCGCGTGAATCCGCGCGGCCCGGGGGCGCGGCTATGACTGTCGCTCGAGTCGGTGGTCGCAGGGCTGAGCCTTAAAGGATGATTCCCCGCATTGTCGTTGTCGCCGCGAAGGGGCGCCCCGTTGTCGCAATTCGATTTACCGTTACTGGACGCGCGGGCGGCGACCTTTGGCGCGGCGGTCGATCGCGCCAGATTTTTGTCGACGCGAAATTCCAGCGCCGTCGACTTGCCCAACACCTCGACGCAGGCGGCTTCGATCTCGCCGCGGAAATGCGATCGGACCCAGTCCTGAGCGAAGCGGCTTTGAAGCTCGACCAACAGCGATCCCTCACGCACGCTGAGGCGGGCGTGACCCGCCAGCCAGAGATCGAACCGCTCCTGGCCGACTTTTTCGGCGACGCAAGCCAGCAACGCCGACACGATGTCCTTATCGTCCATGATCGCTTCCTGGTCGACGGTCGATGACTACCTCGGCGCGCACCGCGATCGAACCGGAATCGGGTGGAAACTACCGCGTGGAGAAGCCAAGCAATATGGACCGGCGGAAAAGATTAAGCGTCCGCGCCGGCCTATCGTGTGTCGGATTGGTTTGTCGAAGGCCCGATTCTACGCATGCTGGCGCCGCTGTCAAACCATCGAACTGGGTCGCGCGTGGAGCATGTGGAAGTTAGGGAAATGTGAGTCGGCAAATCTCTCGCAAATGCTCGGCGAAAGTCGCGCGGCCGTCGCCAGAAAGTTTTTTTCCGGAACCGATAAGAGCGTGGAAAAAATGTTTGGTTTGGATGTGCTGGGCGCCAGCGCCGCGCGAAGACGACGACGCAACACGTTAAGCATCCATCACTTCAGGCCGACGATTGTTGGCCGGCGACAATCAGCGACCCATGCGTTTCACCAACACGCTACGGCGATCCCACGAAACGAAGCCCGCTGCCGCGTAGGCGTCGATCGCGGGCGCGTTGGCTGCGTCGACGGCCAGCACGAGACGCTCGGCGCCGGCTCGACTCGCCAGCCATCCGGCATGCCGCGCCAGCGACAAGCCGAATCCCTGGCCTCGCGCTTCGGGCACGATGCCCATGTACACAATTTCCCAAATCTTGTGCTGCGGATGAGCGGCGAGCAACAAACAACCGACATCGCGCCCGCCACTGCGAGCGATCGACCAATGCTCCGGCCGAAAGTCGCCGACCGCTTGATACCCCTCGAGCACCTCGCCGATCGGGCGCAGACCATTGAGGCTCGGACAATCCCGCGTCTGGTCGTACGTCTGATCGACGATCGCCGCGAACCGAGAATGCTTGGCCGGTTCGTAGGGCTCGAAATCGAGCTCACTCGGCGGCGACGTCGGAAACGCGCCGGACGGACTGACGAGATAGAGCAGATCGGCGAGATGCACGAACCCGGCTCGCTTGAGGTGTTCGGCGTCGGGGCCGGAATCGGTTTCCAATAGCGCCTGAACCAAGCGAGCGCCGCCACGTCCGGCGATTTCACCAGCTGCCGCAAGCAGCCGCTGCGAAATATCGTCCGCATATTCGGAAAATTCGCGAACGACTTGCGGCGGCCAAATGCTCGCCACGCGGCCCGGCTGCAGCTGAATCCCAATCGCGCCGATCGACTGCTGTTGATATCGGGCCTGCAAAAATCCGGCGGGAGAAATTTCGCCGGCTTGAATTCCTTCCCAGGTGGCTGCGCCTTGTCGCTGGCCCAGATCGTCGCCGAGCCGACCAAAGACCAGCGCGATTGTTTCTCGCAACTCGGCTGGGGCAGCCGGCGCGATGCTCAAGGCCCTGATATCGAATGACGCCATGCTAAAAGATAAGCGGCACGCGGCAGAGTGTCACTATGGATTGGGAATGGGCGGATCGATTCGGACGACGGGGAAAGATTCAATTTCCTCGTCCGCGCAATTCCATATTAACCTCTCGCAAATCGCTGTGGCCGCCAGCGGCCTCGGCGGCGTAGAATCAAATCGGGGAGACGGATTTCAATCAAACAGCCGAGGCCTTTATGTTCACTCGATCGGTCGCGAGATTTGTTCCGCATGTCGTAGGGTTGATGCTTGTCGGCGTCCCGGGGACCGCAGCGCTAGGGCAGCCGTTCAGTGAGTTGCCGGCGGCGCCCAAGCCAGATATTCGCACGCCGGACGCGCCCCGAGCTCGCGATCCGAAAACGGACGTTGCCCCGTTAGAAACGCCCAAGGCAGATGCTCCCGCGGCAAACGTTCGGCCCACCGACGCGGGCTATCTAGGGCTCGCCACCGACAACCCTCGCGACAATGCTAACGGGCTGCGCGTGGTCGAGGCCGTCGCCGACAGTCCCGCCGCCAAGGCCGGCTTCAAAATCGGCGATCGCGTTGTGCGAGTCAACGGCAAGACGATTCGTGGAACGGCCGATATGGCGGCGGTGCTGAACACGCTGCCGCCGGGCGGACAAGCGACGTTCGACGTCGATCGTGACGGCGTTTCGCGGCAGATTGCCGTCGTGCTGGGTAAACGGCCGCAAAGAGCTGAGCGAACCGATCGAATCGATCATAGGGAACCGACCGATCGACGCATCGATGCGTCTAGCCCGCCGTCGGGCGAACCGCTGCCCGAGCCGCTGGGACCGACGCCCGGTGGGCCCGCGTCGCAGACCGGCCCGGCGGCGCCGACCGCAAATGAGTCGACTCCGCGGCACGCCCTCTTGGGTGTTCGCACGCAGCCGGTGAGCGAGGAGGTCCGCCGGCGATTGCAAATGTCATCGACAAAGGGCGCCCTCGTGGTGGGCCGCACCGTCGGTTCTCCGGCGGACTTGGCCGGCATCCCGCTCGACTCGGTGATCGTGTCGTTTAACCGCGGCGCGGTGGATTCGCCCCAGGATCTGGCGAAGCTCGTGTCGCAGCTTGGCCCCCACAAATCGGCTGAGATGATCTACATCAGCGACGGCGAGAGTCACCGAACCAACGTGTCGCTGAAAGAATTAGCTGCGGAAGCTACGCCAGCCGTCCCGACTCCCACCGATGATACGCCGCCGTCGGCCGCCACCCCGGCGCCGGTCGACCCAATCCATCCCGCCGTCGACCGCAATACGCGGATCGAGGCGCTGGAGCAACACATCCACGAACTCGAGCAGCGAGTGCGCGATTTGGAGGCCAATCGGAAACAATAACAGCGCTGCGGGGAATTTCGAGCGGGAAGCCCTCCATGACCATCGCGCTTTGCGGCGCCGGAATGTTGCCCGGCGGTTGGGTCAACCGATGAGTTCGCTGATCGGCTCGGGGTTGTTGACCAGATACTGGGGGCGGCCGTTGGGGTCGCGGATCGTGGTGGTTTTCGGATCGATTCCCAGCAGGTGATAGAACGTCGCGAACATCTGCTGCAGATGCACCGGCCGATCGAGGGCTTCTTCGCCGTAGCGATTGGTGGAGCCGATGACTTGGCCCATTCGCATGCCGCCGCCGGCCACGAAAGCACTGGCTGCGCGAGCCCAATGGTCGCGACCCCCTTGGTTGGTATTGATGCGCGGCGTGCGTCCGAATTCGCCCCACATGACGACGATCGTCGATTCGAGCAGTCCACTCGATTCGAGGTCCTCGAGCATGGCGGTCAGACCGACGTCGAGTGGCGGAAGTTGTCGGCGAAGCGCGTCGAAGTTGCCGGTGTGCGTGTCCCAGCCGCCCCAGCTAAAGCTGACGATCCGCACGCCGCACTCGACCAAGCGTTTGGCGGTGAGAAATCGCTGATTTTCGTTGTGCTCAGGCAGTCCGTATCGCTCGCGCACCTTGGGATCGACCTTTTCCAAATCGAGCGCTTGGGCCAATTTGCTTGATGTAATGACGCCCACCGCTCGCTGGTTGAACGCGTCCATCGCGTCCATCGAGTGGCTGGCGTCCATGTCGCGGCGGATGCGGTCCAATTGGCCAAGCAATTCAGTGCGGCTGTGAAATCGATCGGTCGTGATTTCATTGCGAAGGGTCAAATTGGAACGACCTTCGCCATCCGGCCGGAATGCCGAGTAGACCGGCCCCAAAAAGCCGGTCTTGGTGTGGCCCGTCAGATCCATGAAGGTAGGGATGCTACCGCGAGTCGGACCTTGCAGCTTGGCGACGACCGCGCCCAAGCTGGGATGACCGCCTAGAGTCTTGAGATCGTTCTCCGACCAGCCGCTCTCGGATTGATTGGAGGCGTGCTCGTCGCGGATACCGGTCAGCGAGCGGACGATCGCGAATTTAGTGCCCATCGACGCGAGCTTGGGCATCAAGTGGCAAATCTGCATGCCAGGCACGGTGGTCGGGATCGGGTGGAATTCGCCGCGAATCTCGGGCGGCGCCTCGGGCTTGAGGTCGAACATATCGATGTGCGACGGGCCACCACCGAGATAGATGTTGATGATCGATCGGCCATTGGCGCCGGCCGGATTGGCCGATTCGGCCCGCAATAGATCGGGCAAGCCGAGAGAGCCCAATCCGATGCTCCCGAGCCCCATGGCGCCGATTTTCAGGAAATTGCGTCGCGATACGCCGTCGCAGAACGTGTTGGGCCGTTTTCCAAGAAGCGTCAACATGGCTCGATCCTCCGGGGGTATGAATTGGATCGGTTCAGCCGGGCGGGCCGCCGTGGCGGCAGGGGGCTGGGGTGGGTCTTCCTGAGCGCAGTTATAACAGATCGAAAACTCAAATCAACAACCGTTTATCCGTTTGCGGAAATTTTTTTAGAGCCCTAACAAATCCGGCCGGGGTCTGCCCCAATTTTGCGATCCGGGAGCAAATTGGGTCAGACTCCCTCTGCCTCGCCGGATTTGTTGGGGGTTCTTAGAATAGGGCATGCTTGACTCGGGCCATCGCCCCGACATATGTCCGACTAACGTGCAATGCGATCTTCGCAGGATCCGAAGCGCCTGACTGCTGGGATATCGAGGTAACTGGCATGGATTTTACATCGGATCACTATTTTCAGACCGCAGCGCAGAGGACAATCGCACTACTTATACCGCGAGGGTTTCAGCTATGCTTTGGCCATTTATGTTGGCGGACTAGCGGTCGAGTGTCTTCTGCGAGCCTTTAAGGGCTGACACGATTCCACGATTGATGAACGGCATGACCTGCTTCGATTGTTCGCCGCAAGCGGCATGTTGCGAATCGACCGCGAAAGGTTGCGGGCAAAGCGGTGGACCGATGCCCAAATTGACGAACACTTGCGAACGCTTCAAGTGGCCGTAATCGAAATAGTCAGTGTGTGGTTGAATACCCACCGTTTCGCTTCAGAACAACGGATGCGAGTTCACTTGAAGAAAATCACGGGCTATCACAGAATCAAAGGAGACAATCTAAAAGAACATTCGCGACGATTCCTCAATTCGGCTCAACGTTTCATCGAAAAGGGGGTGATGCTGTGGCAAGTGTGACGAGTCCGCTTGTGCGGAAGCTCAAGAAGGCCCTAGCGGAACGATTTCCCGCGCCGGCGACAATTAGATTAGAAGATCTCGATGGCATCATTGGGGTGATCACCTCCACCAGCTTTGCAGGAATGGACTCCATCGATCGTCAGAACTTGATCGGTGAAATCATTGCGTCCAGTCTGAGCGAGAAAGAACGTCACCAGATTCAAGTTGTCGTCGGGGGCACTCCCGACGAAGGAACCGGCTACTTGGCGGGGGCGCGGAATGACTAAGCAAAACCGCCGGGGATCGTCCCCATTTTGCGGAGTCCGCGGAGCAAAATCGGGGACTATCCCCTTCTCCGAGTCGGTTTTGTGAGGGCTTCTAATGAGCGAGTGGCCCCCATGCCAATTGTGGAAGTTGACCGATTGGCGAAGCGATATGGTCAAACCGTCGCGCTGGACGGCGTGAGTTTCGCCATCGACTCCGGCGAAATGTTCGGACTGCTCGGACCCAATGGCGCCGGCAAGACCACGCTACTTTCGATTTTGGCCTGTCTGATGGAACCGTCGGCCGGCGAGGCGCGGCTGCTCGGCCAGCCGATCGCGCTGGGCAATCGCGAGTTGCGGCGAAGCATTGGGATCGTGCCGCAGGAGAATGCGATCTACGGCGAATTGACGGCCCGCGAGAATTTGGAATTCTTCGGCGGGCTGTACGGCGTGACCGGCGCAACGCTTCGCCAACGGGTCGAGCGCGTGCTGTCGGCGATGGGCCTCACCGAGCGAGCCGACGATCGGGTCGACACCTTTTCAGGCGGCATGCAGCGGCGACTAAATCTCGGCGCCGCGCTGGTCCATGAGCCGCGCGTCGTGTTGCTCGACGAGCCGACCACCGGCGTCGATCCGCAGTCGCGCAATCATATCTTCGAAGAGATTCGCCGGCTGAATGCCACGGGCGTGACGATCGTCTACACCAGCCATTATATGGAAGAAGTGCAGGCCCTGTGCCGCCGCGTCGGCATCATCGACCACGGCCGCCTGATCGCCTGCGACACGACGCCGGCCTTGCTGAAACTGCTCGAAGGGCAAATTCGCTTCCGCGTTTCCCAGGCGTCAGAAAAAATGTGGAGCCGCCTGCGGCAAATTCCCGGCGCGACACTCGAAGAGCAACCCAGCCACTGGCTCGTGTTATCGTCCCGAGATGTGCCGGCAGCGCTGCTTAAGCTCATCGCGGCACTTAACGAAACCGACGCCCAACTCGAGAGTATCGAGACATCGGAGCCAAACCTGGAGCGAGTGTTCCTACACCTAACCGGCAAAACGTTAAGAGATTGAGTAACCATTGCGGCGTGTAAACGACCGCTTCTTTACTCGCCACTCGCTACGCTCGACGCTTCCCCCATGACAACCTGGCTCCTCATCAAAAAAGATCTCCGCCAAGCCTGGCGCGACCCACGCGCGCTGATCGTGCTGCTGGTCATGCCACTGCTGCTGGTCATGGTGCTGGGTCTCTCGGTCGGCGAAGGTTTTGGTCAAAAGCCCGACGATCGATTGCGAATTTCCGTCGTCGATCTAGATGCGGGTTACACGGAGACCGACGAATCGACCGGCGCCAAGATCGAGCATCACTGGGCCAAGATCGTCGAAAGCGACCTGGCTCACACGGCCGGAATTAAGGTCGAATTAATATCTCGCCGTGAAGACGCCGACGACATGATCGTCCGGGGGCGGCGGGCGGCCGTGCTGGTCTTTGGCCCGAAATTCAGTGAACTGATGACGAAGTGCTCGTTTTTGCCCAGCGGCGTCAATCCGTTTTATCGCGATGGAGTCGATCTCGCGCGACTCGATGCCGAGCTATTGCGCGACCAGACGCAAATCACCGCCTCGTCGATCATCGAACAGGTCGCCCAGGTGACGACGCTGCGCGTGGTCATGCCCTGGATGATCGGTCGAGCGTTCGACACGATCGGCCGCCGACTCGGCCCATTGGTGCAGGTGGGCCTGAAGCAAATGTTTCCGAACTACGACTTGACGGCTACGAATTGGGCAGGGCTCACCCGGTCGAAGGCCAAATCGGGCGTCGGCGGCGACGCCGACGCGGAGATCGCCAGATACGAACAGCCGGCCAGCGGTGGACTTTTGAATCGCGGCGCGGCTCGCTACCAGATCCTCGTGCCGTCGTATTTGGTGATGTTCGCGTTCTTCTTGGTACTCGTTGTCGGCCGGCTATTCGTCTCCGAGCGACGCCAAGGCACGATGAAGCGCCTGCGGGCGGCCCCGATTTACCAGTGGCAAATCCTGATCGGCAAGTTCGTGCCGGCTTATATCATGTCGGTCGTCCAAGGAGTTTTTCTGCTGCTCGCCGGCAAGTTGGTGTTCGCCATGAGTTGGGGTCCCCGGCCGTTGTGGCTCGTGCCGCTCGTGCTCAGCACGTCGCTCGCCGCGATGGGGTTGGCGCTGGTGGTCGCGGCGCTGGCCAGGACCGAATCGCAAGTCGCCGTGTACGGCACGCTACTGGTTCTGGCGCTCGCTGGAATTAGCGGTAGCTTGATGGGAGATCGGGAGCTCATGCCGACCGCAATGCAGCAGCTCAGCCTGTTCACGCCGCACGCCTGGGCGCTTGACGCCTACCGCCAGTTGCTGGCCAACCCCGGCGAGCCGAATTTGCGAATCGTCGTCGATTCGTGCCTAGTGCTCAGCGGCTACGGCGCGGCGCTCGTGCTCATCGGCTGGTGGCTGTTATCGCGCAGCCGAGCGACATAGGACGCCTAGACCCGCGCACGAAGTAAGCGTTGACAGTCAGTTTGGATAACCCACCGCTTACTTCGCGCGCGGCTCTAATTGTTCTGATTTCTCTATCTGCGGCGAAAATCCGGCAACGCTTTTTGCGCCTGGGCCCGTGTCTGATCGTCGGGATCCTCGCGCGAGACTTGCTGGACTCGCTTCAGAAGGTCCATGTCGCCGCTCGTCGCCATCAGTGTGACCGCAGTGACCCGGACTTTCGGATCCTCGTCGTAGCTCAATTCCAAAAGCCAGGGCCGAGCGTCGACGCCCTTCACCCGCGGCAATCGCTCGGCCAGTTGCCGCCGGATCTGTGGATTGGGGTCGCCTGCCTGTCGAGCGAGGTCCAAGAGCGAACCCGTAATTCCGCGGCGCGCGAGCTCGGTGGCCACGCCGGAGGCACCCTGCGAATTGGACGCATGCAAGTGACGAAAAAGTTCGTGGAGCGGCATGTTTCGAAGTTCGCTCGAATCGCTCTCACTGGTCTCATCAGACCGATTCGTCTGTGCCGTCAGAAGCTGAGCCGTGGGACGCTGCGCCAATCGGTTGGGTTGGTCCTCGGCGCCGGGCAGGCGGCTTGGCTGGTTAGGAGCGAGCGAGCGATTCGGCCCGGTCGATGAATCGGCGCCGCTCAATGAACGGCTGTCCCGCTGATCCGCCAGTCGCCGCGGTTCGCCGTCGTCGGCGGACGTTTCAGTCCTTTTGGCAACGGCTCGATCTCCAACCACACTATTGTCCGGAGGTCGTGAAGCCAGTTCGATCGGCAATCCGCCGCCGGGAAGCCGCGACATTGCGATCATCGTCCAACTGGCCCGATCTTCGGCCGTCGCGCCGGCGGGCGGTTGAGCGACCACGACGGCATTTTGAGTGATCGTGGCGTCACTTCTCGTTTGAGAATCGCGCTGGGTGGCGAGAATCGCGAGCACGCGCTGACAATCCGACAACAGAGCCGCTTGACCTCGGGCGTTTTCTTCTCGCGGCCAATGCAAGATCCGCATCGTTAAGTCGCTTGCGAAACGCCGATTCGTCGCATCGAGCTGGGGCGCCGCGTCGGCCAGCGCCGCGGCGAGCAGCGCTAACTTGTTCGCGGCCACGTCGTCGGTCAGCAGTTCCCAGCGGCCGACCGTTTCGATGATCAGCGGCCGGGCCGCTTCGCGGACGCACTGCCGCCTCGAAGCAAGCGACCGGACAAGCGGTTCGAGGCCGGCGTCACCCAGCGCCGCGAGCTGCCGCAAGTGCAACTCGGCGTCGGATTCGGAGTCATCGGCCAGACGCAGTTGCAGACGCTCGGCGATCAGCGCCGGTTGTTTCATTCGCCAAGCGACGCCCAGCAGCGCCAACACCGCCAAAGCTGCTAGCGTCGCGCCGAACCATCGAGCCGGCGCGGATCTGCGCCGCTTTGTCGGCGGCTTCACGGTGAGTGGGCGTTTGACCATCGATGTAGGTTAGGCATCCTGCCTGACGTTGATTGGATGAGAGGCCTTCGATTCGGGCCGCGATCGCGCTAGGCCGACACAGTGTGCCTGACTTTACGGGCTCGTCAGGCACAGAGTGCCTGACCTACGACTACGACGCGCGACTCGCGGGGCGGCGGATTTTCGTCAGACCGCATAATTGGGGCAAGACCAATCGATCGCGAATGCTGGTAAGCGTGGCAATGTGCATTGTTTGGCGATCTTCGTGGCTTGCGAACTCGGGAATTTTGGCTGGCGGAGCGCGGCAAAACCGGCCGATTTATCCCTAGGACCGGCAAGATTCGCCTGTCTTGGTCAGTCGCTGGGGGGAATTGGCTTTGTTGCGATTTATTGCTACCCATTTCGGTGAGCGGCCAGTTGCTGCGCGCTTCGGCGTGGTCGCCGTCCGCTGTGTTCCGGCCGTGTTGGCTGCCGTTTTGTTGTGCGGCATGGGGGCGCCATGCCCGGCCGCCGATTCGTCGGGCAGGGCCATCACCAGTCGAGCCGCTCGCGACGAGGCGATCCAATCGATCCCCTTCGAGAAGCTCAGTCACGACAAACGGGCGCGCATCAACGCGATCGTCAACAACTCCAGTTTGTTTCGCCGGTTGCCGCTCGAAGTGGTCGACTGCGATCCCGATCTGTTTTTGTTCCTGATTCGCAATCCCGAGGTCGTGGTCGATATTTGGCGGATCATGGGCATCACGAACATGACGCTCGATCGCACGGGCGCCGATTCGTATCGCGCCTCCGATGGCCAGGGCACGACGGGCGCTTTCGAATATGCCTATCGCAGCGGTGATCTGCACGTGCTGTATTCCGAGGGAACGTACGAAGGGTCGATGTATCCCGCCAAGCTCCGCGGCGAATGCGTGCTCGTGCTGAAGACGGCCTATGTCAAACAACCCAACGGCCACGTGCATATCGTCAATCGGCTGGACGCATTCGTGCATGTCGACAATCTGGGAATCGAGCTGATCGCCAAGACGCTCCAGCCGCTGTTGGGAAAGACGGCCGACCACAACTTCGCCGAAACGTCGATGTTCGTCGGCACGCTTTCGCATACCGCCGAGGCCAACCCGGCGGGCGTATCGCGATTGGCGCAAAAGCTGGTTCACGTCGAAGCGCCCATTCGCCAGCAATTCGCCGAGCTCTCGGGCCGCGTGCCGGACAATGTCGCCGGTCAAGCGGCACAAAACGAGCCGGCGCCGACACGGGCCGCGCCGGCCAACTCCGCCTCGGCACGAATGCGCCGCTCCGACACGGCGGACATTCGCGAGCGGTAAGGACCGCTCACAAAACCGCCAGGGACTGTGCCCATTTTGCGGAGTCGCGGAGCAAAACTGGGGAGTGACTCCTTCTCCGAGGCGCACTCGCCGAACCGCAGCCACCCGGAATTCCGGTCGCGATTGAGCGCGCCGACGGCCGCGACTACAATGCTGGCGGCGAGCACCGGTCGCGGACCCTGCCCGATTGGTTCCCGCCGATCGATCCCACCTTTTTTCGCTCCGTTGGCTCCCGCCTATTCTCCCCTAGGTCTTCATGAACGCGCTTCCCTCGCCGTCGGTCCCGTCTTCTCGCATGACCACGATTCAGTGGTTGATCTGCATCATCGCGGCGATCGGGTTCATGTTCGACACATACGAACTGTTGATGATGCCGCTGGCCGGGCCGCCGGCGCTCGAGCAACTTTTGCATGTGAGTCGAACGACTCCGGCAGGTCGCGAGACGATTGCCCAGTGGACCGCGTATATCACGTTCGCGAGCGCTTTGTGCGGCGGGGTATTTGGATTGCTGGGCGGCTATCTAACCGACTTGCTTGGCCGGCGACGTGTCTTGACCTGGAGCATTTTGCTTTACGCCTGTTCGTCGGCGGCCTCGGGGTTCGCCACCAGCGCGACGATGCTCTTGGTGCTCAGATGCACGACATTCATCGGCGTGTGCGTGGAATTCGTGGCTGCCGTCGCCTGGCTTTCGGAGTTGTTTCCCGAGCCAAAACGGCGCGAAGCCGTGCTGGGCTTTACGCAGGCGTTTGCCTCGTTCGGCGGACTTTTGGTGGCCGTCGTCAATTACAGCATCGAGGGCGCCGTTCACAGCTTGCCGAGCATTCAGGGCGAACAGGTCTCTTGGCGTTACACGCTAATCTCCGGTTTGATTCCCGCGCTGCCGTTGATTTTCATTCGGCCGTTCTTGCCGGAGTCCCCCGTGTGGCAAGAGAAGAAGGCACGCGGCGCCCTGAAGCGCCCCAGCATCGTGACGCTGTTCTCGCCGCAGCTTCGCCGCACCACGATCGTCACCGCCGTGCTATTTGCTTGTGCGTTTGGCGTCGCATTCGGCGCGTTGCAAATCACGCCGCAAATCGTGCGGGGCGCGTTCGGCCCCGCGAAAGGTCCGGAGATGGCCAAGCTCGTGGGCCAAACGGCCAGCAGCGTGCAGATGTATCAAGAGCTCGGTGGGTTGGCGGGACGGTTTGCCTTGGCTTTCTTGGCGCTGTGGATCGTGCGCCGCGGAGCGCTGCTGCGATTGTTCTTGGTTCCGGGGCTGCTATTGATTCCCGTGATTTATTTTGTTGTGGCGGGGCGATTGGATGTCAAAGAACTCGACATGCTCAAATGGGGCCTGTTCGTGGCCGGCTTTTTTACCGTCGCTCAGTTCAGTTTCTGGGGCAACTATTTGCCGCGGGTCTATCCGACCTATCTACGCGGCACGGGCGAAGGTTTCGCCGCCAATGTCGGCGGCCGAATGTTCGGAACCGCGGGTCAGCCCTTGGCGATCGCACTTTCGTCGCTGATCCCGACCATGCTGCCCACGTTGGTCTCAAAAGAGTTTCCGACCCGGAATTTGGCGTACGCCGCTGGCGCGGTGGCGCTGGTTCTCTACGCGGTCGCGCTAATTACCAGTTTTTGGCTTCCCGAGCCGGGGACTGAAGAGTTGCCGGAATAGCATTCAACTTACTTGCTCGCCGGCGCCAGTTGCTCATCGCCGTGCGGCGCGGGAAACTCGATGGCATGGCCGCCGATCGTGAGACCTACAAGCCGGGCCCGTTTGTCCGGCGAATGCGCGCGGCGGTCGAAACACTGGCGATGCTGGTCATGGCCGCGGTGATGGTCCACACGTTCTGCGTGTCGGGCTGGTTGGCGCCGATAATCGTCTCGAGTGGTTCGATGGCGCCGGCGTTTCTCGGACCACACATCTCGGCGGAGTGTCCCGATTGCGGGATGCCTCTGGTTTGCGACGAGGCCGACTGGCCGAATCGAGAGACGCTGGCCTGCCCCAATTGCGGCCGCCAGCAGATTCCGATCGGCGAGGCGGCCCGGGCCGGCGATCGGTTGCTTATCAATCGAGCGGTGGCCGGATCGCTGTCGCCATGGCGCTGGCAGCCGGCGCTGTTTTTCTGCCCCGATCGTCCCGGCGAATATTGCCTCAAACGGGTCGTCGGCTTGCCGGGCGAGTCGATCGAAATCCGCGGCGGAGACGTCTTTGTCGATGGAGCAATCACGCGCAAGACGCTCGCCCAGCAGCGGGCGATGGCAATTCTGGTGAACGACTCGGAGTGGAAGTCCAGCGACGCCGAGTTGCCTTGCCGCTGGATTTCGAATTCCAGTGATTGGCAACGATCGACCGATGGTTGGCAATGTAGCGGCGCCGGCCAGCATTGGCTGCGATTCAACAGCGGCCAACGTCAGGCGGGTCCTGATCGCTCGATCGCGCCGGCCCCGCTTCGAGATCAAGACTCCTATAACCAAGCCGACTCGCGGCGACTCAACGATGTGACGGACCTGATCCTCGTGGCGCAACTGATGTCTCAAGCCAAGGGCCAACTGCTCCTGGAAGCCCACGACGGCCACGAGACATTTCTCGCGACGATCGCGTGGTCCACCGGCGAAGTGGAACTAAAACGCGCGGGCCAAATCGTCGCTACAGCCCGGTCGGTCCCGCTCCCGGTCGATCGATCGATCGAGATTGTGCTCTCGCTCGTCGATCGCCAAGTGATCGTGGCGGTTAACGGCGCCACCATCCTCGGATATTCTTATGAGCCGCTCATAGGCCCGATCGTGGCGAGTCCGCAGCCCTTGGCGATCGGCGCCAACGCGATGCCGGCTAAAATTTCGCGGCTTCAAATTTGGCGCGACGTGTATTACACGGCTCCGGTTGGGAACGCAACCCATGATCGCAGAATTCTCGCGGCCGACGAATATTTCGTCCTGGGCGACAATAGCCCCGTCTCGCGCGATAGCCGCGAATGGCCAGACGGCGCCGTTCGCGCGGCCTTATTCGTCGGTCGGCCACTGGCCGTGTTTCGGCGCGCGCCCTGGTCGCGCGGTTCGGTCTTTCGCTCGGAAGGCGCCAATCAGTGTTGCCGCCAAACCGATTAACGCCAACCCGAAGCTGCTAGGTTCGGGAACCGGCGTAAAGGCGTCCGTGATTGGCGCCACGTTGGCCGCATCGTTCGAATAGCCGGTCCCAGACATCTCTTCCAACGTCCGCAGCACGTTTTCGTGGGTGATGTATTCCGCATACTGCCCAGGCTGAACGTGAGCCCCGACGAAGAGCGTCGGAATGTGGCTATCGGTATTGTAGGACAGATTGTCCTCATCCCAGGTGACGATCAGCAGGCTATTGTGCAATTGAGCCCAATCGCCGTACGACGAAAAGTTTGTGTTCAGCCACGCATCGCCCCGAGGGATTAGGGTTCCGCTATCGCTGACGCTGCCGTCGCCGTGCATATCGTTAAGCTGATTAGGCACAACGAAAGCCACGGTCGGCAATTGATGGAAATCGCCCGGAAAGGCCGCGAACGTCTTACTGACCGCCGCGCTGCTGCTCATCGGATCGCTCGGCACGCTGAGAATGTTCGCGAATTGATCCATCGGGTTGTGCTTTCGCGCATAGCCGTAGCCGCCCGTGTCCAGCGGGGCGCCGAATCCGCCATTGTCCCCCGTCCCGACGACGCCACTGCCGCTGGGATCGCCGACGCCGTTCCAGGTGTAGCCATCGTAGGGAAGATCTTCCGAATAGCCGACGAACGTCTTTCCTCGGAGAGCCAACTCGCTGGCAAGATTAGAACTGGTGGGACTGTTGGCGGCGATTCGCGGATGAATGTTGTTGTCGTGAATGCCTTGATCCGAGCCGGAAAACAGTTGCAGATAGTTTGGCTGGCTGGGTCGGCTCACGGTGTGGGAGTTAGTGAATATCGCGCCTGTTGTCGCGAGCGAATTGAGATACGGAGCGCTCGACGGACCTGAAGAACCAAAGATATCCGAATAGCCGCGGTTTTCCTCGATGACAACCACGACGTGATCGTATGGAGGAATGGAGCCGGCGACTAAAGACCGACATGTTATCATTACTAAGGAAATGACCAAGATAATTCGTGGCATTGGCGGCCCCTAATACTACAGCGCCAGGTTCCTCTTGGTGAATCTGTCGGAATCGGCGAGACTTGGTTGGGGTCGGAGGACCGGCTCATGATCGCCTTCCCGGAGAACCAGGTATGGACGCCGTCGAGATTCGTGGTTTGAAACCGAAG
>JBBQWR010000040.1:0-56675 GCA_038210495.1 Pirellulales bacterium
CATGCGTGTGCATCCTTGCCAGTGGGAAGAGAAACCCGCCCGTAGTGTACCACAGTGGTCAAGGGGAGATTTTCAACAGGCTGTTAGACTCGGTCTTAGCTTCCATAGATACCAAACCTGCGGAAGCTAAACGAGGTCGCCAGTTGATAGATAATTTGCAGCTGAATCCTGACGCTGTTGCGGCCACGTTTGACGGTTATAGTCGCTATGAATGGTTGAGCTCGGCAAGAGTCTCGTCATCGAGCGCGAGTAGCGGCGACGTCGCCGACTTATTTGACGCTTCGCTTGGCGACGACCTGCTTGAGGCGATCGGCCGGCAAGGGAAGAACTCGTAGCACGGGACGGCTAGGATCGCGGATTTAATAAACTCCCAAGTTTGCAGTCACAAAATCAAAAAACCGGCTGAAAACAGCATCTGCTAGCATTCGGACCGGTCGGAAAATGGGAGCTTTTTTAATCCGCGATCCCTAGTGAAAATGACGGCCGACTTGGCGGCGATGGAGATGCTCGCTGGCCGGGTCACTGAGCTGAGGGCATGCCGCAAATGGCGGCAGCCGCGACCCAAGAGAATCGTCCGAACTTGTTGCGGTTCACGGCGCAAACGCGCAGAACACGATTCTGGCGGCTTTTGACGGCAGGCCCGGGTGAATTGCCAAAATTGCCAATTTTGCAACCGTCTTACCCGGCCTCCTGCAGTTCCTTGAGCAACTTGAGCGTCGACTCGACGATCCGGCTTTGTCGCCGCTGAAGCTGGAGCAATCGGATCAATTCGTAGAACTGCCGAGCGTTTCGCGCAGTGCATCGCGCAAGGCGATCGCTTGCTCGATCGGGGCGGCGCCGGGGCGGCGCTGCCTCCGCGCGCGGGTCCGCGCGACTTGGCCGTTGGTCGACGAGCCGGTTCGGCCTGGGCGCATCTCGCGGTGGTCGGCGGCGAGTTGGTCCTCCGCGAAGGCAATTCGCTGTACTGCTACAACGTGCCGTAATCCAAGTGAAAAGCGGTCGGGTGGCCGGGGCTGAAGGCGCTTCGCCGAAGCCCCGGTCGACGCGCGCCTCTCGCTCGTCAAGAAACCACGAGATCCCCTACTTCACCACAAAATTATCCCAAGGGAAATGCAGCCCGACGTTGTTGTGGCAACGGCAGAGCTCGGCGAATTCGTTCCAACCCATGACGTAGGCGTGACCGTTGCAGCAGACCAGTAGCGGCTCGTTGTCGAAGACGTAGGTCCCCTTGGTACGGCCAGGCCAGCCTTGATACCACTTTCCGTTAGCATCCTTGAACTTTAGATTCCAAGCATTGCCGTGTTGGAAGATATTGTAACTGACTGACTGGCCCATCCGATTGCGAACTTGCTCGTTCATGTAGGCGATCTCACGAGCGTCGTCGTTGAGTTCCCAATGGTTCTTGTTGCCCACGACGCCGGGCCGCACCGTGCCCCTGCCCGTCAATTCGGCATACAGCACGCGGTCGATGTCCCCGACGAACGGCTTTCCATCGGGATGCAGAATGCGGTACTTTGTCGAGCCGTCCGCGTCGCGAAACTTCTCCAGCTTGTGGTTCTCGAGCCAAGGGCCCCCCGTCGTCGGACTGGGGTCGTGCATTAGCGGTTTGTTTCCCTTGCCGATAAGCTCCGAGGAGGGGGACAGCGTTTGAATTTGACCTCCCGGCGGATTCCCCTTGTAGTGAGCCAGCACCTTGAGGGCCTCTTCCTCGGTCAGCACCACTTGGCCGACATAGGGCCCGCTCTTGGCCGTCTTCCACTTGATATAGACAGGTTTAGCATGGTATCGAGCCAGAATATATTTAAGCCGCGCGGGGTTGCAGCCGCGCATGACCAGCAGCTTGCCGCGACTCATGGCGGCGATCGCCCGAATTTCTTCGGTCGTCATTCCCAGCAGGCCCGAGGCCGAAGCTACGTTGGTAATAGGCGCGGGGAGCCTGGCCAGGTACTGGGCGACATTGGGATTTCTTAGAAACCTGTTCGACGCAACTTTGCCGACCTTGCCTAGCAGCATCAGGATCAACGTCGGCAAAAGGAATGCCAGCACCTTGGCCATGCCGCTTGCCAACATCCGGGCGCCCGCTTCGACGTCGCCGCGCACGGCGGACCTCACCCCTTCTTCCAAATCGACGGAGGCATAGCCGGAAATTTCACCGATGAATTTGGCGGCGGTGACGACGCTGACCCCGGTGAGGACATAGGTCGCCACGGCGGCGCCGAGCGAGGCGCCGGCCGAGGCGCCCCCGATGTTGCCGACTACCGGCACGGCGCTGCCGGCAGCGCCGCAAAGGAGCGCGCCCGTTCCGGCGCCCAGCACCACCCAGCGCAAGTCGGAAACCACCTGGCGAACGATTTGGAAGCCGACTTCCATGTAGCATTTCGGGATGTTGCCCTTGAGGGCTTCGTCCAGGTACTCATGCGAGCAGGCCAATTGCAGCGCGCGTTTCAAGCGAGCCAGACCATAGATAAGCGGCTCGACCGTATCGGCGCCGATGCTGGGGATGGCGTGATGGGCGCCCCCGAGCGTGCCGCCTTGGTTGTAGGCGTCCATCAGGATACGGACTTGTTCTTCGCTCAAATCACCAGACGTGCCCATGGTTCGCTCCTGTTTTGGACGCTACCAATAATCACTCATTGATTTGAAACCCCCACGCCGATCATCCCCGCCCAAACGAGGTCGAGCGTGGAGAAAAATAGACGGCGAGGCGCGTCATTGCTAAGTTTCATGATCGCGATTCTCTTGACCGGAACGACACCATGGCAGGAGGGTTATTTCCTTATAGCCTGATTCGATTGAGGGTGCAATCAGCAGTCGCCACGAGGACTAAACGTCGTTTTTTGGGCATTATAGCTGAAGCATTTACCAGTTCACGTTCACCGCGCCCCGGATGAACGCGATTGCTTTCCGCGGGTCGCCGACAATCTGCGGCAGAGCATACCGCACCGCCTCGGCGACGTCACTCTTCGGCAACACCGCGCCCAGCGGTGCGCTGTCGAGCCAGTTCCCAATCGATCCTGGTGTTACGCAAACTGTTACCTACATTGACTCTATCCATGTTTTACCGCATAACGGATCATTGAAAATCCTCGGGAAAAACGGCCATTTGCATCCCAATTGGAGCCCAGCAGCGCGTTCAAGACGGACCCTTAATCAGACGGTTGATGGTTCGAGTCCATCAGGAGGCACTTTTTCTGTCCTTGTGCGGTAGGGGCCTGTGATTTGACCGGTTCCTCATCCAACGTCATTGGCTCGCTGGCCATCGACGAGGCACGGCGGCCCCCGGTTGTTGCGAGTCGATCTGATTCTGTCGCCCGTGGATGCCCTCGTTGGACGGGGGTCGAAAGTTTTGGGGCCCCTTGATGAGTCGTCATTCGCGATCACGCGATTGAGGACCATGGGCTCTGTATTTCCGCACGACCTTCCGACTTGTCAATCTTCAGGCAAGGGGGTAGTTTCAGGGATTCTCCCGATTCCAAGGAACTGCGGATAATGGCGGCTCGAGCGGACAACCAACGCATTGTGATTACTGGCGTTGGTCTGGCTGCGCCCAGTGGGAACAATCTGGCCGAGTTCCGAGACAGCCTTCTGCAAGGCCGCAGCGGGGTTCGGCCATATGAAATCCGCTATGTTGGCCCCACCGTGGCCGGCGTTTGCACGTTCGACGAGCTGAAATATCAGAAGCGGAAGGAAATTCGCCGCGGCACCCGGGCCGGAAGCGTGGGCATCTACTGTGCCCACGAGGCGATCGCCGACTCCGGCCTCGATTGGCCAAATGTGGATCGGTCGAAAGTCGGCATCTATATCGGCGTCACCGAGCACGGCAACGTCGAGACCGAGAACGAGGTCTATCAGCTTCAAGGCTACAACTACGATATCAACTTCTGGTCGCACCACCACAATCCGCGGACGGTCGCTAACAATCCGGCCGGCGAGATCTCGCTGAATCTGGAGATCACGGGGCCGCACTACACGATCGGCGCCGCATGCGCCGCGGGAAACGCGGGGCTGATTCAGGGCGCTCAAATGCTCCGGCTCGAAGAGTGCGATATCGCGCTGGCGGGCGGCGTTTCGGAAAGTATCCATACGTTTGGGATCTTTGCCAGTTTCAAGAGCCAAGGAGCCCTCGCGACCCACGTCGATCCGACGAAGGCCTCGCGCCCGTTCGACGCCGAGCGCAACGGAATCGTCGTCGCCGAAGGGGGCTGCGTGTATGTGCTCGAGCGTCTGTCGGACGCGCGCCGCCGCGGCGCGAAGATCCATGGCGAACTGGCCGGGTATGCGATGAACAGCGACGCCAGCGATTTCGTGCTGCCCAACCCAATCCGCCAGGCGGAGTGCATTAAATTGGCGTTGTCTCGCGCCGGTATCGCGGCCGATGAGATCGATATCGTCAGCACGCACGCCACGGGCACGACCCACGGCGATATTCAGGAATGCGAGGCCTTGCGAAGCGTGTTCGGCGGATCGAGTCGCACCCGGTTTAACAACACCAAGAGCTTCATCGGGCACGCGATGGGCGCCGCCGGGGCGCTGGAGTTAGCCGGCAATTTGCCTTCGTTCGACGATCGAGTTTGCCATCCGACGATCAATCTCGAAAAGCTCGATCCCGATTGTCGTTTGGAAGGCTTGGTGATCGGGCAACCGCAACAGCTCGACCGCGTCGACTATCTGCTGAACAACTCGTTCGGTATGCTTGGGATCAATTCCGTGTGTATCATTAAGCGGATGTGAGCCGGTGGGCTAGAGGGGCAGAGCCGTTTACGCTTTTGTTTTCGCAGGCATACCAACCCGACGCATTAGCGAGGAGTGTTGTCGCCCAGCCTCGCTGACGCTTCGGGTTAGTATTCCGACCATTTTGAGAACCGTCTGGAGCGAGGGGGACAGTCCCCTTTTTTCCGAAGACTCCAAAAAAGGGGACAGTCCCCGGCAGCGTGGCCCTTGACGGCGGGCGGCCAAGGTTAATGATGGACAAAACGACTTGAATTGGCTTTTGGAGATCGCGGCATGAGCCCGGCGGAGATTCGCGCGGCAATCGTCGACATTTTGGCCGATATCGTGCCCGATGAAGACTTAAGCACTCTTAGCGACGACCAGCCTCTGCGCGAGCAGATCGAGCTGGACAGCATGGATTTTCTCGACATCGTGATGGAGCTGCGCAAGCGATATCGCGTGCAGATTCCCGAGGACGATTACGTTCACATGGCGACAATGGCGGGGACGGTCCAATATCTTTCGCCGCTTATGAAGGACATTTCGGCCACCTGACGGGCGGTGGAAAAAAACCGGCGAGCTTGTCGCGGCGGCCACGTTCTTAGGCCATACTGGACGGCTGGCGTAAAGCAGGGACGCTGTCCCTACCGGCGCCTCTGCCGATCCCGCCTTTATCCCTCCTTCCGCCTGCCCCCCGCGTATGTCTAAATTTCTAAGCTCAATCGCTCTTGGAATCTCGATTGTCAGCGGTATGGCAAAGCCGGTTGTCGCCGAGAACGCCGAATACACGGCCGTGTTCACCGACGGCAAACGGATTAAGGGCCATCTCAGCGAATGGGGAGTCCAAAATACGCCCAAGCTCAATGGGGCTCCGCTATTCGACGCCGGCAACGCGATTCGCTGGCTAAGAAAAGAATCGGGCGAAACGCCCGCCCAACCGGCGGCCTTCATCGAAATTTTTGGCGGCGACTGCATGCCGGGCCGGCTCATGAGCGTCGGTAGTTCGTCGTCGTTGGAAGAAGGAAAGCTACTTTCCTATCTGGTGTTCGAGCCGTCGGTGGGCATCAATTGGTGGGATGGCCCTCAGCGATCTCGAATTCGCGTCGCGAGCCGCTGGCTCAGGCGAATCGTTTGGGAGCGGCGGTCCAGCGATCAGTATCAACCGGCCACGCTCTACTACAAGGATGGCCGGCAGCTTTCGTTTCGCTCGATTCGGTTCACCACGACCGGCGTTTCGGCGCTGACGGAGAACGAACGCCGCGACATCCGCTACAACGAATTGGCCGAGCTCGATATGCCGCGGCTCGACTGGTGGGACGCCTATTTCGAGCAGTTGGCCCTGCTGACTCCCGACTGCAAATCGCGTCTTACGCGTCTGGAAACTTCCGATGGCCTGCGGGTCACTACCGCGGGTGATCGCATCCAGCCGATGCCTTGGGGCGATCCCAACAACCCTGATTTTTGGCGTCACGCCGTGCAGCCCGCTTGGTCGCTCGACGCTTTTTGGGTCGAGCACAACAAGGTCCTAACCCGGCGCTTCTACAGTCCGCACGAGGTTCCTTTGTCGCTGGTGGAGGCGAGCGAGATCAAGCTGCGCTCCGCATTGGCTGTCGGTTGGCGGCCGCAAATCGATCGCAACGCGCAAGGCGGCCCGCTGGTCAGCGGCGGCAAGGATTGGGGCTGGGGCATCGGCATGCACGCCTTCGCCGAAATGCGATTTCCGCTACCCGCCTGCGTGCGTTCGCTTCATAGCCAAGTCGGCTTGGATCAAGTGGCCGGCAACGGCGGATGCGCTCGGGCGCTCGTGTATCTCGACAAGAGCGAAGGCCAGCCGCTGTTTCGCAGCGAGCACTTGATCGGGTCGAGCAAAACCATCGACACGGGCGAGGTGCCGCTCAACGGCAATGGTGGCAAGGCCCAAGTGGTGCTCGTCGCCCATCCCGCGCACGCCGATCGACCCGAGGGCGCCGATCCCTTCGATATTCGCGACGTCGTGGATTGGCTCGAGCCGCAGTTCAATCTCGATTTGACCGCGCTGCGCGGTGAGGTGCGCAACCGGCTCTGGCGACTCTTGCCGAGCCTCGAGGGTTGGAATGTATCGGCCGCGGAGAAGGACTCGATGATCTGGGCGAACCAGTGGGACAACGCCGGCGATCCGCACCGCAGTTTCCATTTAGAAATGCGGCCACAAGAGGCGTCGCTAACATTCAGCCGCACGCTGCACGTCGAACCGGATCAAAATTGGCTACTGCTCTATGCGTCTCGCAACACCGACGGCGCTAAGGCGACCCCGACGCAGATGCTCGTGCGAATCAACGGCAAGCAGGCGCACGAGGCCGAGGTGCAAGCCCGCTGGAGCAGTTTATCGCCGATCGTCGTTCCGCTAGACAAATATCACGGTCAGGATATCAACGTGGAAGTGCGATTCGTTTCAAAGGGCGATAAATCGTTCGTTCAGTGGCGCTCGATGACGGTCTTGGAACGGCTACCCGGTTTGAACGAGATTTTCGAAGACGCCGTGCAACCGCCGGTGCAGCTCAAGTGGACCGACATTCCCAAGGCGAACCTCGACGCGGCCGGCGATCCGGCCAAACCGCCCGTGGCCGCAAAATCGGTTGAAGGCGAAAAAGGGCCGATTACCTCCGATCGCTATTCGGGTCTGGTCTGTCTCAAAACGCCGACTGGCGACAAACAACTGAGCCTGACCAATCTCAGCCTGCCGATCCGAGAAAATCCCCGATTCGGCGAATACCGGTATCTGCGATTTGCTTGGAAAAAGAAGGGGGGCGAGCAGGTCCACGTCGATCTGAATTTCTCGCCCGGCGACGACGAAGGTCTTACGCGAAACCGCCATTCCGGTCGCCTGAAAGAACTGAGCATATCACGAGAGAAACTAAGCAAGGGTCTCCAGGAACTCGAAGCGGTTAAAAAGACGCAGGCAGGCCGCAAGCTGTCCAAGAAAGAGCAATCGCATCTGGACAGCCTCAAAGACAACATCGAAGCCCTGCGGGCCAGCATCGACCGGCTCGATCGGCCGCAGGCTCAAGCGACCGACGCGGCGACAGTCGTATATCGCTTCTTCGCGGGCAATCCCTCGCCGGCGCCGGCTGAAATCCGCGGTTATCGCGTAGCGGACAAAGCCTCGCCGCAGTGGCAAGTCGTCAATCGCGACCTGTTCCAAGATTTCGCGGCTCCGGGAGAACTGACCGGCTTGAGCCTAGCCAGTCCGGACGGCGACTATGCGGAGCTCGACCACGTGTATCTGGCCCGAACGGCTCAGGATTTCGAGCGCTGTCCGCAGCAAGCGCCGCCGCTGCTGGGGAAGTGAGCCGACGGCTATGCCCTGCTTATAATATAGACGGCGTCTACGAAGCGGCGATTTATTGACTTCTAAACCCTTCACAAAACCGCCGAGGACTGTCCCCATCTCCCATGAGGTTTTGTAAAAGCTTCTTACAATCGGACAAGTTACGAGGCTACAAATGCCAAACAACCAACCTGCGATGCCGATCGTTCCGATCGAATTAGGCGGCAAATGGATTGCTTGGACGCTCGATGGCAGTCGCATTGTGGCACATGGCGACACGCTTGCCGAATGCGAGGCAGTCGCAAAGCAAATTTGTGACGCCGATCTACGATTCGAAAAGGCGCCTCGCGCCGATGTTCGCTTTATCGGAGCCGCGAGGTGAAGTTTCCGTACCGACGATATGCGATCGAACCTTCTCCGGCGACGCTGGAGGCTTCCTCGCCGAAGCCCCGGAGCGTGGTTTCGACTTCGAGAGCAAGTTTTCCCATCGATCCAGCCCCGGCCACCCAGAACCGTTAAGTTAGAGTTTCTAAATCGTTGTGTAGTCTTTTATGCAAACACTGCTCGGTTTTGGCGATGAGGGGGTGCGGCGGAACTCACGCCGTCAGTGGCGGCTCGGAGTGGACGAACTCATCGTAGGCTTGCGCCACGGACTCGACGTCCGGCGTCGCCGAGTAAAACAGCCCGCGAATGCGCGACCGCAGGATGACTCCCTTTTCCAGAAAATGGGCAAACAGCCTGTGGGTAATTCCGACTCCCGTGCCGATCTGCTCGATTTCCGCCACCTCGAAGTCGGCCGGATGTACGATCTCGACGTAGTGTAGGCCCTCGACGATCGCCAGGCGGAAGCATCCTGTTCCCGTCGCAGCCCGCACGCGGCTCTGCAGGGTCAGTTGCTCGAACTGGGCAGGGCTGGTCGAAGTCTTGCCGCGACCGACCAATCGCTCGACATGCGCAGCCGGTAGAATCGACTCGACGAAGAGTGTCGGATCGCTGTCGAGAAGACTCGTTTGCACGGACAGAATCAGCTCGATTGCCGCGAGCGGTCGGTTTGGAGGCGAGCCGCCGTTTGGCTCGGCGCCCGTCGCGTGATCCAGCAGTCGCCAATACGCTTGAACTCGAAAGGGATGGCCTGGCGTTTCCGAAAATGTGGCGATCAGATCGTTGCCGCGGGCAACCAGTTCGCCGTTGGAATGTGCCGCGGCGCCGAACAGCCGAGAGAAATCAATCCGAAACAGCGCTGTATCTTTGATCGGCAGAGTGGCGACCTGCTGAACGCGGAGCCCGACTTCAGGATGGCGTAGATCGATTTCGGCTCGAAGGGCGCCGCCTTCGAGGCGCGCCACGGGACCATCGACTTGCCATAGGGATTCTTGCATCACGGTCATGTTAAGGCTCAGACCCCGCCGGTTCTCGGATAGTCCCTTATCTGTACCTGACTCTCGGTCCCGGGACAACAAAAAAACCCCGCCGTCCACTTGCGTGAAACGGCGGGGCCGGAACAGAGAAGAGGCCAGGAATCGGAAGGCGAATAAAAAGGAATAATGCCCAGTTTTTCAATCGGCCCCATCTCCGCCGACCGCGTCCGCTTCGAGGCTCTTAAGTCATCATCTGCTTGTGATGATAACAGCTTTAAAACCAGTGTCCAGCTTTTCCGCGAAATTGTTTTTAATTTTTTTAGGCGACGCGGCGCGCCTAGAAAACATCGGAAAATGCGTCTGAAAAGCCATCCCTCGGGCGCCTTATTCGGCCCTTCGCAGCGCCGGTTTCGATCTTTATAATCGACCCACGATCGAGGCGCCGCGGCAGATCGAGTTCCAACGGAAAATACGCTGAGCTCAAGGCATGGACGATTTTCTGACCGTATGCGAGCGAGCGGCCCGAGCCGGCGGAGCGGTCCTGCTGGATTGGGCCGAAAAGTTCACCGTTCGCGAAAAAGGTCCCAACGATCTCGTTACGGAAGCCGACCTCGCGTCGCAAGAAGCGATCCGCTCGATTCTGCTGTCCGCGTTTCCGACTCACCGATTCCTCAGCGAAGAAGACCCGGTCGATTCGGCCCCGCCGGCCCAGGACGCCGACCGGCCGCGGTGGATTGTCGATCCTTTGGACGGCACCACGAACTACGTCCACCGTATCCCCGAATATGCCGTTTCGATCGCGTTGGAGCAGGCGGGGCAAGTGATCGTCGGCTGCGTATTCAGCCCGGTCGCGAACGAGTGCTATTTGGCGAAGCGCGGCGGAGGCGCTTGGCTCAATGGCGCTCGGCTGCGCGCCAGCCGAGTGGCCTCGCTCGAAGACGCTCTCGTGGCGGTCAGCTTTCCGCCGAAGATCGAGCCCGATTCACGCGCGTTGGCCGACTTCAACCAAGTCATTGTCCGCTGCCAGTCGCTGCGGCGGACCGGGTCGGCGGCGCTGAATCTGTGCTACGTCGCGGCCGGCCGATTCGACGCCTATTGGGCTCGCGAAACCAAAAGCTGGGATGTCGCCGCCGGATCGCTGATGGTCGAAGAGGCCGATGGCCGCATCACGGGCCTCGATGGGCGAGCTTTTAGCTTGGACCGTCCTCAATTCATCGCCGCGGGCACGGAAACGCTTCGCCAAGATTTGCAGCGAATCGCCGGCTGAGTCGACGTACGAGGGTCGTCGCGTAAAAACTAGGCAGCCCTCTTGCATACCGAGGGGTTGATTGCTTAGTTTGACGGCACGCGGGATCATCGCCGCGATCTCACCGGCATTGATCGCGATTTCCTAAATCGTTTCAAAACTTGCACTTGGACTTCGCCGGGCTCATCCACTGCGGGGCTCGGCACGGAAGATGCCTTTTGCGGGCTTTTTACAGCGGCTCTCCTCGGGCCTTTCTATCCTTTTCTCCTGAATGGCGGGTCTCAAATCATGAGTGGCAGTACAGCACGGTTGCAAGCGATCGCGGCGGTGACGAACTACAAGCCGATTTCGGAGCCCATGAATTTCGCCGACACGCCGTCGAGCGAATTTTTCGGTTCGAGCGTGTTCGGTGTTTCCCAGATGGAAAGTCGGCTTCCGAAGCAAATCTTCAAATCGCTGAAGCGGACGATCGAACGGGGCGAAAAACTCGACGCCTCCATGGCCGATGTCGTCGCCGAAGCCATGAAATCCTGGGCCATCGAAAAGGGCGCCACGCACTACGCCCACGTCTTTTTCCCGCTCACCGGCCTAACCGCCGAAAAGCACGATTGCTTCCTAGCCCCGGACGGCAAAGGCTCGGCCCTACCGGAATTCTCCGGAAAGGCCCTGATTCAAGGCGAACCGGATGCGTCCAGCTTCCCGTCCGGCGGAATTCGAGCCACGTTCGAGGCCCGCGGCTATACGGCCTGGGACGTGACCAGTCCGGCCTATATCCTCGAGAATCCGAACGGCACGACGCTCTGCATTCCGACGGCGTTCGTCTCTTGGACCGGCGAAGCGCTGGACAAGAAGACCCCCGTACTCCGCTCGATGCAAGCTTTGAATATCCAGGCCCAGCGAATTCTCAAACTATTTGGTCATACCGACGGCGCGATGGTCTCGTCGACCGCCGGTCCCGAGCAAGAATACTTCCTGATCGATCGCAATTTTTTCTTCGCCCGGCCCGACCTGTTGACGGCCGGCCGGACGCTGTTTGGCGCCAAGCCGCCGAAGGGCCAGGAGTTTGAGGACCACTATTTCGGCGCCATCCCCGAGCGGGTGTTGGCGTTCATGCTCGAAGCCGAACGCGAGCTGTTCAAACTGGGAATTCCGATCAAGACTCGTCACAACGAGGTCGCCCCGGCTCAATACGAAATCGCGCCGGTGTTCGAGACCTCCAATTTGGCGACCGATCATCAGCAACTTTGCGGCATCACGCTCAAGCGGGTCGCCGAGAAATATGGGATGACCTGCTTGCTGCACGAAAAGCCGTTCGCGGGAATCAACGGCTCGGGCAAGCACGTCAACTTCTCGCTCGGCAGCGCCACGCAGGGCAACCTGCTCGATCCGGGCGACACTCCGCACGCCAACATGCAGTTCCTCGTGTTCTGCGGGGCAGTGATTCGGGCCGTGCACAAATTCTCGGCTCTGCTGCGGGCCGTCGTGGCTCATGCGGGCAACGATCATCGGCTGGGCGCTAACGAGGCCCCACCGGCGATCATTTCGATCTTCTTGGGCGAGCAACTTGCCGACATTTTCGACCAGATCAAGCAAGGAGGCGCGAAGGCGTCGAAGTCCAAAGGCACGATGACCGTCGGCGTCGATACGCTGCCGCCGCTGCCGAAAGACGCCGGTGACCGCAATCGCACCAGCCCGTTCGCCTTCACCGGCAATCGGTTCGAGTTTCGCGCCGTCGGGTCCGCTCAATCGATCGCCGGACCGCTCGTGGCGATGAACACGATCGTGGCCGAATCGCTCGACTATATCGCTACCGAGCTCGAAAAAGCGACCGGCGGCAATAGCTCGAAACTTGCCGGCGCGGTCCAGACGCTGCTCAAGGACATCATCGAGAAGCACGGCGCCATTATCTTCAATGGCGACGGCTATTCGGAAGCTTGGCATCAAGAGGCCGAGAAGCGCGGCCTGCCGAACTTGAAGACGACGGTCGACGCACTGCCCACGTTGGGAACGCCCGAGGTGATCGCCCTGTTTGAGAAGTACAACGTGTTGAGCAAGCGGGAAACGCTCAGCCGGTTGGATATTTATCTCGAGCAGTACATCAAGACCGTGAAGGTCGAGAGCAAGTTGGTCGTGGAAATAGCGAGGACGATGATTTTCCCGGCGGCGATCCGCTTTCAGGGAGAACTGGCGACGACCTGCGCCAATCTGAAGGCCGTTGGCTACACGTTTGATACCAACACGCTCGATAAGGTAACCGCGCTCGTCAAGGACCTGCAAGACAGCACGGCGGCCCTGGAAAAAGTCTCGGAGTACCACGGCCACGAATTGTTGGCCGAGGCCAAGCATTTTTGTCACTCGGTCGTCCCGGCCATGCTCACGGTCCGCAAGGCCGCCGACGAACTGGAAGGGCTCGTGGCCGACGATCTTTGGCCGCTGCCGACCTATCAGGAGATGTTGTTCATCAAATAAGCCGGTTTGAAAAACCAGCGGGGCGCCACAGACCGGGCGCCTCGGGGCTGGAGGCGTCCTCGCCGAAGCCCCGGAGAGTGGTTATCAACTTGATAAACAGCTTTGAAGTTAATTTAGCCGCTGCAAGTTTGTTGATTTCAACGCCGTGCGCCGCTCGACTTGAGCGGCGCGCGGCTTTTTTTGTTCGCCCTGCACCGGCGCACCTCGAAAACTCGGTGCTCATCGTCGACGAAGCGAGTTTTCCAGCGAGGCGACAACGACTTCATACTGTCCACCGAACCCATTGATCGTGAACCGCCGCGAATTCGCGCCGGTCGGCTCGATCCGAATTTCAAGCCGCTCAACCGGCATGCAGCTCGGCACGCGGTCGGCCCATTCGACCAGCGACCACCCCCGTCCCTCGAAATATTCCTCGGGCCCCAGTTGCAGAAACTCGTCTTCGTCGCGAAGCCGATAGGCGTCGAAATGGTAGATCGGCACGCGGCCCCGATATTCGTGAATCAGCACGAACGTTGGGCTGACGACCTCTTGGTCGACGATTCCGGCGGCGGCGGCGATCGCCTGAACCAATCGCGTCTTTCCCGCGCCCAGCGGTCCGCACAGCGCGACAACGGCGCCGGGTTGCAACAGGGCCGCGAGCGCTACGCCCAAAGCTTCAGTGCCCGCTTCATCGGCGGCGGCGTAGGTGAATACCATGTGCAGCGAGACATGAGGACTATTATCGCCGACCTAATCAAACTGATGTTGAAACCCGTGTACCGCGAGCGGCTGCCGGACTCCGTCAACCAGCCGCCACAACCCCGACTCGGCGATGAACTGTCCAATATCCGTCACCCTAAGCGGCGCCAGCGGCTGCTCGTCGATGATCTTCGCCGCCGATGCGGAATCGACCGCCAAAATCAATTCGAAGTCTTCGCCGTCTCCCAGCGCATGGTCGAGCGCGGTCGCGGCCGATGCGCGTCGATCGGCCAAGGCTCTGGCGTCAGTGGACACCGGAACACGGTCTAATTCGAGCAAGGCGCCGCAGCCGCTGGCCGTCGCCATCCGCGACAGATCGAGCGACAAGCCATCGCTGCAATCCATTCCGGCGTGAATCTGAAAACGCTCGTGCAACAGCAGCGCCTCCAGCACGCGGGGATCGAAGTCGAGGTGCTTTCCCAAAATACTTCCGCCGAATTCGCCAGTGACCAAGATCCGATCCCCGGGCCGAGCCCCGCTCCGCAGTAGCGGCCCGCGATCGGTCGGCTCGCCGATCGCGGTAATCGCGATCGCCAGCGGGCCATCCCAACTATTGGTGTCGCCGCCGGCGATCGCCACGGAATATTTCTCCGCCAAGGGCAGCATCCCCTCATAAAGCTCAACGGCCAGTTGGCCTCCGCCCGCTCGCGGCAGCGCGAGAGCCACCACGACGGCCAGCGGCGTAGCCGCCATCGCGGCCAGATCGCTAAGATTCGCGGCCAGCGCCTTCCGCCCCGCCCGCCGCCCGTCGATTTCGTTCAACAGAAAATCGACGCCGTCGCTCAAGAGATCGGTCGTCACGACGCATTGCCCCCGCCTGCCAAGCTGCAAGACCGCAGCATCGTCCCCAATCCCAAGCAACAGCCGCGGATGGGCCGGCAACCGCCCGCGCAGCCAAGCAATAAAATCGGCTTCCATTCGGCACTAACCAGTGGACCGCTCGTTTAATCAAGATGCGTCCACTCTAAAAGCCCCATCTATCAAGAGCAAGCCGTTCGCTTTTTCATACCGCTACCGCCGGGGCCACGCGGGCCGCCTCGCCAAGCCCCTTCGTCCGACCTAATCTTATTAATCGTGTAAATCTTGTCCCAACGTACTTCGTCTCAGACATTTTCTTCGTGTTGTCCAGGTCTTCGCGGCAATATCCGTCTCGTCCGCCGTTCGCCCTCGTTTCACGTTTCCCCAAACGTGACCGGCAGTTCCACCGCCTCAGCCAGTCGCCGCAGATACTCGCCGCGTGAAATTTCACTCGCTCCGAGACTTTCCGTATGCGGCGTCAACTGCTGAATATCGAATAGCCGATAACCCCGCTCCCGCAACCGCCCGACCAGATGCACCAGGGCCACCTTCGATGCGTCGCGCGCCCGATGAAACATCGACTCGCCTGCGAACAGCCCACCGATCGCCACGCCATAAGTCCCGCCGACCAATTTCGCCTCATCCCAGACTTCGACGCTATGAGCGTGCCCCAGCTCGAACATCCGCCGATAGGAGGCCGCCAACTCCGGCGTGATCCAGGTATTCCCCCGCCGGCCATCGGCCGTCCCGCAGCCGGCGATCACGCCCGCAAAATCACGATCGATCGTGACGTCAAATTGCCCGGACCGGCAAGTCCGCTCCAGCCGCCGCGAGACATGAAACCGATCGAGTTCGAAGATCGCCCGCGGATCGGGCGACCACCACTGCATCCGTTTCAGTCCGGGAATGAGCGGCCAAGGAAAAATTCCGTGCTGATAAGCATCCAGCAACCACTCGGGATCGAGCGATCCGCCGATGCAAACTAAGCCGTTGTCATCGGCCGAATCGGCGGCAGGAAAAAACGACGGCACGATCACTCCCCGATCACCTTCACGAGCACCCGCTTAGGCCGGCGGCCGTCGAACTCCCCGTAAAAAATCTGCTCCCACGGCCCGAGGTCAAGCTTGCCGGCCGTGACGGCCACCACAACCTCGCGTCCCATGATCTGCCGCTTCATGTGGGCGTCGGCATTATCTTCGCCCGTCCGATTATGGCGATACCGAGTCGGCGAAGCATCGAACGGCGCCAACGCTTCGAGCCACTTTTTATAATCCTCATGCAACCCCGATTCGTCGTCATTGATGAACACGCTGGCCGTGATGTGCATTGCGTTGCAGAGAACAAGACCTTCCTGGACGCCGCTGGCCGCGACGATCTGGCCGACGCGGTCCGTGATGTTCTCGAACGCCATCCGGGCATGAAGATTAAACGTCAGGTATTCGGTGCGCGATTTCATGGAAATAGACTCACTTCTTATCTGCCGCCGCCTGATTGTGCCCTTTGCCCCAAAATTGCTGATTGAAACCGGCTGAGGCGCCACGAGCGATCGTGATTGCGGTCCACTGGTCGCCCGCTAGAATGCGCGCGGTCAGGATGATTTGACCGATATGGTAGGAGCAGTGGGCCAAGGAGCGTTGGATCGCCAGCGGAACCGGATGCGGTTCGCCTCGAATCGTGACGGACTTGCCCAAGTCGTCCGGCGACAGGGCCGCGAGCGTATCGAATAACCGCTGCCAGCCGGATTCCCAGTAGGCGAGGAGGTCGGCCCGCGACGCAAATGTGTCGGCGAACTCGTCGTCGCGATTGCGCCACGGCTTCTCGCCGTCGGTGGTGAGGAAATCGGTCCAGCGGGAGAGCAGGTTGCCGGCCAAATGCTTCATGATGACGGCGATGCAATTGGTGTTGGGATCGAGGGCCACGTGCAACTTGTCTTCGGAAAGTTGCGAGATGGCCTTGTCGGCCCAACCTTTATTGGACCGCAGAGCGGTCACGGCCCCGTCGAGGACAGCCTTGCCGACACTTTCCGGATCACGAGAAATCGCCGTCACAGGAATATTTATTTGGCATCAGATTTTTGCGGGTAACGTGGCTTCATCCAATGGCTGTATTGTATCGGCAAAACCTGCTGCGGCGACGCCAAGCCGAGCTTCTGCGCCGCGTGAAACGGCCAGTGCGGGTCGGCGAGCATCGCGCGGGCGAGCACGACTAGATCGGCGTGCCCGTCGCGGATGACCTGCTCGGCTTGCTCGGGCTCGGTAATCAGCCAGCCGACGGCCGTGGGCAGGCCCGTCTCGCGGCGGATGCGGCCGGCGATCGGGACCATGAACCCGGAGCCCCAAGGGACTTTGGAAATGTCGGGCGTGGTGAAGTTTTGGCTGACGTCGACCATGTCCAGCCCGGCGGCTTTCATACGCCGCACCAGTTCGATCGACTCCTCGACCGTCACGCCGCCGTCGAGCCAGTCAGTCACGGACAGCCGTGCCGCGAGCGGAAATCGCTCGGGCCATACTTTGCGGACAGCGGCGAGAGTCTCCATGATGAACCGAATCCGGTTATCGAAACTGCCCCCGTAGTTGTCGGTGCGATGATTGGCCAGCGGCGAATAAAAGCTGTGGGCCAAATAACCGTGAGCGAAGTGCAGCTCCAGCCACTCGAACCCCGCAGCCCACGCACGCTCCGCCGCGGCGACGAACGCCGCCTGCACCTCGGCGATATCGGCAGTGGTCATCTCGCGCGGGATCACCGGCAGGCTCGCGCCGAACGGGATCGCGCTGGGACCGATGATCGGCCAGGCGCCCTCACGCGGCGTGAGATGATTGTCCCCTTCCCAGGGCTTATTCGCGCTGGCCTTTCGACCGGCATGGGCGATTTGAATCGCGGCGACAGCTCCATGCTGTTTGATGAAGCGGCTGATTGGTGCGAACGCCTCGGCATGGCGATCGGACCAGATGCCCGTGTCGCCCGGCGAGATACGACCCTCGGGCGTCACCGCAGTCGCCTCGACATGCACGAGTCCCGCCCCGCCGATCGCCCGGGCGCCCAGATGCACGAGATGCCAATCGGTCGGCAGCCCGTCGTGGGCCGAGTATTGGCACATGGGCGAGACGACGATCCGGTTCCGCAGCGTGACGTCCTTCAGGCGGAATTGTTCGAACAGCGCGGCCATGGCGGTAGTCTCCTTTGATGTTGAAGCCCCGAGAATCAGCCACCTCCGAAAACGCCGCTGTCGGTCCGATTTTGAATCTTTCCGTGTCTTTTACGGGGCGATCGCTGGAATTCTCAGTTTTCAGGGGTTAGATTAGGTTCTGCGAGCGGCCGCCTTGGGCCGTTCTATCCGCTCGACGCCGTTCGATTTTGCTGGGCCCGTCCCTGCTGCACAACCCCGCCTTACTGTATTTGGAGTATCCACAATGAGCGAACTAGTATCCGCCGCGGTTCCGTCCCCGACGCCGGCCGACGCCACGCGACGCAGTTTCCTGAAGAAATCGACCGTATTGGCCGCCGGTGGCGCGCTGGCCGGTTCGCTGAGCATTGCCCGATCGGCCCATGCGGCCGGCGACGACACGATCAAGATCGCGCTGATCGGTTGCGGCGGACGGGGCACGGGCGCTTGCTCGCAGGCCCTCAGCACCAAGGGCAATGTCAAGCTGGTCGCGATGGGCGATGCCTTCAAGGATCGCCTCGACGGCGCTTATAGCGGCCTGAAGAACCATTTCAAAGACCGCGTCGAGGTCGCCGACGATCACAAATTCGTCGGGTTCGACGCTTATCAAAAGGCGATCGACTCGGGCGTCGATATGGTGATCTTGGCCACGCCGCCCGGCTTCCGTCCGATTCATTTCGAAGCCGCCGTGAAGGCCGGCAAGAACGTGTTCATGGAGAAGCCGGTCGCCACCGACGCCGGGGGAGTTCGCCGCGTGCTGGCTGCCGCCGAGGAAGCCAAGAAGAAAGACCTCAAGGTCGGCGTCGGTCTGCAGCGCCGCCACGACGCGCGCTACATCGAGACGGTCAAGCGGCTACAGGACGGCGCGATTGGCGACATCAACACGATGCGCATTTATTGGAACGGTCAGACGCCTTGGATGAATCCCCGCAAACCGGGCATGACCGAGATGGAGTACCAGATGCGTAACTGGTATTACTTCGTCTGGATCTGCGGCGACCACATCGTCGAGCAGCATATTCACAACTTGGATGTGGCCCATTGGGTCAAGGATGCCTTGCCGATCAGCGGCAACGGCATGGGCGGCCGCGAAGTCCGCAAGGGAAAGGACTACGGCGAGACGTTCGACCATCACTGCGTCGAACTCGAATACGCCGATGGCTCGCGCGTGTTCAGCCAGTGCCGGCACATTCCAGGTTGCTGGAGCGATGTGTCGGAGCACGCTCACGGTAGCAAGGGCTACTCGAACGTCGGCGGTTCGTACATTAAGTCCGGCGGCACGGAATGGCATTCCAACGCCCCGGGCCACGACCCGTATCAGGTCGAGCACGACGATCTGTTCGCGGCGATCAGGTCCAATACCCCGTACAACGAAGCGAAGCGGGGCGCCGAGAGCACGATGATGGCGATCTTCGGCCGAATGCTGACCTATTCCGGTCAAGTGCTGAAATGGGACGACGCGATCAATTCGAAGATCGACCTGATGCCGAAGGAATACAGTTTCCAGGCGGCGCCTCCGACCGTGCCCGACGCCGATGGCAACTACCCGATCCCCGTCCCGGGCAAGACAAAGGTCGTGTGAGCGGCGGTGAAAAGTTAGATCAATCGATCACAAGCTGGCCGCTCGATTGAGCGGCCAGCTTTTTTCTTGCGGTTAAATGCCCTCAGGGCGAATAATAAAGCAAATTATGATCAACAAATCGCGTGCCGTTGTCTTCTCCCTCTGCCTAATCGCAGCCGCTTGGCGCTCGTCGCAAATTTTTGCGGCGCCCGAAAAGCCGCAAGGCCCGTCGATCAAACAGCCGACGATGTTCAACACGCCCGAGGCCGACGCGATCGTCAGCGGGCTGCAAATTTTTCCCAAGGACAATCCTTGGAACGCGGACGTCTCCAATTGGCCGCTGCATCCCGACTCCATCGCGATTGTCAAGTCGATCGGCGCCGACAAGCCGCTCCGCGGCAACACCGACATGGGCTATATCCTCGTGCCGCCCGATCAAGCGAGGGTCGCCGTGGCGGTCGTCTCTTATCCCGACGAATCGGACAAGGGACCGTTTCCTGTTCCGGCCAACGTGCCGATCGAGGGTTGGCCCGCCAGTTACTTGCGCGACCCAAAGCTAAAATCGCAAACGCTGGACGACGTGCAGCACGATCGGCTGAACGAGAACGGCGATCGTCATGCGATCGTCGTCGATCCGGTCAATCACAAGCTCTACGAGTTTTATCAACTCAAACGGACGGCCAAAGGCTGGCAGGCCGCTCAAACGTCAATCTTCGATCTAGCGTCGAACAAGCTTCGCCCCGACGGCTGGACGTCGACCGACGCGGCCGGCCTGCCGATTTTTCCATCCATCGTGCGTTACGACGAGTTGGAGCGGGGGATCATCAATCACGCGATGCGAGTCACGGTGGTCAAAAGCCGCCGCGGTTACGTCTCGCCCGCGACGCATTTCGCGAGCAACAAGACGGACAAGAATCTGCCTCGGATGGGCGAACGGCTTCGGCTGAAAGCGGACTTCGACATCGCGCCGTTTTCACCGCCCGTCCAAGTCATTCTCAAAGGCCTGAAGAAATACGGGATGCTGGTTGCCGACAACGGTATCGATTGGGCAATCTCCATCGCGCCCGACCAGCGCATCGCGGCGCTGCACGAAGAGCTTCGCAAAATCCACGGCTCGGCATTCGAAGTTGTCGTCGCGCCGTCCAAGTAGCCATCGCCGCGGCTCGCACGTTTGGTTCGTCGCTACCGACTCGCGGATTTTGGAACGGCGCGTCGAGTAACCGGGTTGTGCTTCGTTGCTAGCAACTCGATTTGTCTTGCCCCGTTTTTTCGGACCGGGTAGCATGCCGAAGTTCACGGAGGGACTTTCCTCGCTATCATCGGGCGAACGGTGAAAACGCGACGGGACCGATTCATGGCGTCGCCGCGGAGCGCGACGATGGGCGGCCGTTGTCGTCGAAAGGATGCAGAACATGGCGATCACCTTGGGCGCACTGGCAAAGCTCGTCGGCGGACGGTTGACGGACGGCCCCGCGGTCGCCGCCTTGTTAATCGACGGCGCCGCGACGCTCGACGCGGCCACATCCAGCCAAATCAGCTTGCTCGACTCACCGGACAAGGCCCAACGCCTGACGCGCGGCAAGGCTGGCGCCGTGGTGACGCCCCTGGGATTTCAGCCGGAGCACACGCCGGCAATCCAAGTGGAGGACGTGCACCGGGCGTTTGCCGCAATTGTCAGCCATTTTCGGCCCGCCCGAGTGATCAAGCGGATTGGAATCAGCGCCGGAGCGTCGGTTGACCCGACCGCGATCGTCGGCCCGGGCGTCGACATTCATCCGGGAGCGACGATCGGCGCGGAAGTCGAAATCGGCGCGCATTCCACGATTCACGCCGGCGCCCAAATCATGGCCGGTTGCAAGCTGGGTCATGCCGTCATGATTTTTCCGAATGCTGTCCTATACGAAGACACGGTCGTCGGCGATCGATCGCTGATCCATGCCGGCGCTGTGATCGGGGCTTACGGTTTTGGATACAAGTTAGTCGCCGGCCAGCATCAACTGTCGGCCCAACTGGGAAATGTCGAAATCGGCTGCGACGTCGAAATCGGCGCCGGCACGACGATCGACCGGGGAACCTATTCGGCCACGACGATCGGCGACGGCACGAAAATCGACAACCAGGTGATGATCGCTCATAACTGCCGCATCGGCCGGCACAACATGATCTGCTCTCAGGTCGGCATCGCCGGCAGCACGACGACTGGCGACTACGTGGTCATGGCGGGCCAAGTCGGCGTGCGAGACCATGTGCATATCGGTCGGGGCGCCGTGCTCGGCGCCAAGTCGGGCGTTTCGAACGATGTGCCCGAAGGAGTGCAAATGCTGGGAACGCCCGCGGTCCCCATGCGCGAGCAGAAATTGCAGTTCGCGATGCTCGCGAGACTGCCGGAAATGCGGCAGCAGGTGAAGCACATGCAAAAGCAATTGGACGCTCTGCTCGCGGGACATGCCGAGGGCGCCGGACCGGAACATCCTGCAGACGACCGAGCCGCCGAAGCCGCCGCGTAAAACTTGACAGGCGCCGTTACCGCGAATAATGCCAAGAGAATTTCAACTGCAAGAAAATAGGGTGGGCACGGCCCATCAGCGGAGCAGTCACGCATCGGTGAATGATGGGCCGTGCCCAGCCCACGATTTGTCAGAAGGTTTGCCGCGTCGCGTCGGGTTGTTAGCCGGCTGGGGCCGGTTTCCGATGGTGGTGGCTCAGACGTTGCACGGAGCCGGTTATCAGGTTTTCGCCCTGGGCGTCAAAGATCATGCCGACCCCGCGCTGGCCGAATATTGCGAAGCGTTCGAGTGGGTCGGCATGGCAAGGCTGGGGCAAGCCGTTCGCTTCTATCGCCGGCACGACGTGCGGCAGGCGACCATGGCGGGCAAGGTTCATAAGCTGCGTCTCTACGAGCGCGGCGCCTGGTTAAAATACTTTCCCGATTGGCGAACGCTGCGGACCTTTTGGCCTCATTTTGTGGCGAAGCGGAAAGACCGCCGCGACGACACGCTCTTGTTGGCGGTCGTCGAAGCCTTTGCTAAAGCGGGAATCGCATTCGCTCCCGCAACGAATTACGCGCCGGAACTTCTCGTGAAACTTGGACAACTCACGCGCGTCGGCCCGTCGGCCGCTCAGCGGGCGGACATCGAATTCGGCTGGCGGCTGGCCAAGGAAATGGGCCGCCTCGATGTGGGCCAAAGCGTCGTCGTGAAAAATCGCGCGCCGCTGGCTGTCGAAGCGATCGAAGGAACAGACGAGTGCATCAAGCGAGCTGGTTTGCTCTGCACCGCCGGAGGCTTCACCGTGGTGAAGGTCGCCAAGCCGCAACAAGACATGCGGTTCGACGTCCCGACCATCGGCGTCGGCACGCTCGAAACCCTCTTGGCGTCCGGCGGCTCTCTGCTGGCGATTGAAGCCGATCGGACAATCTTGCTCGATCGCCCGCAGTTCATCGAATTCGCCAATCGAAATGGCATCGTCGTCGTCGCGATCGCCGAGCCGGAACAGGCCTAGGCGTCTGCTCGACGCCACCGCGCGTCGAATCTGCTAATCTATCCGGATGATCCGTCTCCCCGTGTTGTTTCTGAACGTGCTCGTCGTCGCTACCTGCGGGCTCGTCTATGAACTGCTTGCCGGCACCTTGGCTAGTTATGTACTCGGGGATTCGGTCACGCAGTTTTCGCTCATCATCGGCGTGTATCTCAGCGCGCTGGGAGTGGGGGCTTGGCTTTCGCAGTATGTCGAGCGGGGATTGGCTCGATGTTTCGTCGAGGTCGAGCTTGGGGTGGCGCTGCTGGGCGGTTTTTCGGCGCCGCTGCTCTTCTTGAGTTTCGCCCGGCTCAGTTGGTTTCACGTCGCCCTCTATGCCGTGGTGTTCTCGATCGGCGCGCTGGTGGGCCTGGAGTTGCCACTGCTGATGCGGATTTTGCGGGAGCATCTGGATTTCAAGCAATTGGTGTCCCGGGTGTTGACGTTCGATTACGTCGGGGCGTTAGCCGGATCGTTGCTGTTCCCGCTGTTCTTCGTGCCGCGATTGGGATTGGTGCGAACATCGCTCCTGTTCGGTATCTTGAACGCGCTGGTCGGACTCTGGGGCACATGGCTCTTGCGACCGCTGATCGATGGCTCCGTGGCGGGACTACGAGTGCGAGCCGTGGTGGCGGTCGCCCTGTTGGCGGTCGGCGTGGCCAAGGCCGATTTGCTCACGTCGCTGGCCGAGGAAAGCCAGTTCACCGATCCGATCGTGTACGCCAAGGACACGGCCTATCAGCGGATCGTGCTGACTCAAGGCAAAGCCGGCTTCCAACTTTTCTTGAACGGCTCCCTGCAATTCAGCTCGGCCGACGAATACCGCTATCACGAGGCGTTGGTGCATCCGGCGCTCGCCCTTTGCAAAACGCCGCGACGAGTGCTGGTGCTAGGTGGCGGCGATGGCCTGGCGCTCCGCGAAATCTTCCGCGAGGATTCAGTCGAGCACGTGACGCTCGTCGATCTCGACCCGGAGATGACCCGGCTGTCGCAAAGTTTTCCTCCGCTAGGGAAACTCAACAATCGAGCGTTCGACAACCCACGGGTTGAAGTCGTCAACGCCGACGCGATGATTTGGCTCGATGGGCCGCGCGGGATGTTCGATCTGGTCATCGTCGATTTTCCCGACCCGAACAACTTTGCGCTCGGCAAACTTTATACGACGCGATTCTACCGGCTCTTGAAATCGCATCTCGCCGAGAGTGGCGTCGTGGCCGTGCAATGCACGTCGCCTCTGTTCGCCCGGAAGTCGTACTGGTGCATCGTGCGGACGCTCGAAGCGGCCGGCTTCTCGGTTCGGCCATATCACGTGGCTGTGCCGTCGTTCGGCGTCTGGGGCTTCGCGCTGGCCCGCGCGCAACCTTTTGAGCCGCCGACACACGTCGGTCAGACAGGGCTGACGTTTCTCAACGACGAAGCTCTCGCCGGGATGTTTCTGTCGTCGAGCGACTTGGGGCCGGTTCCGGTCGAGATCAATCGGTTGGATAACCAAGTGCTCGTGCGTTATCACGAGGCGGATTGGCAGCGGTGGGAGTAAGTCGCCATGACGTCGCGTGAAATCCAGCGCCGCGAAATGCTGGCGGCGCTTTTGGGGATGCCCGCGCTTCTGGCCGGCTGCGGCAGTGAATCGCCGGTTATCCCGACGATCGGCGCTCTCCCGGGCGAACTGATCGGCCCGTCGGTCGAAGTGGGTCATCGGATTCGCGATGGCATTGGCCCTAGCGGCAATAGCGTCACGCCGTCAGCGGATGCTTGGGAAGAAACGGACACGGTGATTGTCGGCGGCGGCGCGGCGGGGCTTTCGGCCGCGTGGCGACTGCTTCGCGGCGGCCCGCGGAAGTTCGTGATTCTCGATGTTGAAAAGACCGCCGGCGGCACTTCTCGCAGCGGCAAGCAACCGGCGAGCGTCTCATCAGCCTCGGCCTATCCTTGGGGCGCTCACTACATTCCGGCGCCGACGCGAGACAACCCGGCTCTCGTCGCGCTGCTGGACGAAATGGGCATTCTCGAAGGGGCCGACGCCGCCGGGCAACCGCTGGTCGCCGAGCAGCACTTGTGCCGCGATCCGCAAGAGCGGGTGTTTTATCGCGGCCATTGGCACGAAGGGCTCTATCTCCACGCTGGCGCAACGCCCGCCGATCTGGCCGAATACGGCCGCTTCCAGAACGAGATCGATCGCTGGGTAGCTCGGCGCGATGGCGCCGGCCGCCAAGCATTCGCGATTCCTGTCGCTCACGCCTCCGACGATCCCGAAATTTGGGCCTTGGACAAAATGTCGATGGCCGATTGGCTCGACCAGCGAAAGCTGACCAGCCCTCGGCTGCGGTGGCTGGTGGATTACGCTTGCCGCGACGACTATGGACTCAAGGCTGAACAGGCCAGCGCCTGGGCCGGCGTGTTTTATTTCGCCTCGCGCGTCGAGCGCCGCGGCGCCGACGCGCGGCCGTTGATCACTTGGCCGGCCGGCAATGGCCGCTTGATCGAGCATCTGGCCGGCGGCCTGACAGATCGATTGCGATTGGGCCTCGCCGCCGTCGACATTATTCCGACGACCCGCGACGACCGGTCCGGCGTCGACGTGATCGCGATCACCGCGGCATCGGCAGGAAGCGGTAGTCCCGTCGCGCATGGGTTTCACGCCCGGCGCGTGATCTTCGCGGCGCCGCAATTCTTGGCGAAATACCTGATTCGGCCGTTTCGCGATGAGCCGCCGAAATACCTGAGCGACTTTCAATACGGCTCTTGGATGGTCGCCAATCTGTTTCTTCGTGGTCGCCCTGCCGAGCGCGGCTTTCCGCTCTGCTGGGACAACGTGCTCTACGACAGCCCGTCGCTGGGGTATGTCACGGCAACGCATCAAACCGGCCCGGATTATGGCCCGACCGTGCTCACATATTACTATCCACTGTGCGACAGTGACCCACGACTCGCTCGAGAAAAGCTGCTGCAAATGGACTGGCGAGCCTGCGCCGAACTGGCCCTAACAGACCTTTCGCGAGCCCATCCCGATCTACCGAACCTCGTCGAGCGAATCGATGTGATGCGCTGGGGTCATGCCATGATCCGCCCCACGCCCGGGTTCGTCTCCGGCCCAAGCCGCGCGGCAGCGACCAAGCCCTTCCGCGGCATACATTTCGCCAACACCGATCTCAGCGGCGTTGCCCTCTTCGAAGAAGCCTTCCACCACGGTCTCCGCGCGGCGGAAGAAGTTCTGGCCACAAATAGTGTCATTGCGACCATGACGGCGACAAGGATTGGTTCGCCCCAAATTTCGACATGATTCGTCTTGTTTCGCCAATCGCTCGCCCACACTACAATGCTAGGCAATGGCGCCCCGGTCTGCGTTAGATAGGGCGTGTCTTGCTTTGTTTTTTGTTCGTTGCGATCGGCGTGGAGGATAGCGGGCTTACGCGCCCCGCTCGCCCACGCTCCTGCCTACGACCGTTCCCGCCGCTTACGTTTGGAGATTCCACTTGCGTCTTGCCATTGCGCCCGTTCGCCGTTTGTTTGTCATCGCTCTGAGCGCCGCGTGGCTCATAGCGGTCTGTTCCGCCAACACGCTGGCCGGCGACAGTTGGCTGGAATTCCGCGGTCCGACGGGCCAGGGAATTTCTGACGCGACCGGTCTGCCGACCACTTGGAGCGAGACCGAGAATGTCCGCTGGAAAACCGAGATTCCCGGCAAGGGTTGGTCATCCCCGGTCGTGCTCGGCAAACAGATCTGGATGACGACCGCCACCGACGATGGCCACTCGCTGCGGGCCGAGTGCGTCGATCGCGAGACCGGCAAATTGCTTCGCGACATCGAGGTCTTCCATGTCGAGAGTCCTCCGAAACTTAACCCCAAGAACAGCCATGCCTCGCCGACCCCCGTCCTCGAGCCGGGCCGGGTGTATGTTTACTTCGGCACGAACGGCGCCGCCTGTCTCAACACGGTGACGGGCAAAATCATCTGGACCAATCGCGATCTGAAGCACGACCACTCCGTTGGTCCCGGCAGCTCGCCGATCTCGTTCGGCAATCTGCTCATCGTCAATTGCGACGGCATGGACGTGCAGTATGTCGTGGCTCTCAACAAGCAAACAGGCAAACCGGTTTGGAAAACCGATCGCTCGGGCAAGCCGCACGATTCGCGCGACCGCCGCAAGGCCTTTTCCACCCCGCTTATCGTCGATATCGACGGCCAAAAGCAACTAATCAGCCCCGGCGCCAATCAGGTCGTGGCCTACAATCCGACCAGTGGCGAGGAGCTATGGAAGGTCACTTACGACGGCTATTCGAACGTCCCCCGGCCGGTCCTGGCCGATGGCACGTTGATTATCGGAACCGGGTTCGACAAAGCCCAACTCTGGGGCATTCACCCGGGCGGCAAGGGAGACCTCAGTAGCACCAACGTCGCCTGGAAAATGACCAAAGAGGCCCCGCTCGATCCTTCCCCCATCTACTGCGACGGCAATCTATACATCGTCAGCGACAGCGGCGTCGTCACCTGTCTCGATCCCAAGACGGGCAAAGACCATTGGCGAAAACGGCTCGGCGGCGACTACTCCGCCTCCCCGATCCTCGCCGACGGGCGAATCTTCTTCTTCGGCGAATCGGGCGATACGACCACCATCCAACCCGGCGACCATTTCGAGCAATTGCAAGTCAACCACCTCGACGGACGAATCATGGGCTCCCCCGCCATCGTCGATCGCGAAATCATCCTTCGCACCGATTCGCACCTTTACCGGATCGAGAATAAGTAGCGTGGCCTTAGCGGACATTGCCCACCAAGGGACTCCAGGAAGTGAGATGGTGAACTGGCGAAACAAAACGTCACGGGCCAATCATCAATCCGAGGTAGTAACCGATGAAATCCAAAGAAATTCACGAGCTCACCGAAATCACCATTTTCCACGCCCGCGCACACGGAATGAACTCCGAAAAGGTTATCTCGCGCGAGCACATCACCAACAACGAAGCGGTCCGGCAAACGCTTCTTGAGCGCGGCATTCGCCCCGAACATCCCCCGCCGGCGGAAGATGTGAAACGCCTGGAACGTCGTCTTGCCTCTGAAGAGAAGAAATCGCTCGGAAACCCCAAGTCGCTGGATCATTAACCCGCGGGTCGTGGTTTCCCACGACATCCTCGACCAAGAAATCCCCCTCGGCGCCGACTCGCATTTCTACCGGATCGAGAATAAGTAGCGCGCCGTAGCCCATGGAATTGGCCGTGGCCACCGTACGGTGAATCGCATTTCTAATAACCCAACGAAATCTTCCAGGCGGCCGCGTCCTCGCCGTCCAGCCGCAAGGTTAGACACTTCGCGCTGCCGCCGGCTTTGACGAACTCGTCGAGCGGCGTCTGGCGCGGCTCGAATCCGCAAGCCCGCAGGTCGGCGTGCAGCTGCGGGCTGCCAGCGTTGGTCACGACCGTGTGGCCAATGACGACGGCGTTGCAGGCGAACCGAAGGGCCTCGTCCTGGTCGACCTCAATGAGCCGCGGGATGTGAGCCTTCAGCGCATCGCGGCCATACTGGTCGAAGGCCGGTGGAAAATAAATCGCGGCCTCCGGCGACAACGGACAAAAGCAGGTGTCCAGATGATAGTAATACGGATCGATCAGTTCGACCGGGATGACGCGGCAGCCGAGCATCTCGCCGATCTGCTGATGCCCCCGCGCGGCGCTGCGAATCCGATAGCCCGCGAATAACGTATCGCCGCAGAATAGGGCATCGCCCGCGCCTTCGAAATGCAGATCACCCGGCACATGCTCGATCCGAAAGCCGGCGGTTTGCAGCCATGCCTCGTCGTGCTCGACTTCTCCTTGCCGTTCGGGATGACGGAAATGAGCCATCACGGCCCTGTCGCCATAGATCAGCGCGGCATTGGCGGTGAACACCATGTCGGGCAGACCCTCGACGGCCGGCAGCAGCGAAATCCTGGCGCCGGCCGCTTCGAGAGCCGATCGCAAATCGTTCCACTGCCGCTCCGCCGTCTCGCGGTCCGATTGCCGCAGCCGGCTCATCCACGGATTGATTTCGTAATGGATCCCGTAAAAATCCGGCTGGCACATCAGGATATGCGGTTGCGATGCGGACATGATTCGGTCGAGCGATCCGTTTAGCCGCGCTTGCTTTGCGATGCGATCTTCGAGAGCGTGTCGCAAGCGAACGCGGCTAAGAGGCCAATTAATTATTTCGCGAGTTCCAGGTCTTTCAAATCTTGCACGAGAGCGCGGAGAAATGGCTCCACGTCCGTGACCAACCCCACGGTTTGGAACGACCCCCGGTCGTTGAGCTTGATCACCGTCGAAGGGTTGATGTCCACGCAGGCGACTTTGACCCAGGCCGGCAGCAGATTTCCCACCGCGATCGAATGCAGCGTCGTGGCGACCATCAGGCAGAAACCGATATCGCGGATTTTCGTGCGCATCTGCCGCTGCGCTTCGAGGGCGTCGGTGACAACGTCGGGCAGCGGGCCATCGTCGCGGATGCTGCCGGCGAGCAGAAAATCGACTCCTTCGCGGACACACTCGTACATCACGCCGCTCTTCAAGATGCCTTGCTCGACCGCTTGACGAATACTGCCCGCGCGGCGAATTCGGTTGATTGCCCTGAGATGATGCTCGTGGCCCGCCTCGGCTAGATCGCCCCGGTCCAGGTGCACGCCGAGGCTGGTGCCGAATAGGGATTGCTCAATATCGTGCGTCGCCAGCGCGTTGCCGGCGAACAGCACGCGGATGAATTTCTTGCGGATCAATTCGCAAACGTAGAGCCCGCTGCCGGAGTGGATGATGGCCGGCCCGCCGACCAACAGCGATTTGCCACCAGCTTCTCGAACGCGAAATAGCTCTTGAGCGATCTGCCGGATCGCGACTCCCTTGGGCTTTTCGGTCGACACGGGACTGTTCATGAACTCGAACGCTTGCCGCTCGAGCGCCCGTTCGTAGGGGAACACGCGAACGCCCGCGTGACCGACCACGATCGGCATGCCAACTCGCACGTCGGTCATGGCGATGCAGCGAGCCGAGCCATCCGCCGGTACGACGATGCCGCAGTCCATTTCTTGATCGGCAACCGGCGTCCAGTGTCCGGCGATGCGAATCTCGGTTCGTTGGTTTGTGGTGCTATAAAAGCCCTCGGGAAAGGCGCCGTCGATGTCGGCGGCCACCGGGGTACAATCGGCAAGAGCGGTCGGCACGGCGCCGTGGTCGCTAACCTGGGCAATGATTTCGCGGAGCGTGGCTTCGTCGGCCGCTCGAATTTCGATCAGGGCATGACTGGGGTCGTGGCGCGCCTGGCCGATCGTGATCCGCTTGATCTTGAAGGCGCCGCCGCCGGATGTAATGCAGTCGAGGATTTTCGGCAGGATCAGGCTATCGATGATATGGCCGCGGACCTCGATTTCCTCGAAAGGTCCGTCGGCGAATTCGGCGGCGTCGTTCGGCGGGCGGTTCATGGCTTTTCCGGCGAGGGGTGAGATGCGCAAATTGTAGGCGGTTTTGGTCGGCTGGGCCAAGGCGAGTCGCCGCGAGCATGGGGCCGCGCACGAAGTAAGCGTTTCGGCCGGCTTGTTTACTCAAGAATTCGACGATAAAACGATTGTGCGCGTTCGTCGCCACGATCGCTTACTTCGTGCGCGGCTCTAACGTGCGCGTTCCAACGCCACTCGTCGTAACGAAATAATCAGCTTTCGGATATACACCCATGAGCAAAGTCAAAAAGCTGCCGCCGCGGTCCGCCGTCAAACCGGAAGACTGCTGGAATCTGTCGAGCCTGTTCAAATCCGACGCCCAGTGGGAAACGGCCTTCAAGAAGTGGGAAGCCCAAATTCCGCGGTATGGCGAATTCGCCGGCAAGCTGGGGGACAGCGCCAAGGCACTTGCCGATTGTCTCGAATTCGATTTGGCCTTCGATCGGCAAGCCGAAAAGCTGGGCACGTACGCCCATTTGAAAACGGCCGAAGACACGGCCAACAGCGCCTATCAGCGGATGATGGGCCGGTATCGACACGCGGCGAGCATGGCGGGGCAGACCGGCAGTTTTATCCGCCCCGAGATCATGGCGATCCCGGTGGCCAAGATGAAAAAATTTCTGGCCGCGCCGGAACTGGCGCCCCACAAGCTTACGCTCGAGCGGCTGGTCCGCTACAAGCCGCACACGCTCGGCAAGTCGGAAGAACGACTGCTCGCCATGCAATCGCAGATGGCCGACACGGCCAATCAGGCGTTTCGGCAGTTGAACGACGCCGATCTGAAGTTCGGCTCGATCAAAGATGAAAAGGGCAAACTGGTCGAGTTGAGCACCTCGTCGTTTTCGGTGTTTCTGCACTCGCCGCAGCGGAGCCTTCGCAAGGCCGCCTTCCACCAATATTACGCTCAATACGAGGCCCACGAAAATACGCTGGCCGCGACGCTCGGCGGTTCGATTCAGCGCGATGTGTACTACGCCAAGGTCCGCGAATTCCCCAGCGCCCTGGAATCGGCCCTGTTTGCCGACAACGTGCCGGTCACCGTGTACGACAACCTGATCGAGTCGGTTCATCGCAATTTGCCCGCCCTGTATCGTTACTACGAGCTGCGGCGACGAAAGATGAAAATCCCCGACGTCCATCAATACGACACCTATGTGCCGATCCTCAGCGAGCAGAGCAGCCGGCATACCTGGAACCAAGCCGTCAAGCTCGTCGTCGAGTCGCTCGAGCCATTGGGCAGCCAATACTGCGGCGTCCTCGACGCGGGTCTCAACGACGGCTGGTGCGACCGCTATCCCAACCAGGGCAAGCAGAGCGGCGCCTTCAGCAGCGGCACGTTCGATGGCGCCCCGTACATCATGATGAACTACCAGCCCGACGTGCTGGATCACGTGTTCACATTGGCCCACGAGGCGGGCCACTCGATGCACAGCCACTATTCCGCCAAGCATCAGCCGTATCAGTATTACAATTACACGATCTTCGTCGCCGAGGTCGCCAGCACGTTCAACGAACAATTGCTCAGCCGGCACATGATGGCACAGGCGAAGAGCGACGCGGAGCGGGCCTATCTGATCAACCGCGACATCGACGCGATCCGCGGCACGATCATTCGGCAAACCATGTTCGCCGAGTTCGAGAAAATCTCGCACGCGCTGGTCGAATCGGGCGAGCCACTGACGGTCGAAAAGACACGAGGAGTGTACCGCGACCTGCTGGTGAAATACTTCGGCCCCGACTTCACGATCGACGATCAATTGTCGCTGGAGTGCTTCCGGATCCCGCATTTTTACCATGCATTCTACGTCTACAAATACGCCACCGGCTTGTCGGCGGCCATCGCGCTGGCTGACCGGGTCGTCAATGGCGGGCCGAAGGAGCTCAACGATTACTTGAGCTTTTTGAAGGGGGGCTGCTCGAAGTGGCCGCTCGATCTACTGCGCGATGCGGGGGTCGACATGGAGCAGCCCGGCCCGGTCGACACGGCGCTGGCGTATTTCGGGCGGTTGGTCGACGAACTGGATGAATTGCTATAACCGCGCGGGAGTCGCACCATGATACGTCGCTACTGGATTGCCCTCATCCCCGGGTTGCTGCTTAGCGCCGCGGCGGCTGGCGCCGACGACGCAGGATTGCCCTTTGAAATCAAGACAAAGCGAGACAACGACAAGTTCGAAGTTCACGGCGGCAAAGACAAGGTGGTGCTGTCGATCCACAGCCCGTTTGGGATCAGCGAGGCGACCGTCAAGCGAACGGGCGCCGAGTGGCCGGCCGCGATGGTCTTGCGACTTCATTTGAGCGGCCTGGAGCGGTTCCACGTTTCAACCGGCAAGCAGACGCTCGACGCCTCCGTGTCGGTTGACAAAGACGGCGTCCAATCTCGCGTTTGGAAAGACGGCAAAGAAGAGGCGCCCTTGAAAAAAGGGGCGCCGTTTTGGCTCGATTTTCAAGCGATCGACAAAGACGGCAAACCGGCCAAGCAATTGCCGAACAAAGAGGGCTATTTCGAGATCCTCCTTCCGAAGGCCGTTTTCGACGGCAATCCGCCGTCCGTCACGATCGGTTGGATCGATTTTTATCGGGGCTGACAATTCGTTAGTGGTTGTCAGCGGCGGTTTGCCTTGACACTTCGGCGCCATCCGCGCTAGGATTCCTTGCCGTGACGCGGCCGCAAACAATTGCGGCTGTTTCTTTTCTTCCGCTCCGTTTTCGCGCCTTGCGCCGTCCTCAATTTCGTCTCCAATGCCTTCGCAAAGTCGTCAAACTCGATTGCCTGGCCTTGAGACGGACGATTGTCCGCCGGTCAGTCCGGCGACGCCGAAGCCAAATGGCGAGGTTGTCCCGTCAAGCATCGCGGATGACGTTGTTGGGCCAAGCGAAATCGAGACGCCCGCGACAAGCACGGCGCCGCCGGCAAGTCTGGCCGGCAAGACCGTCTATGTCATCGACTCGCATTCGCTGATCTTTCAGGTGTTCCACGCGATCGCCGAGATGACGAGTCCCGGCGGACAGCCGGTCAGCGCGGTGTTTGGATTTACGCGAGATATTTTGGGTATTCTCGAGCAGAAAAAGCCGGACTACCTGTTCTGCGCCTTCGACATGCCGGGACCGACGTTTCGCCACGAACTGTTCACCGGCTACAAAGAGCACCGCAGCGCGATGCCCGTCGATCTTGTGCCGCAAATCGCGTCGATCTGGCGCGTGCTGAAAACGATGGGCATTCCCGTCGTCAGCGAGCCCGGCTATGAGGCCGACGACGTGCTGGCCACGATCGCCAAAATCACCGCCGAGCGCGGCGGCGACTGCGTACTCGTGACGGGCGACAAGGATTGCCGCCAACTGCTCGGCGACCGGGTGAAGATGCTGAACATCCGCAAGAATCAGCTGTTCGACGCCGCCGCGCTACTCGAAGACTGGGGCATTCGGCCGGAGCAGGTCGTCGATTATCAAGCGCTCGTCGGCGACCCGGTCGACAATGTGCCGGGCGTGCCCCTCATCGGGCCGAAGCTGGCTCGCGAAATGTTGCAAAAATATGAAACGCTCGAAAACCTGTTCGACCACGTCGACGAGATCGCCGGCGAAAAGCGGAAGCAAAATCTGATCGCGGGCAAAGAACAAGCGTTCGCGAGCCGGCGACTCGCCGCGCTCAAGACCGACACGCCGGTGGCCCTCGACTGGTCGGCCGCCGAGACTTCGCGCCACGATCCGTCAGCGGCTCGCGATCTGTTCGCGGAATTCGGATTCCATAGTCTCACGCAAAAGATGCGCGATCTCGCACCGGTCGCCAAACCGGTCTGGGTCGCCAAATATGAAGCGATCGACACGCCCGAGAAGCTCCGCGATTTGGTCGCGGAAATGAGCAAGCAAGCGAGCATCTCGGTCGATACGGAAACGACTTGCATCGCGCCACGCTGGGCGCAGATTGTCGGTTACTCGTTCTGTTGGAAGGATGGCGAGGCGTATTACGTCCCCGTGCGCGGCCCGGCGGGCTCCAACCATCTTGATCCGGTCGAAACGCTCGAAGCCCTGCGGCCCGTGCTGGAAAATCCCCGCATCGGCAAGGTCGGCCAGAACATCAAATACGACGCGATCGTGCTCCGTTCGACGGGCGTTCATCTCGCCGGCATCGAGTTCGACACGATGGTCGCCAGCTACCTGATCGACGCCGGCGAGCGGAACCACAATCTCGATGAGCTTTCCGCCCGCTATTTGGACCACACGACCACGAAGATTTCCGAACTAATCGGCGCCGGCAAGCAGCAAAAGCGGATGGACGAAGTGCCGCTCGAGCAAATCACGCATTACGCGGCCGAAGACGCCGACGTCGCCTGGCGGCTGCGGCCAATGCTAGCGGCCAAGCTCCGCGAGACGACCTGCGAGCGACGGTACGAAGATGTCGAGCGACCGCTGATCGATGTGCTCGTAGAGCTCGAATACAACGGCATTCGGGTCGACGTCGATCGCCTCAAGCAGCTTAGCGACCAATACGGCGAGCGGCTGACGACGCTCGAGCAAGAGATTTTTGAACTCGCGGGCCGGCCGTTCAACATCGGCTCGCCAAAACAGTTGCAGCAGGTACTGTTCGAAGAGCAAAAGCTGCCTCGGCTTCGGCGGAACAAAACGGGCGCCAGCACTGATGCCGACGTGCTCGAGGAGCTCGCCCGGCAACATCCGTTGCCCGCCAAGATCATCGAGTATCGCCAATACTCGAAGCTCAAGAATACCTATGTCGATGCCTTGCCGGCGCTGGTCCATCCCACGACCGGGCGCGTCCACACATCGTTCAACCAATCGGTCGCCGCGACGGGCCGACTCAGTTCGAGCGATCCGAATCTGCAAAACATCCCGATCCGCACGAAAGAAGGCCGCGAAATTCGCTCGGCGTTCTTGCCCGGCTACGATGGCTGGCGGCTGGTGGCAGCCGATTATTCGCAGATCGAACTGCGGGTGCTGGCCCACTTCTCCGGGGACGAATCGCTCCGAGATTCATTCGCCCGCGACGAGGATATTCACACTCGCGTGGCCAGCGAGGTGTATCACGTGCCGCTGACGGGCGTGACCTCGGAAATGCGGCGCGTGGCGAAGGCGGTGAACTTCGGCGTGATCTACGGCCAAAGCCCTTTTGGTCTGTCAAAAATGTTAGGAATCGATCAGGGCCAGGCGGCCGATTTTATCCGGGCCTACTTTGCCGGTTACCCAGGGGTTAGTGCCTTTCTGGATCAGACGATCGCCGAGTGCCGGAGAAATGGCTTTGTTAGCACGATATTAGGGCGCCGCCGGACGATTCGGGGCATGGAGGAACGGAAGCCCAAATTCGCATCACGATCCGCGCCCCCCGAACCTATCGAGGACGAGTCGCTTGTTGGTGAGGAGGGAGACTCAATTGAAGCGAGTGCCGCGCAAGACCGCGGCAAGAGCGACGTTTTAAGGCAAAAGTCGCTCGCCGAAAGGACGGCCATAAATACTGTCATTCAAGGTTCCGCGGCCGATTTAATCAAGCTGGCGATGATAAATATCCAACGCCGATTGAAGTCCGAGAGCTTCCTGGCACGGATGCTGCTACAGATCCACGACGAACTCATGTTCGAGTCCCCGCCACAAGAAGTCGATCGGCTCGTGCAACTCGTCCAGGCCGAGATGGCACGCGTCATGCCACTGGCCGTGCCGCTCAAGGTCGATGTCAAAACAGGGTTAAATTGGGCGGATTGCGAGCCCTGGATTTGATGGTTTGAGTTCGCGCATTGGTGATGTGTTAATGACCGACTGCGGAAATCAGTTCGCATGAAAATCATTGGATTGCTAGGGGGAGTGGCGAGCGGAAAGAGTATCGTCGCGGAGAAATTCAGGAATCGCGGCGCCGTCGTGTTAGACGCGGATCGGGCGGGGCACGAAGTCCTCCGACTTGCGGAAGTTCAAGAGGCGGTTCGGCGCCACTTCGGTCCGGAGGTGTTTACCAGTGAGGGGGCCGTCGACCGTAAGGCGCTGGCCCGAATCGTTTTTGCGCCGTCACCCGCTGGTCCGCGAGAACTTTTGACGCTAGAGAAAATTACCCATCCGGAAATTCGCCGACGATTGATTCAGCAAATCCAGCAAGCGACGGTCGCCGGATCGCCAGCCGCCATTTTGGATGCTCCGGTCATGTTAAAATCGGGTTGGGATCGGATTTGCGACGTAATAGCTTTTGTCGACTGCCCCGAGACGCTACGGCGAAGTCGTGCGGTAGCTAGAGGTTGGAGCGAGAAGGATTTCAGCGCCCGCGAGGCCTCGCAAGAGAGTATCGAAGCGAAACGAGCCCGCGCGGATTTTGTAATAGATAACTCGGGGTCGCTGGAGTATACTGAGACGCAGATCGAACGGCTTTGGCACTCCCTCGTCGGCTAGTCCTGCCCAATTGATTGCCGAAGGTCGCGGCGACCCCGGTTCCCACCGTCTGTCAAGGTCGTAGATTTGTAGCTGTCCGATTTGCGACGCCCTTTGGGGGCGGCTGCCTGTTTGATGTCTTCGCGTGGCGTCACACGCGATCGACTCACGAATAATCATTCCCTTACATTCGCCGGGCTAACCCGTGCGATATTTCCGCGTTGCATAGTGAACGATGCGAGCCGCTCCGGCGTCTCAGTGGCTAAAAGACCGTCCCCGCTTGCGGTCATATACCTTGCCGATTACCCCACCGCCGGCGCCGTTCGTGCTCTGGCAAACGAGTTCCTGTCTTAGACGAGTAGAGAAAGATGATCATGGCTGAGAATCGAGGCGTCAAGCTACGCAAGCCCGCCGTTCATGTCGAAGAGCCGGCGCCGATCGACGAATCCAATTTGGCCGAGCCGTTGTCGTTGGCCGAAGAATTGGCCCAAGAGGCCGAACTGGGCATCAGCCACGACGAAGAGACGGACGAGCGCTACGAGCAAATCAAGCAAGGCGACATCCACATCGCCGAGCTGCAGCGGATGACGATGCCGCAACTCATCGATCAGGCTCGCACGGAGAAGCTGACCGACTTCACGGGCATCAAGAAGCAGGACTTGATTTTCAAGATCCTCAAAGAGCGCGTGAAGCTCAACGGCCTGATGTTCGGCGAGGGGACGCTGGAGATTCTGCCCGATGGTTTTGGTTTTCTCCGCAGTCCCGATTACCACTATCTTTCCTGCCCCGACGATATTTACGTCTCGCCGAGTCAAATCCGGCGGTTCGGCTTGCGAACGGGCGCGACGGTGTCGGGGCAAATTCGCCCGCCCAAGGAGAACGAGCGCTATTTCGCGCTGCTCCGCGTCGAGGCGATCAACTATCAAGATCCCAACAAGCTGACGGAGAAGGTCTTCTTCGACGATCTCACGCCGCTGCATCCCGTGCAGCGGATCGTGCTCGAGACGTCTGCCGACGAAGTCAATATGCGGGTCGTCGATATGATCGTGCCGATTGGTTTCGGACAGCGCGGGCTGATCGTCAGTCCGCCGCGGGCCGGCAAGACGATCATCATGCAGAAGATGGCCAAGAGCGTGTTGACCAACTATCCGGATTGCTACGTGATCATGCTTTTGATCGATGAGCGTCCGGAGGAAGTCACCGACATGGAGCGGCAGGTAAAAGGCTCCAACTGCGAAGTGATCAGTTCCACGTTCGATGAGCCGGCGTCGCGGCACATTCAGGTGTCGGAGATGGTTATCGAAAAGGCGAAGCGGATGGTCGAATACGGTTACAATGTCGTGATTTTCTTGGACTCGATCACCCGGTTGGCGCGAGCTTGGAATTCGGAATGCCCCCATTCGGGCAAAATCCTCTCGGGTGGCGTCGACGCCAACGCCCTGCAGCGGCCGAAGCGCTTCTTCGGCTCCGCGAGAAAGGTCGAAGAAGGGGGCTCGCTGACGATCCTCGCCACGGCCTTGATCGACACGGGCAGCAGGATGGACGAGGTCATTTTCGAGGAGTTCAAGGGAACCGGCAACTTGGAAATCGTGCTGGATCGCCGCTTGGTCGATAAGAGAATTTGGCCCGCGATCGATATCAACGCTAGCGGGACGCGCCGCGAGGAGATGCTGCTCGATCCGGAGGAGTACCGCCGGATTTGCATGCTCCGCCGCGTGCTCACCGACATGAACCCGCCAGACGCGATGGAGCTCTTGGTCACGCGGTTGGGCAAAACCAAAACGAACGCCGAATTCCTGATGAGCATGAAGTCGTAGCGCCCCCTTCCTTGAGCGAAATCCCCCGCCCACAATGTCCAAAACCTATCGCGGCTCGTTGTCGGCGACCGCCGGCCGCTGGGCAATTGTCGTTTCGGAATATAGTGCGACAATTACGACGAAGCTGTTGGACGGCGCCGTGAGCACGCTGGTTGCCCACGGCGTGGCCGACGACGCAGTCGATATTTACTGGACGCCCGGGGCGTTCGAATTGCCGATCGTGGCGGACCGTTTGGCCCATGCCGGTTTGCATGTGGCCGTGCTGGCGCTGGGGGCCGTGATCCGCGGCGATACGACTCACGATCAACATATCAATCGGGCCGTGAGCATGGCGCTCATGGAGACCGGGCTGCACTCGGGCGTGCCGGTGCTGCTGGGCGTGCTAACGTGCGACTCGCTCGAACAGGCGATCCACCGCGCGGGAGGGAATGTCGGCAATAAAGGAGTAGAATGCGCCGAAGCCGCGTTGAAAATGGTTAGCCTGCTTGAGCAATTGCCAAAGATTGAGGGCGCCACTGTTGGCTCGTCCAGCAGTGCAGCCTGCTAGCACTCGTGAACAAACACTGCTGGGCAAGCCCGCAGTGGCACCCGACGCCCTCGGCGACCGCCGAGTGACACCCAAATGTCTCGACGAAGCAAAGCTCGTGAAGTGGCGCTGCAAGTGCTCTATCAAGACGACGTGAATCCGACCGTGGATTCGCTGGTCGTCGACGAGTTCGTTCGCGCGCGGCTCAAGCAGGATGAGCTCGTGGGTTTCGCGCGGTCGTTGATTGCTGGAGTTCGCCGTAACCGCACCGAACTCGATGTTCTGCTGGCCAAGACGGCCGACCACTGGAGCCTGGAGCGAATGGCGGCGACCGATCGCAATGTGCTTCGGCTTGGGGCTTACGAAATTTTGTACACCGAGACGCCCGGTCGAGTGGCGATTAACGAGGCCGTCGAATTGGCCAAGCGATTCGGCATCGCCCACTCCGCTCACTTCGTCAACGGGATCCTCGACAAGTTTTTGGAAGGCCACAGCGTCAATTAGCGTCGCCTCCCTTTCTCTTTTTCCCTGGCGGCTCGCCAGGCAATTGTCTCGAAAGCGATTCTCATGGGCTTGTTTGATAAATTCAAAAAGAAACCCGACTCGGCTGCCGAGGATGCGCCGGCGCCGACCATTGCGGCCGCGAAACAGCCCGCGACCGAGCTTGAGCCTCCGGCGAAACCCGGGGGACTATTTGCGAGGCTGCGTAAAGGGCTCGACAAAAGTTGGCGGGTGCTCAACACCGACATCCGCGATATCTTCAAGCAAGAAGGGGAACTGGTCGACGAAGCGTTTTTGGAAAAGCTCAAAGCGGCCCTGATCAAGACCGACATGGGCCCGCAAGCGGCCGGACAAATCGTGACCGAAATCGGCACGAGCTTTCGCGCCCGAAAGATTTTCATGGAAGAGGCCCTGACGGTGATTCGGGCGAAGCTCAAGGAACTGATGGCGCAGGAAACGGCGTCCATAAAATTCGCCGCCGAGGGACCGACGGTGATTATGGTCGTCGGCGTGAACGGTTCCGGCAAGACGACCTCGATTGCCAAATTGGCGCGGATGTTCATCGCCGATGGCAAGCGTGTCGTGCTGGGCGCCGGCGACACGTTTCGAGCTGCGGCCGTCGAGCAACTGACCATTTGGGCCGGACGGTTGGGAGCGGAGATCGTCAAAGGAGAACCGGGCGGCGATCCGGCCAGCGTCGCACATCGCGCCGTCTCCGCCGCCGTCGAGAGCCGGGCCGAAGTTTGCATCATCGACACGGCCGGCCGGCTTCAGACGCAGCAGAACTTGATGAACGAGTTGACCAAGATCCAGCGCGTCGTGGCGAAACGAATTCCCGAGGCGCCGCACGAAGTGCTGCTTGTCCTGGACGCCACGGCCGGCCAGAACGGCATCAGCCAGGCTCGCGGCTTCGCTCAGGCCGTCAAATGCACGGGCATCGTGCTCTCCAAAATCGACGGCACTGCCAAAGGGGGCGTGATCGTGCCCATCCGCCAGCAATTTGGTCTGCCGGTCAAATACGTGGGGCTAGGTGAAAAGGCCGACGACTTCGCCCTGTTCGAGACAGATCAGTTTGTCGACGCTCTATTCGCCGGCCTGACCGAATCCGGCAGTAGCACTTGAAGCGGTGCTGCGGTGATCCGTCGTCGACAGAAATGAGTAAAGGACGCTGCAATGCTCTCGCGATTCTCGACGAATGTACGCCGGCGCCAGCCGGAGTTGATGGACGATCCGAGTTTGAACGCGGAGCGGCATTTTCGAGCGCTGCGCGGCCTCTCGTGACTCAACAAACTGAGCCGTAGCGCCGCGATTTTGTGGCCCTCTCTGCGGGACCTGAGTCGGCGCGTCGGACGACCGATTCGCGTTCTGGACTTGGCCACCGGCGGCGGCGACATTCCGATTTCACTTTGGCGCAAAGCGCGCCGCGACCGCGTCCCGATCGAAATCGCCGCATGTGACGTTAGCCAGCGGGCCCTGGAATTCGCGGGGCGACGCACGACAGAGGCTGGGGCCGCGATCGAGCTGTTTAAGTTCGATGTGCTGACGGCCGACTTGCCCAGCGGCTTCGACGTGGTGATGTGTTCGCTGTTTCTGCATCACTTGTCTGCCGACGACGCGGTGCGCGTGCTCGGTCGAATGCGCCGCGCCGCCAAGCATTGCGTGCTCGTCAACGATTTAGCTCGTTCGACCTCTGGATTGCTGTTGGCCCAAATGGCGGCCCGACTGTTGACCAATTCGGACGTGGTCCGGGTCGATGCGCCGCTCAGCGCGCGGGCGGCGTTCACGTTGGCTGAAGCAGGGGACCTAGCCCGGCGAGCCGGCTTGGTGGATTGTACGATCGCGCGCCGCTGGCCCCGGCGGTATCTGTTATCGTGGTGGGCAGATGATCTCCCGTAGCGCCACCACGACAGAACAGCTAATCGGCGCGGCCAGCCGCCCCTGGGACGTTGTGATTGTCGGCGCGGGACCGGCCGGCGCGATCGCCGCTCGGCAAATCGCCCGGCGGGGCGTCAGTGTGCTGCTCGTGGACAAGGCCGTTTTTCCGCGACCGAAAGTCTGCGGTTGTTGCCTAAGCGCGCGGGGCGTCGCGGCGCTTGAGCAGATTGGACTGGACCAGGTGCTGCCCGCGCTGGGCGGCATTCCGCTACGTCGCGCTGTGCTCGCGACAACCGGCCGCTCCGCGACGCTTCGGATCCCCGCCGGCGGCGCAATCGTATCGCGCGAGGCCCTGGACGCCGCGCTGGTTCAACAAGCGGTCGACGCGGGGGTTGAGCTACTTCAAGGCACAACCGCTAAGCTCGCCGGCTGGGTCAACGGTTCGCCACAAATCGACCTGTCCACGTCGAGCGCATGCGTCCGTATTTCGCCATCGCTGGTCGTCGCAGCCGATGGGCTTCAAGGCGGCTTTCTCGATGGCGCGCCATGCTTTCGGCCAATCGTGGCGGCAAAGTCGCGGATTGGCATCGGCGGCATTTCGCAAAGTGCCGCCGACTTCTGTGAATCGGGCGTGATCACCATGGCCATCGGCGATTCCGGGTATGTCGGAACGGTCCGCTTGCCAGATGGCCGGCTAGACGTCGCGGCGGCGATGGATCGCGAGTGTCTGCGGCCGTTCGGTCCCGGCGGATTGGTCCGCCGAATTATCTCCGAGGCGGGCCTGCCTTGGTCCGATGTGCTTGCCGGCCTAAAATGGCAAGGTACGCCGCCGCTGACCCGCCGCCTCCCGAAAGTCGCCACCGACCGCGTGTTCGTCGTCGGCGACGCAGCCGGGTATGTCGAACCGTTTACGGGAGAAGGAATGACCTGGGCCATCTTGTCCGGAATCGCGGTGGCGCCAATAGTCGCCGGCGCCGTGCTGAATTACTCCGAAGCCGCGGTCGCCCAGTGGCGCCACGACCACCGCCGATTGTTGGCCGGGCGAATGATGGTTTGCCGGGCAATCGGCGGGACGCTGCGCTCGCCGTCGCTACGGCGAATTTCCATGGCGGCCGTCGCCAAAGGGCCGGTCATCGCAAATACGATCGCGCGATACGTTGCCGGTCCTCGTCGCGGAGCCCTTGCATGACGCTCGCGTTGATGGGCATCGGCACGGCCCAGCCAAGGTATTCGATCGCCCAAAGCGAGGCGGCCGATCTGGCCAGCACATTTTCCTTGAGCACGGCCGAAAAATCGCAAACGCTCAAGGCGCTCTACCGCCGTACACGCATCGAGCGCCGCGGCAGCGTGCTGCTCGAGCAACCCGACGGCTGCGAGCCTCGGCAAACCTTCATGCCGCCGGCGACCAGCGAGGCGGATTTCGGCCCTACGACTGCGGCCCGCATGGATCGGTTCTTGACCGAGTCAGCTCCCTTGGCGCTGGCGGCGGTCGAGCAGGCACTCTCCCAGTCGGGTCTTACGGCACAAGAAATCACGCATTTAATTACCGTCTGCTGCACCGGATTTGCCGCGCCCGGATTCGATATGCAGCTCATCAAGACCCTGCCGCTATCCTCCGGCGTCGCGCGAACGCATATCGGATTCATGGGCTGTCACGGCTCGCTCAACGCGCTTCGCGTGGCCAAGGCATTTGCGACGGCCGATCTCAATGCTCGAATTCTGATCTGCTCAGTTGAGCTATGCAGCCTGCATTATCAATATGGCCAAGGCTCGGATAAGCTCGTGGCCAACGCGATTTTCGCCGACGGCGCCGGCGCGGTAGTTTGCCGCGGCGCCACCGATGCATCCGATCGCGACAACATGTGGCGATTGACCCGCGCAGGCTCCCACGTCTTCGCCGAGTCGTCAGACGCGATGGCGTGGCGAATCGGCGACCACGGGTTCGAGATGACGCTCTCGGCCCGCGTGCCCGAGTTGATTGCCACGCAACTCGGGCCCTGGATGCGGTCATGGCTCGCCGAGGAGCAGCTTTCGATCGCCGACATACGATCGTGGGCGATCCATCCCGGCGGCCCACGGATCGTCAATCAAGTGGCCGCCGGCCTCAGTTTGCCGGACAATGCCGCGATGGTGTCGCAGCAAGTGCTCGCCGCCTGCGGCAACATGTCGTCCGCCACGATCTTGTTCATCTTGCAACGACTGATCACCGCCGATGCGCCCCGGCCATGTGTCGCCCTGGCGTTCGGACCAGGATTGGTCGTCGAAGCGGCTCTGTTCCGGTAATCGGAAGCGAATTGCCAATGCGTCGATCGTTCCCGCTCCGGCGGAATCGGTGACAGCCGCGTTGCTAATTTCGCAGCGAAGCCGGATAATGGCTGGATGGTCGATAGGAAAATCTGCAAGAGGTCTGGTCATGGTTGGCATCGTCAACGTGGGCGCTCCGAGAGTTCTGGCGATCGCGGGCGTTGTCGCGATCCTCTCATTAGCGAGACTATGCCACGCTCAGGGCCTGTTCGACAGCCCGCTCGGCGCCCAGCAGAGCGAGCGACATAATCCCTCGTCGCCCGGTTATGCCGACTTCACTCGCGGCTATTCCCAAGATCAACTGCTCCGCTCGCAACGTCCGGCGAGGACGACCGAGCCTGTGGTTCTCAGCGAACGGCGTTTTCGGCCTATGCGGCGGATCGTCGTGGCGCCGTGGTATTTCGGCCCGGGATATTGGCCTTACGCTGCCGCGTATGGAGGCGATCCCTACTTCGATCAGAGTTATTTTGCGTACCCGCCGATTGCGGCGCCGGCCGAGAATTTGTTTGGTCCCTTGGCCGTGCAACGATTCATGGGCGTCGACCCCGTGCCGCGTCAGCCGCAAGCGCCCGTCGCCGCGCAGCAGCAGCAGCAGCAGCAGCAGCCAAATTTTCCAAACGCGGCCCCAAACTCTTCGGATTCCAAAGCCCGAGCGAGAGCCTGGCGGTCGATCGATTCGGGCGACGCCGAGTTCAAGCAGAAGCATTTCGCCCAAGCGCTCACTCGCTATCGGGATGCCCAGAGCGCCGCTCGGGATTTGGCCGACGCCTGTTTTCGAGAGGGCCACGCTCTGCTCGCGGTCGGCCGATATTCCGACGCCTACAAGACCTACCGCCGGGGGCTGGTCATCGACGCCGATTGGGCCGACTCGGATTTTCGTTTGGATCAGATTTATGGCGACAATAAGCTGACCAAAAGCGCCCACATCGACGCACTCGTCCGGGCTGTCGCGCAGCATCCGCACGACCCTGAGCTTTTATTTTTGCTCGGCGTGTATCTTTATTTTGATGGCCAAACGGCCCGCTCGGCGGAATTTTTTCAGCGGGCCGCACTGGTTCTTGGCCCCGCGAACGCCGATCACCTAACCGGCTTCCTGAAGCACGCGCTGCCCGAGGCGAAGGCCGCGCCGAAGCTCCCGCCACCCGCCACGCCTGCTCCTGCCGATCGAGATTTGCCGCCGGGGCTCGATACCTAGCGGCTGCGACATGTCGTGGGCAGGGCGAACATTGGGCCCGGCCGACAGCTACTTCTTCGGCGACTCGCGCGGTTGAAGCTGCACGTCGTCGTAAGAGATTTCTCCGGTGGCGCCGAAGAGGCCGACGTAGATGATCGCTTCCCGAGCTTGTTGCGGTACGGCGATGACGGCCGACTTCCGCTGCCAGTCAAAACTGCCGCGAACCGGCGCCGTGCCGTCGCGCCCGAGCATCGCGCGATTCTCGCTGTAAAAGCTCACCGACAGGTCGGGCAGCAGCTTTTCGGGCGCCGGACCTGGAGCGATGTTCTTGCCGCTCATCATGCACGAAATTTCGAGGTAATGAATCTTGCGGCCATCGACCGCGAAGCCTTGCAGTGCCCGGCAACCTTGACCCGGCACGTCGTTCGTAAAGGTCACATATTTCCCGCCGTCGGGAGCGTCTTTGGCAGTGACCAGTTTCATTTGCCGAATGTAGAACCAGCCTCGTGGCTCCCCCACGTCGCCGGCGATTTCCTCGAAGCTGCCGTTGATGAGCTTCGGGTGCAGCGGATCGGGTTTCACCTCCCGGGCGTCTTCGGCCTTGCCGGTCATGGGAACGAAGAGTGTCGGCCGCAGGGCCTCGGCGAGCAGCTTGCCCTTCTCTTTCTTATAGAGATTGAGCACCTGCTCGTATCGCTCTCCGACGGGCACGATCAGCCGGCCCCCTTCCTTAAGTTGGTCGATGAGCGGCTGCGGCACTTTTTCCGGCGAGCAAGTGACGATGATCTTGTCGAACGGCCCCTGTTCGGGCCAACCCAAATAGCCATCGCCGATCTTCGTATGCACGTTCGTGTAGTGGAGTCGCTTGAGCGTCTGCTCGGCCTTCTTGCCCAGCGATTCGACGATCTCGATGCTGTAGACGTCGTGCACGAGCGGGCTGAGCACGGCCGCCTGATAACCGCTGCCGGTTCCGATTTCCAGCACTTTGTCGGTGGGCTGCGGGTCGAGTTGCTCGGTCATGTAGGCCACGATCACCGGCGCGGAAATCGTTTGGCTTTCGCCGATCGGGATCGACATGTCCAAGTACGCGAGCGGCCAATGGTTCTGCGAGATGAACTCGTGCCGCAAAGTCTCGCGCATCGCCTTGACCACGCGCGGATCCTTCACGCCGGCGGCGATCACCTCGGCCTCAACCATGTGATTCCGCGCCGCGTCGAACCCCTGCTTGGTGAGCGCCGGCTTAGGCTGAACCAGCTTCGGCTGAGCGAGAGCGACCGCGGATGGCCAAACCAATTGCGACCCAACGACCAGTGCAAATAGCCAGTACGGCGCGCATTTACGACCCATGACAGCTCCCTGCGTAGGGTGGGCACGGCCCACCATTGACCAACGCCGAAATAGTTGATCACGACCGAAAATATGGGCGGGCAGTGCCCACCCTACACTCGGCCTTATTCCGGATTGACGCTCTCCGGCCCAGCGGCGGCGCCCTTTTTGATGTCCAGTAGCTCAATATCGAACACGAGCGTGGCATTCGGCGGGATGTCTTCGCCGGCGCCGTGCTCGCCGTAAGCGAGATCGGAGGGGATAAACAATTGCCACTTGTCGCCGACCTTCATCAATTGCAAGGCTTCGGTCCAACCCTTGATGACTTTGTTAACCGGGAAACTGGCCGGCTGCTTGCGATCGTACGAGCTGTCGAACACCGTGCCGTCGAGCAAGGCACCGCGATAATGGGTCGTCACGGTGTCGGTTAGCTTGGGCGTGGCGCCGGCTCCTTCTTTAACGACTCGGTACTGCAAGCCGCTGGGGAGCGTCTTCACGCCCGCCTTTTTCGTGTTTTCGGCCAGGAACGTATCGCCCTCGGTCTTGTTCTTCTTCGACTCGTTCACAAATCGATCCTTTTGTTTGGCGCCGACCGTCTTTTGCAGTTCGAGCATCGTGGCGGCGATTTCTTCCTTCGTCATCAGGCTCTTTCCACCGCCCAACGCATCGGTCACTCCCTTGGCGAATACGTCCGGGTCGATGTCGATCCCCTGGGTCTTCAGATTCTGGCCGATATCCAAACCGATGGCGTAGCTCGAGCGCTGCTTGAGTGTCTTGAGCGGACCATTGCTGGCGGCGGGGATTTCCTCGCCTCCCTTGGGCGCCTGCTGAGCGCGTGCGGCCGACGTGGCTACCAATAGTCCGGCCGCGATGCTCGATATCCAACGCAATTGCATGATGAATCCTTTTACGGCAGTAGTGATGATGACGGGGCCCTAGGCGCGTCGCCCACGGCCGCTCTGTATTTTAGCGTATGGGCCAACTACGAGGGTATGCGGATTCGCGAAAGCCAGCCAAAAAGATCGGTTGCGCCAATAAAAGCGTCCGAACCTGCCTGTATTAACAGGCATAACCTAATCGCATAGGCGACTATTCGGGCGATTCTAAATCACTTCGCGACAGCTAATTCAAGGGGGGCTACGGCCGAGCCCGATGCAAACGGCCCTGCGGCATTCCATTGGCCGAATTGTAAACCGACACCCGATGCCAAACAAACAAGCAAGTTTGACATCGCTTGCACGAATGCGATCCGCATGAAACACTGCGGGCATGAAAACGAACCCAGTCAAAGCGAAGTTAAAAGCAGGGCAGCCCACTTACGGCGCCTGGTTGTCACTCGGGAATTTGTTCGCCACTCGAGTGCTGGCGCGGATGAGGTTTGATTGGCTGACGCTGGATCTCGAGCATCAGGCGATCGACTGGTCGCAGGCGGCGATCATCTTTGCGGCCATTGCCGACGGTGGGGGAGTCCCGCTGGCAAGGGTGCCCGAGGGAAGTCACATGCTTATTAAACGAGCGCTCGACGCCGGGGCCTGGGGGATCGTCGCCCCGATGATCGACACGGTCGAGCAGGCCCGCGCTGTCATCGCAGCGGCAAAGTATCCGCCGACGGGCAACCGGAGCGTTGGCGGAGGCATGCATTCGCTCAATTTTGGCGCCACGTCAGGCGAGTATTATCAACGAGCGAACGACGAAATTTTGGTCGTCTTGCAGACCGAGAGCCCGCTGGGAGTGAGTAACGCCGAGGCGATTTACGCGCTGCCGGGCGTCGACGCGATCTTTGTCGGACCGGTCGATCTGAGAGCCAACATGCGAGCTCCCGACGGCAGCGAGGCGAGCGACGACGAGTTCGAGTCGATGCTCGCGCGGATCGTCGCCGCGGGAAAAAAAACAGGTACGCCAACGGGCATGCATGTGATGAGCCCCGAAGCGGCGCTGAAGCGAGCCGAGCAGGGAATGCAATTCATCGCGGTCGCCAGCGAACTGCGCATGATGACCGAGCGAGCGCAGTCGATGCTCGACGAATTGCGGCCCGGCGAAGCGAAGAAAGATTTGGCGAGATACTAACGAATAGACGTCAAACGTTGCGTCGTTTTCTTGCGCCGCAATCTGATGAGCCGGAATGCTGAATCGTTGACTCTGATTTTCTGGCGACCAATAATGACCGCTCGTCAATCCCGCTGGCCTTGCCAGTCCCGCCCCGACCCCGCTTCCGGATCTTCGATGTCGTCCCCTTTTTCACGGCGTAGTTTTTTGGGCGCTGCCGTAAGTAGCCTGGCCACCTCCACGCTTCTCCGCGGCGAAGATACAAGCCGTGCCATCGCGCGCAAATTGATCGACGAGCCCTCGTTCGATCCCAACACCCTGTTTATCACTTGGCAGCGCGATCCGACAACGACGATGACTGTCCAGTGGATTGGCGCTCGCGGCGAGACGGGCGATACCAAAGTCTATTACTCTACCGACCGGGCGATCGGTTGGTCGTCGCAAGTGTCGATCGCCAAACCCTACGGCCAGACTGATCTCAAGGTCTTTAGAGCTGAGTTGACCAAGCTCTCGCCCGACACGATGTATCAGTTTTCGATCGGCCAACACTCGCCGACCTACCGATTTCGCACGATGCCGGCGAAGGCGACCAACACGATTCAATTCGTTTCCGGCGGCGATTGCGGCGTCAATGCCCACACGATCGCCAACAACATTCAAGCCGCTCGGCAAGATCCCATGTTCGCGGTCATCGGCGGCGACTTGGGATACGACGATGGCTCGGCGGTCGATGTAAGCCTGGCGTTTCTGCGCAATTACAGCAAGCATATGATCGGTCGCGACGGTCGGCTGATTCCGCTCGTGCCTTGCATCGGCAACCACGAGGTCGATGGAGGCTATGGCCAGCCCCGAACGAAGGCGCCGTTCTTCTACAATCTGTTCGACGGGCTGTTTCCCGAAACGGGCTATGCCACGCTCGACTTTGGCGACTATCTCAGTCTCGTGCTCCTCGACACCGGCCACACCACCGCGATCGAAGGCGCCCAAACCGATTGGCTGGAAAGATCGCTCAGAGCGCGTGCCGATCATCCGCACGTCATGGTTGTCAACCATGTGCCCGCTTATCCATCGTTTCGCAATCCCAACGCCGCGCCTGCGAAGAACGGCCAGTCCGAGACCCCGGGGACGGGCGAGGGCAATCGCAAGCACTGGGTTCCCCTGTTTCAAAAATATCGAGTCCCCGTCGTACTCGAACATCACGATCACACGTTCAAGCGAACTAAGCCGCTCATCGACGGATTGGCCAACGACAACGGCGTGCTCTATCTTGGAGACGGCTCCTGGGGCCGGCTGCGGTCCCCCAACAACCCAGAGAAGCTCGCCTATCTGGCGACGACCAGCCGCGATTATCACCTCTCGGTCCATCGGCTCCAGGGCGAAGAGCGATTCCACGTCGCGCTCGACGAGAACGGCCGCATCATGGACACGGCCCGTAGCGGCCAGCGAACCACAGGATAAGTGGCGGGATCGCCGCCGATCCGTCATAGAGCCGCGCACGAAGTAAGCTGGGAGCCTTCCGGATAGCGGTCAACCCCCGCTTACTCCGAGCGCGGGTCCATTAGTTTGCGGGTGCGCCGCCGGATTCTCCTTCGAGCAGCGGCAGCAGGGCGTTGACTTCGGCGACTCCGCCGGCCGAGGCTTCGCCCCAGAGTTGCTTGGCCTTGGCCACGCTTCCCTTCGGCTCAACGAACCAGAAGGCGCCGACGGGCAGTTTGTTGCGCGGGTCTTTTTGGTCGAGCCAGTGCGACGCGATTGCGACGACAAACCCGATCGGCAACTGGTCGATCTTGAACTTACGATTTTGCCCGCCGATATGAAGCGTGATGCTGTCGGCGCTTTTGTCGACGACGACAACCTTGGTGCTACCGACGTCGATTTCATCCGTGGCATTCAGACCGTTGACGGCGTCGTGGACGGCGCCCCAGAACTCGCCGACATAATGTGCGAGCGCCGCGTGATGATCGACCAACGGCTGAAGCTCGGCGGCATTGGCGGAAATCTTGCCAGCGTCGGCGAGCAGTTTTTTGGCGTCGTCCGGCTTGCGTTCACCGAGCTTGGTTCGCACATCGACCAGCAGCTTTTTCAGCTTGGCGACTTCCGCCGGATCGGTCGGCTTAGGCTGTGGCTGCTCCGGCGGCGCGGCTGTCTTGGGTGGATCGACCGGCTTCACGACCGCCGGTGGCTCTGTCGTTGGTGGTGGCGTTGTTGGCGGCGCGGCGGCAGGGGGCGCGGTGGCCGGCGGCGTTGTGTTGACCGGCGGCACGGTCGTCGGAGTCGGATTGGGAGTCACAGTTGCAGCAGGAGAGCCCGAATTGGGCTGATTAGGGCTCGGTGGATTGGCCTGGGGCTGGTTGGGAGTCGCTGCCGGCGTTTCCGCGGGATTCTTGATTGCGTCGAGCGGGCTGCCTGTCGGCGTTTTCGGCTTCCCTTGGTCGCCGCTCGAAGGTTGCCGACGAATGGTATCCTTGGTGTCGTGAGTCGCCGACCGCGAACCATTGTCAGCCGGTTCTGAAGCACTGGCCAACATTTCTCGATCGGTATGCTTGTCCGCCTGCATCAGGTAGACGCCAAGGCCAATGATTGCGGCGACCGCCACCGCGATACCGCCTCCCAAAATGATCGAGTTGTTTTGGTTCGACCCCGAGTTTGGGCGGCGCGCCATGTTGATTGAGTATGCGTGCCCCGTGACGGCCGTCGGATCGTCAACCATCGCCACGGTCGGGCTCGTCGAACCATACGACGCATGAGGGGAAGGCTGCGGCTGCGGAGTGAAATTCGGCGAGGGGGAACCATACGATGGGGCTGGATTGCCGTGATAGGAACCCGGAGCAGTGCATGGAAACGGCGCCTGGACCTCGGCCGAACCACCGAGCCCGAGTTCATCGAGCGGCGAAGATTTAGTCGTCATCAAGTCATCGAAGAAATTACCCGCCGCAGCGGCTGGCGCCGGAGCAAACTGCTGCGGCTGAGCCGGATACGGGGGCTGCGGGAAGGTTTGCGGATGACCGGGATACTGCGATGGCGGAACAAATTGAGGCTGCGGCGGGTACTGAAACGGCGCGGGCGGCCTCGGTCCTGTTGGCATCGAACCGGGCGACACTAAACCCGGCGCTGCAGGCATCGAGCTCGGATACATACCTGGACGAAACGGGGCCGCGCTGCCCGAAGGTATTCCACCAGGCATCGGGGGCCGGAGGAATTGAGGCATTCCCGTGGGCGGTCCCGGCGCCGCGGGTTGCGGAGCAAAAGGAGCGGGATAACCACTTGGCCCCGGTGGTGGCGCAACCGGCGGTCCACTTCGCAGGGGCGGCAAAGAATTCATTTGCAGCGCCGGCGCGAAGACCGGCTTGGCGGCGGCCGGCTCCTTCGAGATCGGCGGACTGAGCGGCGCCAGCGCCGGCTTGCCGGACGGCTCCGCGCCGGAATTCGTTGAGCCTGAAACGGTCGAGTTGGCATTCTGGTCGATGCCGGCAGGTGACATGCGAACCGTCGCTCCGGGCGGAAGAATGTTCTGGCCCGCGCGTTGGTTCTGCTCGGCGTCTCGGCTGTCGATGCGTTCGGCCTGGAATTCCATCGATGCGTCGACTCGCCCGGGACCCGCGTCGTATTCCTTTCGCGACTCGGGATTGGAAAGCACCCGAGCGGCCGCTTCGATCTCTTCCATCAATTCGCGCCATAGCGGCAAGCGCGCGCCCGGACGAATCGCGCGGAGCTTGACGAGCTGTGCGCTGGCGGCCTTGGCGATTCGATCCGGGTCGGTCTCAAGCCGCCCGATCTGCAGCAAATCGTAATAATTCGGATGGCCACCGGGCGCTTTTACGCCCAGCCACTCGGCATATCGATCGAACGAATCGCTCATACACTACCTCCCGCGGCGCGCCGCGGACCCACGAAGAGCCGTTTTGGCCATGATCCGACAGCAAAGCCCGCTGTTCCCTTAATTGTCATCGAGAACCCACCCCGCTGGCAAGGTTATGACGCGGCGAGAGCACGTTTAATTCGCGATTCGCGGAATTTTTAGCGCATCGCGCCGAAAACAACACATCGCGACAGCCCAAAGACGCGAAAGCCCGAAAAAGTCAGGCGGCTCCAAAACGGGCCGTACGATTCTGTCCTCTCCCTTTTCAAGCTTTCGCCATTTCGGGGTTTCGTAATTCACTTCCAACGACGCGGCGTTAGCCAAACGACGCCATCTTCTTAACCCCGATTTGGCTTGCGAGTGTTGCCAGAGGCGCCTATAAACCGGTGGTCGGTCATTCGTTCACTCGGAATGGCCAAGTTTCGCGTCGTAACGTCGGAACTTACCGGGGCTTGGAGGCGTATCAAGAATGCCAATTCGTCGTTCTTAGCCCTCCGCGCCCCGGGGGTCCGCCGATTGCCGAGCCGTCTCGCGATTTTCCTTCTCTCGAGTGACCCAAAACTCTACTTCGATTGCCCGCATGAAAAAGTCACTTTGCTCCGCCATCGCATTGCTGCTCCTCATCGGCATCGGCGTGTCGGTCGCTCTGTCGGCCAAACCGGCCGTTCCGAACCGGGAGCAACTCAAGAAGACATTCGAGGCCGGCAATTTTAACGATGCCTATAACGGTTATCGCCAATTGGTGCTTGACCCGGCCGACTCACCCAGCGAGGTCGGCAATGACCTGAACATGGCCTCCACCGCTTTGCAGCAGTTGGGGCGGGTGGAGGAGCTCGACGATCTTCGCGAAGCTGCTATCCGGCTGCACGCCAAGAACTGGCGGCTGCTTCTGGCGGCTGCGGAAAACTATTTGTCCGTCGAAAACTATGGGTACATCGTCGCGGGGAAATTTTATCGCGGCGGCAAACGGGGCGGTGGCCAGGCTGTCAACTCGCTCGACCGCGACCGAGTCAGGGCGCTGCAATTGATGGTCGCGGCGATGCCGCTAGCCGCCAGCGATCCGGCGAAGCAAGAAGTTGCGAACTTCTACCTAAACATCGCCAATCTTCTGCTCACCAACCGCGGCTACGACGAGGCTTGGCGGCTTCAGACTCTGACCGATCTTAGCCAACTGCCCGACTATCAAGAGGGCTGGAACATCGGCCGCGAGCCGGGGGGCGCTCCTGTCGATGACGAGGGGAATCCGGTACTTTACACCGCGCCAAGGCGCTGGGACGACGCCAAGAACGACGGTCAGCGTTGGCGCTGGTCGCTAGTTCAGGCGGTCGAGACGTCTCCCTCGCTGAAGAACGCGGTTCGCTGGCAGTTGGCCGATTTTCTCCAGCATCAATTCGGCGTGCAAACGATGGCCTACAACAGCCGGTTCTTCGCCGGGCAGAGCGAGGACGATCCGAAGAAAGACGAGAGCGGCCCCTATGCCCTGCACTCGCTCGGCGACGACGAAACGATCGCTCAACTCGCCACGGGCATCAAGAGGTTCAAACTCCCGCTCGAGTTCAGCTTCGTCCAAATCTACAAGCAAATCGCCGCCGACCCCCAGACCGGCAACGGCGCCGAATCGCTCGAGCAACTTGCCCAAATCTACGAGAACCGGCGTCAATATGATAAAGCGGCCGATTTTTGGCGCCAACTGATCAAACAATATGGCCCGGGCGCCGACAACTATCGTCAAAAGCGGCTCGAGCAGATCGTCGACAATTGGGGACGCTTCGACTCCATTATGACCCAACCGGCCAGCGCCGGCGCGACGGTCGACTTCCGGTTTCGCAACGCCAACAAGGTGAGCTTCGAGGCCCGCGAAATCGATGTGGCCAAGCTGCTAATCGATGTTAAGGTCTATCTCAAGTCGAACCCGAAGCAACTCGATTACGAGAAATTCAACATCGGCGACTTGGGCTATCGGCTCGTCACGCAAAACCAGAAGCAATATGTCGGCGCTGTCGCCGCCTCGTGGAATTTGGATCTGAGTCCGCGGCCGGAGCATTTCGACCGCCGGATCACAGTCGCCACGCCGCTCCAAAAAGCCGGCGCCTATCTGTTGACGGCGAAGATCGAGGGCGGCAACACGACGACGATCATCATCTGGCTCGAAGACACGGTGATCGTGAAAAAGCCGCTCGACGGCGGCATGTTTTATTTCGTGGCCGATGCCCGAACCGGCCAGCCGATCGCCAAGGCGAATCTCGAATTCTTCGGCTACAAGCAGACGCAGATTCCCAACAAAAACGAGTTCAACGTCGAAACGGTCAACTTCGCCGAATTCACCGACGGCGACGGGCAGCTTGTGCGGAAGAAAGGCAAACCTGACGACAACCAATACACCTGGATCATCACCGCGACCGCCGCGCCGGGCCGCATGGCTTACCTCGGCTTCACCAACGTCTGGTATCCCAACTACTTCGACGCCCAGTACAACGAGACCAAGGTTTTCACGATCACCGACCGCCCCGTTTATCGACCTGGGCAGACGATGAAGTTCAAGTCGTGGATTCGCCACGCCAAATACGATCAGCCGGATAAATCCGACTTCGCGAATCAAAGCTTCACGGTCGAAATCCACGGCCCGCAAGGGGACAAGATATTCACCAAAGCGCTCACGGCCGATGCATACGGCGGCATTGAGGGTGAACTGCCATTGGGCGCCGACGCCAAGCTGGGTGTGTATCAAATCGCGATCGTGAACTATGGCGGCGGAGGCGGCGCCTTCCGGGTCGAGGAGTACAAGAAACCTGAATTCGAGGTGACGGTCGATGCCCCGCACGAGCCGGTGATGCTCGGCGAAAAAGTCCAAGCCAAGATCACGGCGAAATATTATTTTGGCTCGCCGGTCGTGAAGGCGAAGGTTCACTACAAGGTGATGCGATCGAACCACTCGGATTCTTGGTATCCGATCGGCGACTGGGATTGGCTCTATGGCCGAGGCTATTGGTGGTTCGCCTACGACGCCCCGTGGTATCCCGGCTGGCGCGATTGGGGTTGCATTCGGCCTTCTCCCTGGTGGTGGGCTCCGCGGCAAGATCCGCCGGAGGTCGTCGCCGATCGTGAAGTTCCGATCGGCGCCGATGGCACGGTCAATGTCGAGATCGATACGGCGATCGCCAAGCTCGTGCATCCCGATCTCGACCACAAATATCAGATTACGGCCGAGGTCGTCGATGAGTCGCGACGAACGATCGTCGGCGTGGGCGATGTGCTCGTCGCCCGCAAACCGTTCAAGGTCTTTTCCTGGGTCGATCGTGGCTACTACCGCGTCGGCGATGTGATTCGCGCCGACTTCGTCGCTCAAACACTGGACCAAAAACCGGTCGCTGGCGACGGCAAGCTCGATCTCTTGAAAATTACTTACAAAGACGGCAAGCCGGTCGAAAACTCCGTCCGTCAGTGGGACCTGGCCACCAACAGCGAAGGCCGGGCGAAGCTGCAAATCAAAGCCTCCGAGCCGGGCCAGTATCGGCTATCGATGCACGTGACCGACGACAAAAAGCACACGATCGAAGGGGGCTATCTCTTCACGGTCGGCGGCGACGGCTTCGACGGCGCCGATTTCCGGTTCAATAACCTGGAGCTGATTCCCGACAAGCGGGAATATGCCCCCGGGCAAAGCGTCAACCTGATGGTCAACAGCAACCGCTCCGGCTCGGCAGTGCTTCTGTTTCTGCGGCCGGCCAACGGCGTGTACCTGCCGCCGAAGTTGATGCGCCTCAAAGGCAAGTCGACCGTCGATGAAGTCGCTGTCACGCTCAAGGACATGCCGAATTTCTTCGTCGAGGCGCTCTCGATCGCCGATGGCCGGGTCTATACCGAGACGAAAGAAATCGTCGTGCCGCCCGAGAAGCGGGTGCTCACCGTCGACGTGAAACCGTCCCGCGAGACGTACAAGCCGGGACAAAAATCGGTCGTCTCGATCAAGCTGACCGACTTCGCCGGCAAGCCGTTCGTCGGTTCGACAGTGGTCACGGTCTACGACAAGGCGGTCGAATACGTTTCCGGCGGATCGAACGTCGAGGAGATTCGCGCCTTCTTCTGGAAATGGCGACGAAGCCACTCGCCAGTTACCGAGAGCAACGTCGGACGATATTTCGAGGACCTCGCGCCGCCCAAGCAACTCAGCATGCAAGATCTGGGCGTGTTCGGCGCCACGGCGGTCGATAATAATAACGCCGTGGATTTGGCCGAAGGCGCCGACAAGAACGCGCCACCGGCGGGCATGCTCAAGCATATGAGCGGCGCAATCTATGCAGCGGATGCGGCCTTCGCGCCGGCAGCCGCTATACCGCCCAAGACGCCTATGGCCCTTGGCGCCCCGGTTGAAACGCCCAACGTATCCTCGCCTCCACTGCCGCCGCCTCCCATGATTCAGCCCACGGTGCGCTCGAAGTTCGCCGATACGGCGCTGTGGGTGGCTTCGCTGACGACCGACGACAAGGGCGAGGCCGAGGTTTCGCTCGATATGCCCGAGAACTTGACGACTTGGAAGGTCAAGGTTTGGGGCATGGGCCATGGC
>JBBQWR010000041.1:0-56614 GCA_038210495.1 Pirellulales bacterium
GACCGACTCGCGCCGGTTCAGCCGTCGATATTGGCCCGGATCGAGTCCGCGCCGGCACGACCGCCTCCACGCGCTCACCCGCGGCCCGCCGCCGGCCGAAATCTCCGCCGCAAAAAAGAAGCTGTGAGAAATGCGGGCTAGAGCCTAACCGGAACCGCCCCGAGCGCCGGGGGACAATTTCCGTTTTTCTTCTGGGGCCGCGCGAAGTAGGGACAGTCCTCGACGGCTCGAACAATCCTATCCCCGGGGTTACAGAGCAAGAGGAGGCATCATGAACGTGCCTGGCGCTGTCAGGGCGGGTCTCGGTAAATTGCCGCGCCGAGCGACGTTGAAAAAACGGACCCTCGCGGCCTGTGCGATCGCGATGGCGACTCTCGCTGTCGTCCCGCGCGCGCTCGCCGACAATGGGACTTGGACCACCACCGCCAGCGGCGGCGCCTGGTCGATCATCGGCAATTGGTCGGCGGGTGCTGGCCCGATCGCCGATGGGACCGACAGCGTCGCCGATTTTAGCACGCTCGACCTGACCGCCGACAACACCGTGCATCTCGACTCGTCGCGCACGATCGGCGGCCTGATCTTCGGCGACACGGCGCCCAGCAACAACTGGATCCTCGACGACAATTCGAGCAGCGGGGCGAATATCCTCACGCTTGCCGTCACCTCCGGCAATCCCACGCCGGCGATCACCGTGAATAACCGCACGGCGACGATCAGCGCGGTCATCGCGGGCACGCAGGGGATGAATATCAATACGCTGGGCGGCGGCGTCCTGGTTCTCAGGGGCGCCAACACGTTTACCGGCGGATTGTCGGTCCAACAAGGCACGCTCCAAATCGCCACGGTTGGCGCGCTCGGCGCCAACATTGGCGTGACGCTCGGCTCGGCCGGCCACGCCGGGACGCTCCAGTACACGGGCGGCACAGCCTCAATCAGCACTCCATTTACACTCGACTCAGGCTCAGGCGTGTTTCGAGTCGATAACGCCGCGACGAATCTCACCCTGAGCGGGATGATCAACGCGACGGGGAATGCCCTGGGAATTTTGGACAAAGAAGGCCCCGGCACGTTGACGCTCAGCGGCAACATTAAGACTGGCAATTACGTCGGGGTCGGTTCGGGCGTCTTGGCCATCACCGGAACGGTATCGAACCTGATGCAATCCGGCCAGCCCGGCCAAGTTTATCTCGGCAACGGCGTCGGTCCCGACATTGGCACGGCGACCGTCACGGGCGGCGGGGTGTGGAACGTCTCCCAAGAAGTGATTGTCAATCATGGCGCGCTCAACGTGACCGGCGGCGGGCATATCAGCGACCTGAACGGCCGCTTGGGTGAAGGAGGCCCTGGCACGGCGACTGTCTCAGGCAGCGGCTCGGTATGGACGAATTCCGGAGTCCTTTACGTCGGCTCCGGGATCTTGGGTCAAGGCCAGGGGACGTTGACCATCAACTCGGGCGGCTTGGTAACGGATTCGTCGGCGGGAATCGCCGACGGGACCACGGGGGGCGGCGTCAGTTCCGTCGTTGTTTCCGGAATCGGCACGCAATGGACGAATTCCTACGAGTTGTTCGTCGGCAATCATGGCGGTATCGGAACGCTCGATATCAATTCGGGAGGAGTCGTTTCAGACCAATTAGGTTACGTCGGGAGGTCCGATAGCGCCATCGGGACGGTCACCGTCACCGGAAATGGGTCCGCCTGGAATCACTCGGGCAGCCTCTATCTCGGCGGAACGGAGACCGCCGCAGGAGGAACTGGCTCGCTGACAGTTACCAGCGGCGGGCATGTCGAGGTCGCCGACACCATCAAGCTCTGGAACGCCGGCACGCTGACCATTGACGGCGGATCGGTCACCACGAGGTCACTGGACCACAGCGTTGGCAATCTGAACTTGCTCAATGGCACGCTGACAATTAACGGAGGCGTGTACACTGAACCGGCTACCGAGCTATACATTGGCCAGGGGGGCGGGGCCTTCACACTGAACCTGCTTAACGGAGCCACATTGTCGAGCGTGCGCGGCGTGCTGGGCGAGGGAGGCGCCGGCACGGCCAATGTGTCCGGTGGTTCGCACTGGACGAATTCCGACATTTTCTACGTCGGTCGAAATGGCGCTGGAAGTCAAGGCGCTCTGAATATCACGTCCGGCGGAGTCGTTTCCAGCCTGCACGGCGTCATCGGATACTCAGGCCCGGGCACAGTCAATGTCTCGGGGAATAGTTCCCAGTGGTCAATGACAGGCGGCCTTATCGTTGGTCAAACAAACCAAGGGACTAGCACGCTTACGATCGACTCACACGGCCAAGTTAATGACCACGATGGCTGGGTGGGCATCTACACGGGCGCTACGGGCATCGTCAACGTCTTGGGCAGCGACTCGCAATGGAACAACAGCGGCAACCTTTATCTCGGCGGTAACGACCCGGTTGACGGCGGCACGGCAAAACTGAATATCACTTCCGGGGCGTCGGTGACCGCTGTTACCGCTTATGTCGCAAGCCGGCCGAATTCGACGGCGACGGTCACAGTTAGCGGCGGCAGCTCGCGATGGATCAATTCCGGCGAAGCGGATATCGGCTACTTAGGTAACGGTACCCTCAACATCAATTCCGGCGGCGCGGTGTCAAGCTATATCGGACAAGTCGGTTTGCAGAATGGATCGGCGGGCACGGTCACGATCGACGGCGTGGGATCGAATTGGACAACTTCGAGCTACGCCGTGATTGGGCAAAGTGGCATTGGCACGGCCACCGTCCAGAACAGCGGCCTGCTTTCGACCGGCGGCAACATTGGAATCGCCGGTTCCCCGGGAAGTACGGGTGTCTTGATAGTCACCGGCGCCGGATCGCGGGTCAATTGCGGCGTCTCCCTGCAGGCCGGCTATTATGGTAACGGGATAATGAACATCAACTCGGGCGGCATCGTTTCCGACAATACGGGCACAATCGCTTACTATTCGGGATCAACGGGTACCGTGACCGTCGATGGCACAGGCTCGGTTTGGACGAGCGCCAATGATCTCACGGTCGGCGCCTATGGCAACGGCACGATGACCATCCAGGGGGGCGGCAAAGTCTCGGATACCACGGCCGAGATCAGCTACTATTCCCCCAGCTCGGCAGGAAGTGTCACGGTCACGGGAACGGGCTCCGCCTGGACTACCTCCAGCAACCTTACCATCGGCTTCCTGGGGAGCGCCACGCTGAGTATCCTGGCGGGCGGTTCCGTCTCAAGTCAACTAGGCTTCATAGGATACAAATCCCCTTCGACTGGCAGCGCCACTGTCAGCGGAAGCGGCTCGACGTGGAATAATACGAGCGACCTGTATGTCGGGATCAACGACAACGGCACACTGAACGTTCAAAGCGGCGGCGCTGTTTCCAGTTCAACCGGATACGTGGCCTCCGTTTCGGGCTCCACAGGAAATGTCACAGTCGCGGGCCAGGGCTCAGCTTGGTCGAACTCCGGTGACCTTTACGTTGGCCAGTCGGGCAACGGTACGTTGACGATCCAAAGCGGCGGCACAGTCTCTAGTGTCAACGGATACTTTGGTTACAACGGGGGATCTGTGGGAAATGTCACGGTGACGGGCATCGGCTCCACTTGGACGAGTTCCAGCATTGATGTTGGCAACAACGGTTCCGGTACGCTGACCATTCAAAATGGCGGCACGGTCTTCGACGTGAATGGTTATGCCGCCGGTGTGGTCACGGTCTCCGGAATCGGTTCGCGATGGGTAAACTCCGGCATCCTTGTCAACGGCGGCGCGAATGGCTACCCCGGCACACTCAACATCCAGAACGGCGGCGGCGTCTCGGACTACCAAGGAAACATTGCCAACGGCGGCGGCTCGATCGGAAGCATCACGGTCACTGGCGCCGGCTCCGCCTGGAATAGTGCGAGTGAAATCTTTGTCGGTAACTACGGCAATGGCTCGCTGGCCGTTCAAAACGGCGGCGCGGTTTTGAGCGATGGGGTTTTAATCGGCGCTCAAGCCGGCTCGACGAGTAGCGCTACGATCGGCAGCGCCGGCTCGACATGGACTAGCGGGGATATGCTTGTCGGGGTCGGCGGAAACGGGACATTGACGATCCAAGGCGGAGCCGTGGTTTCGTCTGCCCTTGGCAAAGTGGCTTATTCCACTGGCTCGACCGGAAATGTCACCGTCACCGGCGCCGGTTCCAGTTGGAGCCTGTCCAGCGGCCTTTACATCGGCGGCAGCGACGTCGGCGCCGGCGGAAATGGGGCCCTCACGGCGTCCAACTCCGGCGTCGTCACAGTGGCCGGAACAACGAAAATTTGGAACGCCGGCAACCTGACGATCAACGGCGGATCGGTCACCATCCATTCACTGGATCACACGCTCGGCTCGCTCAACTTCAACGACGGCACGCTCACCGTGCAAGGGGGCGCGTACACGCAGGCAACCGGCCCGCTCATCATCGATGGCAGCACTCCGTCGGCCATACCCCAATTTCAACTCACCAACCATGCTTCCACCGCTGGACTTTCGAGCGTGATCGTCGGGCTGAACAATCGTGGAAGTTTGATCGTCAGCGGTGGCACCACCGCGTCCAGCACGGGGACCGGCTTCCTCGGCTATAGTTCCGGCTCCTCCGGCGCGGCGACCGTGACAGGCGCCGGTTCGGCCTGGATGAGCACAGGAGATCTGTACGTCGGGTACAGTGGCATCGGCACGCTCACGATCAACTCCGGCGCGGTCGTCTCCAATGGGTTTGGCGTCATCGGATATCCAGGAGGGACCGGCGTCGTCACGGTCACGGGAGTCGGTTCGACCTGGACGAACTCCGGCAATCTCACGATCGGCGGCGGCACGGGAGCCTTGAACGTGTTTGCGGGCGGCCAAGTGAGTTCGAGCAACGCGGCGATCGGCGCGGCCAGCAATGCTGCGGGGACCGTGAACATTAACGGCGCCTCCTCCGCGTGGGTCACCACTGGCACGCTGACGATGGCTGGAACGAGTGCTTTAAGCATCAACGGCGGCTTCGTGCAAGCCGGCGGTTTCACAACCGCCGGCACTACGTCCGCAACGATCAATCTCAACGGCGGCGTGCTCCAGGCCCCGGCGTGGTCCGGCATCAATAATTCGGCGGCGGTCAACTTCAATGGTGGCACGCTACGAACCACTTCCCCGTCACTCAACTATTTTGGCGGCGGTTCCTCTTTGCCGGTTAAGATCTACCCAGGCGGCGCCACGATCGATACGGCCGGCAATACAATCCTCATCTCGCAGGTGCTGGCCGCGGCAGCCAACTATGGAGTCGACTCGCTGACGATTTCGACCTACGACACGGCGACAGTATTCTCCTCTCCGCCCGCGCTGACATTCAACGGCGCCACGGGAGCGGCTGGATATGCGACTTTGGATGCGGATGGCCATATTGTCGGCGCCATCGTCACGAATCGCGGCAGCTTCACTTCCAATCCGCTAGTCTCGGTCGCCGGCTCGATCGCGGAATTCAGCGTAACCCCTACCCCCAACAGCGGCGGCGGGCTGATCAAAGTCGGCGTCGGCACTCTCAAGATTAACAACGCCAACAATTCGTTCACCGGCGGGGTGACGATTAACGCCGGCACGCTGCAATTGGGGAGTCCGGGGGCACTCAACTCCACCATGCCGAATGCCGTTCTCTTCGCGTCGGGCAGCACGGGAAATTTGAGCCTGGCCGGCAACAGCGTCACCGTGAGCGGCCTTTCCACGAGCGCCACTGTCGGAACGCCCACGGTGACAAACGCCAACGGCAGCGCGGTCGCGACCCTCACCGTCAATCTTGCCAATGCGGGCACTACCAATACATTCGCAGGCGCCTTGCAAGACGGCAGCGGTGGCGGGACGTTGGGACTTATTAAGGATGGCGCCGGCACGCTCAACTTGTACGGAACCAATACCTACACCGGCGCGACGAGCGTCAGCGGCGGCACGTTAAGCCTCGGGCCGGCCAGTTCGCTGTCGACGACCGCGATTTCGGTCGCGGGGGGCGCATTCCTGCGGCCGCAACCCGGCAACGGCAGTATTACGGCCGGCGGAACTCTCACGCTTAATGCCGGTTCCTCGCTCGATATGACCGACGGCGGCATCGGCGCTTTTAATCTGACTGGCGCCGGCCTCACCATTATCGAGGCGAATGGCTCGAAGCCAAATTTGACGTTCGAACTCGGCAGCGGCACGAAAGGAACCGACAAGATCGCCGTAACGGGCAATGTCTCGGTTCAGGGCGCCGGCATCATCAACATCGTCGCGCCCCTCGCGCCTGCCACCATCACGCCTGGCGACTACGACTTGATCACGTCGTCCGGAGGGTTCAGTGGCGTGGGCGGGAACAATTTTACGCTCGCGACCACGACGATCTCGCTCAGCGGCGAGTTTTACACGTTTTCGCTCTCAAACTCGACGGCATCCAAAGAGATTCTCAACGTTTCGGTTTCGGCTACTACCCCCGCGGTTGCCTATTGGAACGGCGCCGCCAGCAGCATATGGAACACGAGGAGTTTAATTGGCGTCACGAATTGGCGAACCGACGCGACCGGAATTACCGATACCCATCAAATCCCCGGCGTCACCACGGATGTCTTTTTCTCGGTCACCAGTGGCGCGACGAATTTGGTGAACTCACTCGGGGCCGATTTATCCATCAATAGCCTCACATTCACGTCGAATTCGGCCGCCACACCGATCGGCGGCGCCAATACGCTCACCGTGGCTGGCGGCGGGATCACCGTGCAAGTCGGATCGCCCTCCCAGACAATCAACGCGAACGTCGGTATCGGCGCGTTGCAGACTTGGACCAACAATTCGAGCAATCCGTTGACCGTGGGGGGCATTGTCAGTGGCGCCAACGGCCTGAGCACGGGCGGATCGGGCACCATCGTCTTGTCGGGCAACAATACGTTCACCGGCGGCGTCTTCATCAACTCCGGTACATTGCGAACCGCCAATAGCGGTGCGCTGAACTCGACCGCGCCGAACGTCGTCGCTTTCGGCCCGGGAAGCACCGGTGCCCTCACGCTCGGAGGTTATAGTCTGGCGGTCGACGGATTGAAAACCGATTCGACCACCGCGGGCTCTCCTGTAGTGCAAAACGCCAGCCCCACACCCGCCACGCTAGCCGTCAACGTGCCGGCAGCGTCGGCGTTCACCTATGCGGGAGTGCTGCAAGATGGCTCCGGAAGCGCCGCCTTGGGGCTCACCAAATCTGGCGCCGGCACACTCACTCTAACCGGAGCGAGCGTCTTCTCGGGACCGTTGCTCGTCACCAATTCCGGCAATGGCGCGTTACTCTTGTCCGGATCAATCAGCCCCGGCAGCTTGGACAACGAAGGAACATTGACTCTGGCCGGCGGAACGCTGGCGGGTTCCGGCTTGCTGCTGAACAACAATGTGTTCATCGGTTATGGCGCGATCGGCGGGTCTGGTGGGTTCACGAATCAGTTCGCGATGAATTTGAGCGGCGGAAATCTGACGCTTTCCAATAGCGGCTTGAATTCGAATTCCGGCGCCGGAATTATCACCCTCAGTCCCACCGCCGGCCAGTCTCTGCAATTGTCTGCACCCTTAACCAATAGCCACATTATCGAACTCAACAGCGGTCGCATCGCCGGCAGTGGCATGTTGACCAATAGCGCGACCGGCCCCGGCATTATCAGGGGATCGGGAACCATCGAAACCCCGTTTACCAATGCGGGCACAATCTCCGCCGACGGCGCCACGATCACGATTACCCAGCCGTTCACCAATGCGAGCGGCGCTTCGATTTCGTTGGCCAACGGCGGCGTGCTTACGGGAGGCGCCATCAACAATCTTGGCGGTATCCACGGCACGGGTTCGGTGTTTAACTCCGTGACGAACAACAACTCCATCGCGACAAACGGCGGCAGCCTGACGTTCAACGCCATCGCGTCGAACGCGGGGACGATTGCCGTTGACTTGGCGGGCCACTCGGTGATCGTCAACACCGGGTTGTCGACGAATTCCGGCGTGATCAGTCTCAGCGGCGGAACCTTCGACAATAACGGCCTGCCGCTTAACAACACGAGCACCGGCATCATTAGCGGGCATGGCACGCTACGAACCGGCGGCGCCGGTGTCGATAACAATGGCACAATGATCTTTGCGTATGGAACCACGACCGTCGATGGACCGGTCACGAATGAGAGCAGCGGCGCGATGGAAATCGACAACGACACGCTCTTTAACGGCTTGGTCGTCAACAAGGGGGGCTATTTCCATGTCGCCGACAGCGCCACTAGCGTTCCCACCGCTCTGTTTGCGGCCGGGTTCACAAATTATCCGGGCGCCAGCTTCACCACGACGGGAACCAAGCAATTGACCGTCGCGCTAAAACCGTCGCAGAAATTCACCATGAGTAATTCCAGTTCGATTTCCGTTCAAGACACCAGCACGCTGACGTTGAATGTATCTCCCGGCGCGGCGTCGATCGGCTCGAATGTCATGGCCACGGTCGCCTCGGGGGCGACGCTCGAATTGGCCGGCTCTGTCTCCAACTTGTCCTCCGGCACGGCGCCCAGCGCCTTGCCTGGCGCTCAACCAAGTGCCCAGCCCGCCGACGCTCAGTTCCCCGATGCCCACCCCAGCCTGCTCACCGCTCCCTTTAAAACGAGCCTCTTCAATAGCGGCCTGATCGTCATCTCGGGAATCAATCAGATCGTCGGCGGGATCGACGGCCCCGGGACGACCGACATCAAGCCGGGCGCCCATCTGACCGTCGACCACATCAACCAGCGCTCGCTGATTATCGAAGGCACCTCCGGGAACAACGGTGTGTTGACGATCGACGCGAGCGATGCGTCCGGTCGGTCGTTGGCGGACCCGTCCGTTTCGACTGGGCTGGTCCTGACTAATTCGCTGATTCCGACCCCCTTGCCGCTGACGTCCTTCAATCTTTCCCGGTTGCTCGCTGAAAGGACCGCCGATTTTTCGGCCGTTCGGCCCGTCGGCCTGGCCGCCGCCTTGAGAAGTCCGACCGCGGTACCCGAGCCATCCTCGCTGGTAATGGCGATCCTCGCGATCGGCGCCGCTTTGGCGGCAAGCCGAGTTCGGCGCTTGCTACCAGAGTGACCGCTGCAATCCTGAAGGCTTTCAAGCCATGAAGCAGGGTTCGGTGCGGGCCCGTCGCTCGGCCCTAGTGAGTCGCGTTCCGCTCCGATTACAATCAACCGCATGGACGAGTCGCCGAAAACCATCATATTGCCTCTGCAGGGAGTTGGCTCCGCTGGCGCCGAGCCGGTTCTCGTTCAGCGGATCGGCCGCTTTCGCGTCGAGCGCGTTCTGGGACAGGGAGGCTTCGGGCTGGTCTATCTGGCTGTCGACGAGCAACTGTCGCGGCGCGTGGCCATCAAAGTTCCTCATGCCCGGTTGATTTCCGAGCCCGCGGCGATTGAGAGTTACTTGCGAGAGGCGCGGATTGTCGCCAATTTCGATCATCCCAATATCGTGCCGGTGTTCGATGTCGGCGTCAGCGAGCAGTTTCCCTGCTATATCGTCTCGAAATACATCGACGGCACGGATCTTTCCGAGCGGTTGAAGCAGGGCCCGCTTTCGCTGGTCGAAGCGGTGGAGTTGACGGCCTCCGTCGCCGACGCCCTGCAATACGCCCACAAGCATCGACTCGTTCACAGGGACATCAAGCCGGCCAATATTTTGCTCGACCACGACGGCCAGCCGTACGTGACCGACTTCGGCTTGGCCGTGCAAGATCAAGATGTGACTCGGAGCCCAAGCCTGGCCGGGACTCCGGCCTACATGAGCCCCGAACAGGCCCGGGGCGAAGGGCACCGGCTCGATGGGCGCTCGGATATTTTCAGTCTCGGCATCGTGATGTACGAGATGCTGGTCGGCGATCGTCCGTTCAGGGCCGAGTCGCGGCAGGCGCTGATTAAGCTGATCGACAGCGTCGATGTGCGTCCGCCGCGGCAGATCGACGATCGGATTCCGAAGGAGCTCGAGCGGATCTGCTTGAAGTCGCTGTCGAAGAGGGCGTCGGAGCGCTATACGACCGCCAAGGACATGGCCGACGATTTGCGGCATTGGATCGCCAGCCTCGAATCGCCTCGCGGCCGCGCGGACGACCGGCCTCCATCCGCCGAGCAGGCGGCCGAGCGCGAGCTTGCGCTGGCGCTCGCCCGGCTGGGGCAAGAAGCGCTGATCGCCCATCGCACGCCATCGGCGCCGTCGTCCGAGGGCGGACCCACTGCGAGCGGCGCGGGGTCGCAGAGCAAAGGGTCGCAGCCATCGCTCGGCAATCTGTCGTCGGACAACGCCGCGCTCAAAATCGTTCCGAAGGGGTTGCGATCGTTCGACGCCCACGACGCCGATTTTTTCCTCGAGTTGTTGGCTGGGCCACGCGATCGCGACGGGCTGCCCGAGTCAATTCGGTTTTGGAAGCTGCGGATCGAGCAGACCGATCCCGACGACACCTTCTGCGTGGGGCTGATCTACGGCCCCTCGGGATGCGGCAAATCGTCGCTGATCAAGGCGGGCTTGTTGCCGCGACTTTCGGCCAATGTGATTCCCATTTATATTGAGGCGACGGCCGACGAGACGGAGTCGCGGCTCTTGAATGGGCTGCGGAAGCGCTGTCCGGATTTGGCCCCTGGTCTTGGCCTGAAGGAAACGCTGTTCGACCTTCGCCGCGGCGACGGGCTGCCGAAGGGAAAAAAGGTGCTGATCGTACTCGATCAATTCGAGCAGTGGTTGCACGCCAAGAACGAGGAGCAGGACATCGAGCTCGTCCACGCTCTGCGGCAATGCGATGGCGGACGGGTGCAATGCCTGCTGATGGTCCGCGACGATTTTTGGATGGCCGCCACCCAGTTCATGCGAGAGCTGGAGATTCGGCTGATGGAAGGGCAGAACTCGGCCGCCGTCGACCTGCTGCCACGGCGGCACGCGGAAAAGGTGCTCACGGCGTTCGGCCGCGCATTCGGCGCGATTCCCGAAGACCCTCGCGAAATTACCTCCGAGCAAAAGCAGTTCGTGGCGCAGGCCATCGCCGGATTGGCCGACGAGGGCAAGGTCGTTTGCGTTCGCTTGGCACTGTTCGCCGAGATGGTGAAAAACAAGCCGTGGACGCCCGCTGCCTTGAAAGCTGTCGGCGGCACGGAAGGGGTCGGCGTCACGTTTCTCGAGGAGACGTTCAGCTCGCCGGCCGCTCCGCCAGAGCATCGCTATCATCAAAAAGCGGCCCGGGCTGTTTTGAAGGCCCTGCTGCCCGAATCGGGTTCCGATATCAAGGGGCACATGCAATCCAGCGACGTGATGCTGGCGGCGTCTGGATTGACCAAGCCCATCAAGGATTTTCACGAGTTGATTCGCATTCTCGATGCCGACCTTCGTCTGATCACGCCGACCGATCCGGAAGGGGCGACCGGCGACGACGTCGACGGCAGCCCCACGCGGCCGTCGGACGCCAACGCGAGTTCTTCGCGCGGTTCTCGATATTATCAGCTTGCGCACGATTATCTCGTGCCGTCGCTGCGCCAATGGCTCACGCGCAAGCAGCAGGAGACTCGTCGCGGTCGCGCCGAACTACTGCTCGCCGAGCGGGCGGCCGCGTGGAACGCCGTGCCGGAAAACCGGCGGTTGCCGTCGCTCATGGAGTTCGCGCGAATCCGGCTGTTGACTCAACGCAAGAATTGGTCCGAGCGGCAACGGAAGATGATGGCCAAGGGCGGTTGGACGCACAGCGCCCGGGTGGGCCTGCTGGCGGCCGTGCTCACCCTGATCGCGACGGCCGGCGCGGTGATGCGCGGCAGCCTGATTCACGGCCAGCGACTGGCGAGCGCGCAACTTTTGGCCGATTCGTTGGTCACCGCCGACATCGTTCAGGTCGATGGTCTGTTGAAATCGCTGGGAGACTACCGCCCCGAGGCCATTCCCATCTTGGAAACGAAATTTACGGGAGCCAATGCGGAATCCGATCAGCGGCTGTGGCTCGCCGCAGCCCTGTTGCCTGACACCGATAAGGAAGCCTACTTGCTCGATCGGCTGCTGGGTCTCTCGGGTCAGCGGGTTACGCTCGTGTGCGATGCAATTCTGCCGGCGGCGAAAGACAAGGTCATTACGCTGGCTCAAGCGGAATTGGCAAAAACGGCTCCAGCCGCGGGACGCGAAGACGAACGAGAGACGCTGGCGCGGCGTCAAGCGACGGCCGGTGTCGCACTGCTGAGATGCGAAGCGGCGGATCGCGTCTGGCCACTGTTGAAGATGAGCGAGGATCCCAGCGTTCGCTCCTATTTAATCCACTGGGCTGGCCCCTTGGGCTGCGACCGCCGGCCGCTCCTAGAACACTTTGAGCGCGAGTCCGACGCGAGCATTCGCAGCGCGCTGATTCAAATGCTCGGCGAGTTCACCGAGTCCCACTTCCCGGCCGCCGAGCGCGCCGCGTTGATCGACAAGTTGCTGGTTGCCTTCCAAACGGAGCCGGACCCCAGCGTTCATGCCGCGACGTATTGGCTGCTGCGCCAATGGAAGCAGGGGGATCGTGTTTCGGCCATCGCCGACAAATTTAGCCATCGGCCCGTGCGCGCGGCGGATCGACCGCGGTGGTTCGTCAATTCGCAAGGCCAGACGTTCGTGACGCTGCCCGGCGGCCAGTTCACGATGGGATCGCCGGAAACCGAGCCGAGCCGCTTCGCCAACGAGACGCCGCATCGCGTTCGCCTCGGGCGGCAGTTTGCCGTGGCCGCTACGCTCGTAACTCGGGCCCAGTACCGCGCGTTTCAGCAGGACGCCAAGACGATTTCGCTAAACGAAGATCAGCCGTTGGCGTTGGTCGTTCGCACGGACGATTCGCCGCAGACGGCCGTCACCTGGTACGAAGCGGCCCAGTATTGTAATTGGCTCAGCCGCCGCGAGGGATTGCCCGAGTGCTACGAACCCAATGCGAGCGGCGAATTTGCGCATGGTATGAAAGCCAAGGACGGCTATCTCGAGCTCGCCGGTTATCGGCTTCCGACCGAAGCGGAGTGGGAATACGCCTGCCGAGCGGGCACGACGACGAGCCGCTATTTCGGAAACAGCGCCACGCTCCTGCCCAGCTACGCTTGGTATGCCGCCAATGGCCAAGATCGAACGTGGCCAGTCGCGAGTCTGAAGCCGAACGATTTCGGACTGTTTGACATGCTGGGCAATGCGTACCAGTGGTGCGACGAGGAAAACATGCCCTATCACGCGCAAGCGGGCAAGGTCGTCGACGACGTGGCATCGAACAGACCGCTCGCCGATCTGATGAGCCGGATCCTGCGCGGCGGCATGTTTGACGCCACCGCGCACTCCGTCCGCTCAGCCTGTCGCGGCGCCTTCAAGCCGAACACCCGACTGAACTTCGTCGGTTTTCGCCCCGTTAGGACTTGTCCTTGAATTAACGTGACGGTTAATCGGCGCTTAGAGCGCCGATTTGAGCGCCGTGAGCGCCGCGTCGTAATTCGGCTCGTCGGCCACTTCCTTGACTAGCTCGGCGTGAATCACTTTGCCGTTTTTGTCGAGCACGAAAATGCTCCGGGCGAGCAATTTCAGCTCGTCGATCAGCACGCCGTAGTCCTGACCGAATTTGCGATCTTGATAGTCGCTGCCGACTCGCATCGCTTTGATTCCCTCGGCGCCGCAGAAGCGGTTTTGAGCGAACGGCAGGTCGAGACTCACGGTCAGGGCGTTGACGCGATCGCCGAGTCCGGTCAATTCGTCGTTGAATTTTTTGGTCTGCTTGGCGCACACGCCCGTGTCGAGCGACGGCACGACGCTGAGCAGCGACGGCTTGCCTTTGAGATCGGCGAGCGTGATCGGCTTGAGACCCCCCTCGAAATAAAACACCTTGAAGTCGGGCGCCTGCTGGCCGACCTCGATGGGCTCGCCGACGAGCGTGAGCGGGGTGCCCTTGAATGTGACGGCGCCGTGACGGGACATAATTAAACCTCGATTTGGACGTTAGTTGGGATTAAGCGAAATGATCGACGTGGCTGCTCAGCGGTAAGTATCTCGCGTGAACGATGCTTTGCAAAGGGGCTCGCGGTTCGTGCCCGGCGGCTCGCGCGTGAAAAGGCCGGCCTGGATTTGTACTTGCGGGCTAACCAGATGTAGAATGATCGAGACAGCGATCAAAATAGGTGGATCGGAGTTTATCAGAATGGTACACATCGAAAAAACACCTGGCACGTGCGGAGGCCGCGCGCGGATCGCCGGCCATCGAATTCGGGTAATGGACATCGTGCATTGGCACGAGAAACGGGCCTACTCTCCCGATGAAATCGTAGCCATGTATCAGGGAATCGGCTTGGGGGATGTGTACGCCGCCTTGGCCTATTACTTCGACAACATGGAAGAAATCAACGAGGACTTCCGATCTGCCGAACGAGCCGCGGAAGAATTCGAGAAACGTCAGCCATCTCGGCTGAGGGAGAAGTTGCGTGGCTGATCATCAGCGGACTAGACCACGCGGGCATCGTGTTTTGCTTGCCCTCCAAATATTCGATCGGTGACTTTCTTCATAACCTGAGTTTATTGCACGGCGTTTACGGCCCTGATGAAATGCGTGACCGCATTGATTTCTATAATTTGCAACATCGGCTGATTGCAAAAAAAGCTGAAGTGATGGCAACCGTCGCTCCCCTACTCTAAATTAAGTTTTATTCATTTCGGGCGAAGCTCGCGCTTTCTACCGATCTCGCCACTCTCCCCGGAGCCCTCCTCATGCAACGCCGCCAATTCCTCAAGCACTCCGCCGTCGCCGCGGGCGCCGTCGCCGTCTCCAATGCCACGGGGCCCTTGCTCTTGGGCACGGAAGACAAGGCCGGCTCGAAGACTGTCGTGATCGGCGAGGGGGAACACAAGTACGAATGTCATCACGGCTGGGGCGAACTGCCCGCGAGCATCAAATGGGAAACGACCCACGGCGTGACGATCGACGAGGCCGGATTCATCTATATCAAGCATCAAGGTCACGGCGGCAAGACGATGGACACGATCGTCGTGTTCGACCCGACTGGCAAGTTCGTCCGCTCGTTCGGAAAGGAATATTATCCGGGCGGCCACGGCATCGACATCCGCAAGGAAAGCGGCGAGGAATTTTTATATCTCTGCGACGTGCATCATTGCACGGTCAATAAAACGAATCTGAAGGGCGAGCCAGTCTGGAGCTTCGACTATAAGAAAATGCCCGAGACTTATAAGGAGCCGGGCAAGTTCAAGCCCACGAACGTGGCCTTTCATCCCGACGGCGGCTTTTATGTCGGCGACGGCTATGGCTCCCATTTCATTCATCAGTTCGACAAAGACGCCAAGCTGATCCGCACGTTCGGCGGCGAAGGCACGGAGCCCGGAAAGTTCAAGACGCCGCACGGTCTGTGGGTCGATCATCGGCCGGGCCGCGAGCCGACGCTGGTCGTGGCCGATCGGGCCAACGCGCGGCTGCAATACTTGTCGCTGGACGGCAAGCCGCTGAGCATTTTGAAGGACGTGCTGTTCCCGGCCCATTTCGACATTCGCGGCGACGTGCTGCTCGTGCCCGATTTGCACGCCCGAGTCTCGCTGTTCGACAAGGACAACAAGGTGATCGTGCATTTGGGAGACGACGCGGCCTGGATCGCGGAAGTGAAGAAATTTCAGGTCCGCATGGATCCGAGCCGCTGGGTCGCCGGCAAGTTCGTGCATCCTCACGACGCCTGCTTCGACAAAGACGGCAACATTTTCGTGACCGAATGGGTCGACACGGGCCGCGTCTCGCTGCTTCGAAAGGTGGCATGATGGGTCTATCCCGCGATTGTCGGCAGAATCATCCACGGACAAGAAAAAGCGAATTCCGCCGACGGGTCGCGCAATGGTTTGAAGAGGGACTAGGGGCGATGGGACTAGGGATTAGGGAACGACGCACGACGAAGCCGTGCCGCGTCCGCTTCCCGAGTCCCTAGCTCCAACATCCCTAACCCCTTGTCCCCGTCGCACTACAAATTCACGAGGTAACGATTATGTCCCCTTCGCCCACCAGTCCCGGCCGTCCTGGCAGTCCGACGCCGATTTTTCAGTCGGGCTCGACGCCGACCGCCGGCGCCGGAACTTATACCGACGCCGGTCAAGCTGGCTTTGCTCATGGTGGAATGGCCGGCACGGGCGCCACGGGGCAATCGATGCCTCCACGCGAGCCGCCTCCGCCACGATTCATGCGTGGCGCCGGCGGTCCATCGCGGCGCTGGCTCGGCCGGCTCGGCTGGTTCGCCTTCTTCATCGCCCTGCTCGCGATGTGGTCGATGTACAACAATTACCGGAGTTACTTTCAATCGAACCCCGGCATCGAAGAGCGCTACTACTCGCTCTCGCAAACGGCGAGCGACAAGGTCGCGATCATCGACGTCGAAGGACTGATCACCCATCAAGACGGCTTCGCGAAGTGGCAAGTCGATCGCGCGCTGGCCGATGAGAGCGTAAAGGCGATCGTGCTGCGCGTCGATTCTCCCGGCGGCACGGTCACCGGCAGCAATTATCTGTATCACCAGCTCACGCAGTTGGCGAAGAAGCGCGATATCAAGCTGGTCGTGAGCATGGGAGGCGTTTGCGCGAGCGGCGGTTACTATATTTCAATGGCCGTGGGAGACACGCCGGATAGCATTTACGCCGAGCCGACGACTTGGACAGGCTCGATCGGCGTCGTGATCCCGCATTACAACCTGTCGGGTATGTTGGAAAAATACAATGTGTCCGACGATTCGATCGTCAGCAACCCGCTCAAGCTAACCGGCAGCCTGACCTACAAAGGCACGCCCGAGATCGCCGACAAGCAGCGCAAGATTTTGCAAGAATTGGTGGACGACAGTTTTCACGATTTTAAAGAGATCGTGAAAAGCGGCCGGCCCAAGTATCGCACCGATGCCGCCGCGCTGGACACCATCGCCACGGGTCAAGTGTTCACCGCCAATCAAGCGAAGCAAAACGGCTTGGTCGACCAGATCGGATATCTGGAGGACGCGATCGACCAGGCGATCAAGATCAACAAACTCAACAGGGAAGACGTGCGGGTCGTAAAATACCGTAAGCCGAAGGGGCTATTGGACGACGTGCTCGGCGGGGCCCTGGGTAAAAGCCAGGGCGGCGGCCTGAGCATGAACGGTCTGTTGGACCTGGCCACGCCCCGGGCCTATTTCATCTGGACGTCGCTGCCGGCGCTGGCAGCGGCCGGCGGGCAATAGGGCTAGAAATAACGTCGGGTGCCCGGGGCGGGAGGCGCTTCGCCGAAGCCCCGGTTTGGCTCCCCCGGCATGATATTGAATCGAGGCTTCTCGTCGCGGCGCCACTCCCCGGGCGACTCGCGGGGGGCTAAGATTGCGACATCCGCCAGGGCGTGATCGAGCTTCGCCGATCGCCGGCCATGGGCCGCATGGCGTCGCCGTCTAGCCACATCGCCGCAACAAATACAACAATCCGGCGAGGCGCCAACGCCCGCCGCAAGAACCACAATTCTGGAACGAAATGAAAACATCCGAGTACGAATCCCAAATCCGACTGCATGTCGGTCAACCGAACTACCAGCCCGTCAAACCGCGGGTCATCGCCAAGAAACTGTGCGTCAAAGAAGATAACCTGTCTGATTTCAAACGGGCCCTGAAGCGACTCATCAAGTCGGGCGACATCGCCTATGGCCCCAACCATTTGGTCATGCAGCCGACGGCGCTTGTGAAAAAGCCGCCGGCCGCCAAAGAGGGCGCCACCGCTGAACAGCCTGACGTCGCCGCCGGCGATTCCGATCGTGGCGCCGAAGCCAGCGATCCATCGCAACCGGAATCGGACAAGAAGAAGAAGTCGAAACACAAGAAATCCGCCGGCAACGACTCCAGCGGCGGCCGCAGCGTGGCTGCCAACCATGTCACGGGCACATTCCGCCGCGCCCAGGCTGGATTCGGCTTCGTGCGTCCAGCCAATTCCGTGCCCGGCGCCGATCGCAAGCTGGATGTCTTCATACCGGCCGATCGCGCGCTCGACGCCTCGAGCGGCGACACGGTGCTCGTGCGATTGGAAAAACATCGCGACGTTCGCCGTCCTAACCCGGTTGGCGAGGTGATCGAAGTTCTGGAGCGCGACACGCGGCAGTTCGTCGGCACGTACTTCGAGTCTTCCGGCAGCGCGTTCGCTCAGGTCGATGGCACGCTGTTCGTCCGGCCGATCTTGCTCGGAGATCCCGGCGCCAAGAATGCCAAGCCGGACGAAAAAGTCGTGTTCGAAATGGTGCGATTTCCCACGCACGCGCACGACGGCGAAGGGGTGATCGTCGAGGTGCTCGGCGCCCGCGGCGATCCGGGGGTCGACACGCTGTCGATCATTCGCGAATTCAATCTGCCCGAGGCGTTTCCCGACGACGTGATGGACGACGCCCGCCAGCAGGCCGAAAAATTCGACGAGACCATCAGCGGCCGGCGCGTCGATTTGACTCAGGCGACGATTATCACGATCGACCCGGTCGATGCTCGCGATTTCGATGACGCGATTTCGCTGGAGCGAATCGAAAAGGGTCATTGGCGGCTCGGCGTGCACATCGCCGATGTGTCGCATTTCGTGCGAGCCAAAAGCCCGCTCGATCGCGAGGCCTACCAGCGGGCGACGAGCGTATATCTGCCCGACCGAGTGCTGCCGATGCTGCCCGAAATCATCTCGAACAATCTGGCCAGCTTGCAGCCTGATCGGGTGCGGTATACGAAGACCTGCTTCATCGAGTTTTCGGCCGAGGGGGCCGTGATCGGCGCCGAGACCCAGTCGTCCGCAATCAAAAGCAGCCGGCGATTCACGTATGAGGAAGTCGACGATTTTCTGGCCGATCGCGACTCCTGGCGCGAGAAGCTCACGTCGGAGGTGTACGATCTGCTCGCGAGAATGCACGAGCTGGCGATGCTGCTTCGGGCGCGGCGGTTCAAGCGCGGCGCGCTCGAACTGTCGATGAAAGAGGTCAAGGTCGATCTCGATAACGACGGCCGGGTCAGCGGCGCCCATGTCGCGCTCAACACCGAGAGCCATCAGATCATCGAGGAGTTCATGCTGGCCGCGAACGAAGCGGTGGCCGAGACGCTCGAGAAGGCAGGGCTGCTGTTTCTCCGCCGCGTGCATTCCGATCCCGACCCACGAAAGTTGGAATCGCTAACCGAGTTCGTCACCGATCTGGGCTTCGAGACAGACAGCCTCGTGAGCCGGTTCGCCTTGCAAAAGCTGCTCGCCCGCGTGGCCGGCGCGCCAGAGCAGCACGCGGTCAACTACGCCGTGCTTCGCAGTCTGCAGCGGGCCGTTTATAGCCCGGCCGAAGATGGGCACTACGCCCTGGCCAGCGATTGCTATTGCCACTTCACGTCGCCAATTCGCCGCTATCCCGACCTGACGATCCACCGCCTGTTGGATCAATTGCATCACGGCCGCAAGCCGGCGAACAACCTGGAAGAAATCGCCCGAGTCGGCGAGCATTGCTCCGATCGCGAGCAGCGAGCCGAGAAGGCCGAACGCGAACTGACGAAGCTCAAGCTACTCATCTATATGAGTCAGCGAGTCGGCGAAGAGCTCGACGGCGTCGTGACCGGCGTCGAGGAGTTCGGCCTGTTCGTGCAAGGCGTCAACTTGCCGGCCGAGGGACTGGTTCGCGTGTCGTCGCTGGCCAACGATTTTTACCGCTACGATCGCAAGTCGCATTCGCTGACCGGCAATCGCACGGGCAATGCGTTTCGGCTGGGCGATCTGGTTCGCGTGTCGGTCGCCCGAGTGGACGTCGACCGGCGGGAACTCGATTTCCGTTTGATCGCCCACGGCGGCCGGGCGGTGCAAGCCGGCTCGGACCAGCCGCCGCGAAACAAACACGCGAAATCGAAAGCCGGCCCTCGCGGCACGACCCGCACCGGCGCCAAACGCCCCAAGCGACGATGAGCAGGCAAAAGGCTAGAGGTGAGAGGCAAGAGGACGCGCGGTCTGCGGCGAAATCCGCTTGAACCGGGGCTTCGGCGAAGCGCCTCCAGCCCGGGCCACCCGTCTTCCTTTAGCCTTTAGTCTCTCGCCTTGAGCCTGCGTTTCCCGGCCCTGGCAGCCGTGAGATGAACCGCTACAATACCTTCGGGCAGCAGTTGGGCGCTTCGTGGTTCCTTGACATCTTGGCGAGATTTGTAGTCGCGGCGGGCGACTAAAACGGATTTGCGTAGTTGAATTGCTTCACGGAATGCTTTCGTATGACCGACGGCTTGGCTACACTCTCGCGGACCGCGCTGCACGACTGGCATGCCGCACACCACGGCCGCATGGTCGATTTCGCCGGCTGGTCGATGCCCGTCCATTACGGATCGATCGTCGCCGAGCATCAGGCGACCCGCGCGGCCGCGGCCTTGTTCGATGTTTCGCACATGGGACGGCTCAGGTTCACTGGCCCTGCGAGCGGCTCTTTTCTCGATAACTTGGTCACGCGGCGGATCACCGACATGAAAGTCGGCCAGGTTCGCTATGGTCTGATGACCAACGAGGCGGGCAACATCCTCGACGACGTGCTCGTGTACCGGTTGGCCACCGCGACCGGTGATCGAGAGGATTATCACCTGCTGGTCGTGAACGCCAGCAATCGAGAAAAAATCCTGACTTGGATCGCGCCCCATCTGGCTAACGAGCCGGAAGTCCAGCTCGCCGATCTGACGCTCGACACGGCGATGATCGCCGTGCAGGGGCCGCGAGCGATTGATCTTGTGCAACCATTGACCGAGACCGACTTAACGGCCATGAAGTACTACCACGGCTGTGAGGCCGAACTGACCGGTGTGGCGGCGATCGTCAGCCGCACAGGCTACACGGGCGAAGACGGTTACGAGCTCACGGTGCCCGGCGACGCGGCCCTGTCGATCTGGGAAACGCTGCTCGCCGCTGGCGCAGGTTCGGGCGTAATCGCCGCCGGCCTTGGCGCCCGCGACACGCTCCGGCTCGAGGCCGGAATGCCGCTTTACGGTCACGAGCTATCCGAGGAAATCAATCCACTGGAGGCCGGTTTGGGCTTCGCGGTGCAACTCGAAGGCCGCTGCTTTATCGGCAGCGAGGCGCTAGGGCGAATGGCCGCGATGGTTCCCACGCGGAAGCGTGTCGGCCTCGAACTATCCGGCAAGCGAGTGCCTCGCGAGCATTACCCGGTGATGGCACATCAACAACGAGTTGGGCTGGTGACTAGCGGCACGTTTTCTCCGACGCTGAACAAACCGATCGCGATGGCCTATGTCGAACCTGGCGCTGCGATGCTTGGCGGCGAATTGGCCGTCGACGTGCGGGGGCAATTGGAACCAGCCCGAGTCGTTAAACTTCCCTTTTATCGTCGCCCTTCGTAAGGACCTCGCGCCGTGAAGCCCGATCAACTGCTGTTCGCCAAGACTCACGAATGGGTGCATCTCGATCCCGACTCGAGCGGCGCGAAGATCGCCACCGTCGGCGTCTCGGCCTTCGCCGTCGAATCGTTGACCGATCTGGTGTTCATGCAACTGCCCGGCGTCGGCCGGAAGCTGAAGGTCGGCGAGGCGCTGGGAGAGATCGAATCGGTCAAAGCGGTTAGCGATCTTTACAGCCCGGTCTCCGGGGAAGTGATCGAAGTCAACACCGGCCTGCCCAGCAAATTGGAAACCCTGTCGAGCGATCCCTACGGCGCCGGCTGGGTCGTAAAAATCAAAGTCGACGACGAGTCGTCGCTCAAAGATCTAATGGACTGCGCCGCGTATCAAAAGCAATGCGCTGAAGAATCGCACTGATACATAGCCGCGGCATCCTGCGGCGGAGTGTTGAGCTCTTTTCTGCGACGAACAGACCCAACGAAACTCGCAATACTCCGCAGCAGAATGCCGCGGCTATGTAATTCCCGCCACTCGTCACTCGCCACGCTGCCTCATGTCCTACATCATTAACACGCCCGCCGACCAGCGAGCCATGCTCGATGCGATCGGCATTTCGTCGATCGACGAGCTATTCAACCAGATTCCGGCGGACCTACGGCTGAAGCGCGAGCTCGATATCCCGCCCGCCCTGTCGGAGATCGAGCTTTCGTCGCACATGACCGGGCTGGTCAAGAAAAACGTGGCCGCCGGCGAAAAGGTCTGCTTCCTCGGGGGCGGCAGCTACGACCATTTTATTCCAGCGGTGGTCGACTATGTCGGCGCCCGGGGTGAGTTCTACACTTCGTATACGCCGTATCAGGCGGAGGCGAGCCAAGGCAATCTGCAAGTCTTCTTCGAATATCAGACGCTGATCGCGCAGCTCACCGGAATGGATGTCTCCAACGCCAGCCTGTACGACGGCGGCAGCGCCGCGGCGGAAGCCGTGCTGATGAGCATCTCGGTCACTCAGCGCCACGGCCGTGTTGTCGTCGCGCAAAGTCTGCATCCCGAGTATCGGCAGACGATCGCGACGTATCTCACGAATCTGGAGATCGAGCTCGTCACGGTCGGCGCCGCCGATGGGACGGTGTCGCCGGAAGACTTGGCTGCCGTGGTCGACGATCGCACGGCTTGCGTTGTCGTTCAGAATCCCAACTTTTTCGGCTGCGTCGAGGAAATGGACGCGCTAGCGAAGGCCACGCACGACCGTGGGGCGCTGTTGGTCGTCGCGGTCGATCCGATTAGCTTGGGCATCCTGAAGCGGCCCGGCGATTACGGCGCCGATATCGTCGTGGCCGAAGGGCAATCGCTCGGCACGCCGATGCAATATGGCGGCCCGTATTTGGGAATCATGGCCTGCCGCGAGTCGCTCGTCCGCCGGATGCCAGGCCGGATCGTCGGTCAGACGGTCGATCGCCGCGGCAAGCGCTGCTGGGTGCTGACGCTGCAAACGCGCGAGCAGCACATCCGCCGCGAAAAGGCCACGAGCAACGTCTGCACGAATCAAGGTCTGTTTGCCTTGCGAGCAACCGTATATCTCGCCGCGATGGGCCCGCACGGAATGCGCGAACTGGCCGAAACGTGCCTCCGCAAAGCGCACTATGCCCGCACGAGGCTGACTGCCGGCGATCGATTGAGCGCCGCGTTCGATCGTCCGACGTTCAAAGAGTTCGTTCTCCGCGATTCGGCCGACGCGGTCGATGAGTTGATCACCGAAGGGCTCGAAGCGGGTTTCTTCGCCGGCGTGCCCTTGGGCCGCTGGTATCCCGAGCTATCCGATTGCCTGCTCGTCTGCGTCACCGAAAAACGAACCCGCGCGGAGATCGATGCTTTCGCGGCGTTCGTCTCCCAGCCTAGCCCGCATCGCTCGCCGATTCATGCCTAGTTCGCGTAGGTCAGGCGCCCCGTGCCTGACAGGCGCGCTCGTCAGGCACGGGGCGCCTGACCTACACTTATCGACTCCTTAAAACACAACAAAATGCGTAATACCCGAGCCACGCAGCTTCTTTTCGAACTCTCCAAGCCCGGCCGCCGGGCCGTGCAAATCCCCGCGAGCGACGTCCCCCATGTCGCTCTCGACGACCTGCTCCCCGCCGCCGCGCGCGCCGCGACTCCGCCACTGCTGCCGGAATTGACTGAACCCGACCTCGTGCGGCATTTCACCAACCTATCGACCCAAAACATGTCGGTCGACACGCACTTCTATCCGCTCGGCTCCTGCACGATGAAATACAACCCGAAGCGCAACGAGCGGGCCGCCGCGCTGCCGGGCATGGCCGATCTGCATCCTTATCAGCCCGAGTCGACGCTCCAGGGCATGCTCGAATTGCTGTATCAAATGCAGCAAATCCTCTGTGAGATCGCCGGGCTCGACGCCTGCTGTCTGCAACCGGCCGCCGGCGCCCACGGCGAGCTGACGGCCCTGATGGTCGCCGCCGCGCACTTTCGCGAACGGGGCGAGCGGCGAACCAAAGTGCTCGCTCCCGACAGCGCTCACGGCACGAACCCGGCGAGCGCCGCGATGGCCGGGTTCGACGCCGTCACGGTGAAGAGCAACCCTCAAGGCTTCGTCGATCTCGACGATTTGCGGTCGAAGCTCGACGATCAGGTCGCCGTGTTCATGATCACCAATCCCAACACGCTCGGCCTGTTCGAGCGGCAGGTGCGGCAGATCGCCGACGAGGTGCATGCCAAGGGAGGCCTGATCTACTTGGACGGCGCCAACATGAACGCCATCCTCGGCATCGCTCGGCCCGGCGATTTCGGCGCCGACATGATGCACTTCAATCCCCACAAAACGTTCAGCGGCCCGCACGGCGGCGGCGGCCCCGGCGCGGGCCCGATCGCGGTCCGCGGCAATCTGGCGCCGTATCTACCCACGCCGAGCGTCGAGCGCGATGGCGATGGCTTTAAGCTGGCCGACGACCGGCCCAAATCGATCGGCCGCGTGCGGAGCTTCTTCGGCAACGTCGGCGTGCTCGTGCGAGCCTACTGCTACATCCGCACATACGGTCCGGCGGGGCTCAAGCAGGTCTCCGAAAACGCCGTGCTCAACGCCAATTATCTGCTCAGCCGCGTGAAGCACATCCTGCCGGTCCCGCACGGCGATCGCTGCTTGCACGAGTTTGTCGCGACCGCGAGCAAGCTCAAAGCCGAGCGTGGGGTCTCCGCAATGGATCTCGCCAAGCGCTTGCTCGACTATGGTTTTCACGCCCCGACGGTTTACTTCCCCCTCACGGTGAAGGAATCGATGATGATCGAGCCGACCGAAACGGAGAGCAAGGAGACGCTCGATGCGTTCGCCGAGACGCTGTTCCGCGTGACGGAGGAGTCGCCCGAGCTATTGCACGAGGCGCCGCACACGACGACCATTAGCCGGCCGGACGAGGTCATCGCCGCCCGCAAGCCGGTGCTGGTCTGGCGCGGCGAGCGAGCCTGATGGCTCCCGCCGCCGACGAATTGCCGTGCCGGTGGATTTTGCAGGGGCCGGCCCCGGGGGCCTGGAACATGGCCTTCGACGAGGCGCTCGCCGAAGACGCGGCGACCAGCGGTGTCGCGACGCTGCGCTGTTACCAGTGGTCCACGCCCACTTTGTCGTTGGGATATTTTCAACCGGCCGCCGATCGCGAGCGGCACGAGGCGAGTCGAGCGTGCTCGCTCGTGCGCCGGGCAAGTGGCGGCGGCGCGATTCTGCACGACCAAGAGCTCACCTACAGTCTGGCGATTCCGGCCAGCCACCCCTGGGCAGCGAGCGCCGAGCGGCTTTATCTAGCGACTCACGCCGCGCTGCGCGACGCGCTGGCCGAATTCGGCGTACCGGCGAGTCTCCGAGAATCGGCGCCAGGAAGGTCCACGGCGGCCGAACCGTTTCTCTGCTTCCGGCGCTTTGGCGCCGGCGATCTCTTGGTCGGCGATCGCAAAGTCGCGGGCAGCGCCCAGCGGCGACATCGCGGCGCGATCTTGCAACATGGCAGCATCCTTTACTGCGCGTCCGAATATGCGCCCGAGTTGCCGGGCATCGAGCAGCTAACCGGCGTCGATGTGAATGCCGACTCGCTGGCGGCCAAGTTTCGATTCGAGCTGGCTAAAGCGCTAAACATCGTCTGGCAAGATCGAACGGATTGGTCATCCTCGCTGGAACGGGCCGAGAAGATCGTGGCCGGAAAATTTGCCGCAGCGGATTGGACGTACCGGCGGTAAGCGGCGCCCGGGACGAAGCTAGAGCCGCGCACAAAGTAAGCGCGTAAATTTCGACCATGCGTCGCGCGTCCGCTTACTTCATGCGCGGCTCTAGGGCGGTTTTATGAGGGCCATTAAGCTATCCAACGGCTTGCCCCGCCCCAACGGTTAGCGGCGCGCTCGGATCGAGTTAGAATTCCGCGAACGGCGCCAATGGGGGCTGCCAACTGCCCGCGATTTCGTAAGATGCCCAGCGACCTCTTGGAACGAGGAGCTCGCTGCTATGGAACTATCGCTGAAAGTGGTCGCCGGAAAGTTCGCCGGAAAGGAAATCCGCGTTTCCACGGCCAAATTCGTTATCGGCCGAGCCGACGACTGCCACCTCCGCGCGCAAAGCGAGTTGATCAGCCGACATCACTGCGCACTGCTCGTCGAACCCTACCTGGCGCGGGTTGAGGACCTGGGCAGCCGCAATGGGACGCTGCTGAACGACGAGCCGATTCAAGGCCCACGGGAGCTTCGATCGGGCGATACGCTGACGATCGGGCAACTCAAGTTCGAGGTGCATCTCAAATCGGGGCTCGGCGGCCTGAAGCGACCCACGGTCGTGGACGTGCAAGACGCGGCCCAGCGAACGGTCGAGACGATTCCCGAGAACGACGATTCGGAAGTGGCCAATTGGATTAAGGAGCCGCCGCCCGCGACCGGCGCGATGCAAGCGGTCCCGTCGGCGGAGACACTGTCCGCTATGGCGAACGGCGGCGAAACGCTGATCGGCCGCAGCCATGACGACGAAGAAACTCCCGTCCACGGCAGCCGGGGCGAGCGGCCTCGCCCAGCGGCCGCTTCCGCGGCGCAGGCGAAAGACAGTCAAGAAGCCGCTGCGGAAATACTGCGAAAATTCATGAAGAACCGGCGGTAAGCCTCGATGCTAGAGCCGCGCACGCAGTAAGCGGACGCGCAGTCGAAATTTACGCGCTTAATTCGTGCGCGGCTTTAACGCGCGATTGGGTTTATTTCACGCGCTCGGCCGCTAGATGATAGATCGAAATTGTCTTGCCCTCGGTCATCGACACGACTTTGACGTTAAACGTCCCTTCGACCGAGATTGGCGAGACGTTGTACTCGGTCGTTTCGCCCGGCGGCATATCGACGACGATCGAGTCGTAAAGAGCCGCGCCCGGGCCGAAGCAGCAGGACATGTTGTCGCGCACCAGCACGAATCGTCGCAGCCCGGCTTTCTGCGGCGGCGGAAAGATGAACCCGCGAATCCGAATTCGACTGCCGTCCAACTTCTCGATCGCGGGGGTGAGCATCGAGCGCAGAAACGGATTTTCTTTCTTCATATCGAACTTAATTTTGTCGAACGTGATATCGCGCACCGGTCCTGCGGCGGCAGACGCCGAGGGTTTGGCGGCGGCGGAATCGGCGGGAGTCGATTCGCCTGGCTTGGCTTTTTCAACGGCCGCGGACGTGCTCCCGCCTTGCGACGACTGCGACGCAGGCAGCGCCGATTCTTGGCAGCCGGCCAGCGAAAAGCCTAGCGACAGCAATGAGCCCATCGCTACGAGGCGTGCGACCGGCGAGTTAGAAAACCGGCGGTCGATCATCGTAACTCCGCTTTGTCGAGGTGATAGAACACCGGGCCGACGCCGTCCGGAGCCTGATCGACATTCACGCGAAATACGCCGGCGACCCGCGCAATGTTCTTGGTATAGACCATGCTCGTTTGGTCGAGCGAGACGACGATCCGGTCGGTGAGCTTGGGATTGCCGCCGAAGCAGCAGGTCCCCGCGTCGCGGACGAGCATGAATTTTTTGATCCCCGACTTTTCGCTGCCGGCGTAGACGAATCCTTTGATGTAAACCTGCTTGCCGTTAAGCTCGATCGCCGACGGCGGGACGCGCTCGCCCACGACGTTCGGATCGGGCTGCAGCATATCGTAGCTGACTGCTTGAAAGCCGGCGGGAATGGGCGCCATTTCTTCGTAGTAAACCCGCGTCGGACCGGCCAGCAGCATCAGGCTCGAGAGAACCAGACCAGTCATCGCGAGCGGCCGACCGCTGAGCTCCTCGGATTGAGCTCCAAGCTGCCGCAGCGCGATGACGCCCCACACGATTCCGACGATCGGCACGACGATTAGCCAGTAGTCGAACGCGGCGGTTAGCGAGAGCACGCCGAACGCGAGGGCGACGACGGCCGAAGAACTGAGCGCTCGGTAGCGCTCGATGGCGTCGGGCTCGGAGGGTGCGGCCGAGCGGTCGAATTCTTGCGTGGCGATGCTCATGGCGGAGCTGCGGCGGATGTGACGCGGGCGCGAAAGGGTCGGGAGTTTGCTTTGCAGGTTAGGCGACACGGTCGTGTAAGCCGTATCAAAATTTGATAGACAACTCCCAATGCCGGCCGTTAGGACCTCTGGCCGCGGGCGACGGCTGAGATCACCAGAGCCCCGACGATGGCGGCGATGCCGTAGATCAGCCAGCGACTGGTCGGCTGAGGCGATGTATCTTCGCCGCGCGAGTCGGCTTGGCTGGTGTCGCTTTTGGCCGGCGCCGTGCGACTGTTCGTATCGTTAGCGGATTTTTCGGTTGGGGCTGGTATTTCCTTCACTCCCGTCTCCCGACTCCCGTCTCCCGATTCCGTTTTTTTCTCCGCCTGCTTTGCCGTCGCGCGCGTCGCGGCGGCGGGCGGGGCGCCCGTCGGGTCTTGCGGCTCGGGACCCACCGCGTAGAGCGTCTCCGATTGCTTTACCGCTTTCGGATCGATTTTTCGCAGCTCCTCGACGTATTCCTTGGCCTTCGGCAACGGGCAAGCCCGGAGATACGTGATCACCGGCACTCGGACCCAACTCACCACCTCGGGATCGTTGCTCTTGAACATTTCGACCAAGCGGTCCATCACCGTCCAATCCTCCCACCGAGCCAAGTCGGTGATCGCTTGATCGGCCACTTTGGGATGATCGAGGACCTTCCGCATGGAGGCCACGATCTTGTCGAGCGGCACGGCGCCCTTCTCCTGCCCCAGCGTTCGGAGCGCCATCACGACGGCGAAGATGTCGGTGTACTCGTCGGTGTCTTTTTCGAGAAACAGCTTTTCGATCAACGACAGGCCATCGGCGCCCTTGAGCACCAGATAGCAGGCGATCGTGGCGTCGAGCCCCGTCTTGAATTTCGGTTCCTTCGAGCGGAGCAGTTCTTCGAGCATCGGCAGGTCTTTTTCGCCACCGCACACGCCGAGCATCGTCAGATACAGCCGCCGCTTGCTGGCCGTCTCCTCGAGATTCCTGATCCGGTCGACCAGTTTGTCGTGCGGCATCTTGCTCTTGATCGCCTTCAGGGCCGAGTAGGGCGCCAGGGCGAATTCATCGTAAGCGTCGGCCGACAGAAGCTGCTCCGAATCGCCCAGAAAATCTTGCAGAAAAATCAAGCGGGCCGGATCGTCTTCGCGGAACCTCGCCAAGTCGAGCAAATACTGATGGCTCCGCCGAGTCACGGCGATCGGCGGCGACCAAATAATTCCCTCGGGCTGAACGGTCCCTTCGAACATGAACTTGGCGCCGACGACAGGCTCGTCCGCGAAAAACGGCGCCGAGAATTGCTTCGATTTTGTTTTCTCGAGCGTGTCCTTGCCCTTGATGATGTCGACGACTTCGAATTGGGCCATCGGCGTGGCGATATTCAGTTCGCCCGGCTTCGCGTCCGGCGCGTCTGGCAGGGCCGTCATCCGTGCGATCACCGCCACGTCCGACGATTTGATCTCTTGGGTCAGCGTCGATTTGACGGCGCCGCAGAACGGGCAAGCCGCGGCAGGCAGCGGCGAAATCCAAAGCGCCCAGCCGGTGATCGCCATGGCCGCAATAACCGCGCTGCGAAACTGGTAAGGGAAGGGATTGAAGGTCGGCATCACACGTTGGCTCCTACTATACGCGGCAGGCGGCACGAAATGGCATCCAGCGGCGCGACTTATTCGATACGCAGGCCAGCGGCTGGTAGGTCGCCGGAAACTCGCGGGGGCAACGCTCCATTATACCAGTTCGGCCCGCCGGGGCGATGCGGAAGGCAAGACGGGAGTCGGGAGCCGGGAGACGGGAGTCTTTTTCCCGCTTCGGGGGAGAATGGAAAGGCTCCGGAGAATTCCCGAGATTCCGCCGCCGCAAGGCGGCGCGTCCACTCCCGTCTCCCGACCTCTATCTCCGCCGCGTCGGCAAAAACGGCTGCACCATCTGCCAGAGGTAGTTTTGGCGAATCGGCTGGCGGAGCCCGAAACTTTCCGGCTCGTGGTCGGGGCAGCGGTAGGTGCCGAACAGCAGGTCCATCAGCGGCGAAATGTTGGCGTAGTTCCCCGCGTTCCGGTCACGATCGTGATGCCAGTGGTGCAGCTCCGGGGCGCCGATCAACACTCGCAGCGGTCCGATCGGCAGCCGGACGTTCGAGTGAATGTAGATCGCCCAAATGCCGCGGAACGCGATAAACCCCGCCAGTACCTCCAGCCGCACGCCGAGCAGAAACGCCGGCAGATTGATCAGTCCCACGGTGTAAATCGTGTCGACCGGGTGTTCGCGATGAGCGGCCAACCAATCGAGATGCTCGGCGCTATGGTGGATCGCATGGAACCGCCACAAAAACGGAACTCGGTGCTGAATTCGATGGCCCCAGTAGATGAAAACGTCGCTCATGATCACGACGAAGATGGCTTGCAGCCAATACGGCTTGGCGCCGACCGAGTCGCGAAACGTGGACGGCAAATGCACGTCGAGCCATTCGCCAAAGACAATGAGCAGCCAAAACACCAGCCCGTTCCAGACTAGGTACTGACCGGCGAAGAAGCACAGATCGACAAACCAAGCCGGACGAAAGAACTTCTGCTCCGGCTTGGCGGGAAATGCCCACTCAAGCGGCCAAAAAACGGCGGCGAGGAACAGTAGGCTAATCGTCGTCGCTTTGAGAGCGAGGAGCCACGCGTCTAGCGAGTTCATGGTTATTTTCCGCCGGATTGAGATGCTCGCTGGTTCGGCGCCGGGCTGTCCCAATATGGATCGGCCGCCCGCAATGAGTTGGCGGGATGCGGCGGAATGTAGGTTGGCACGGCGACGGGGGCCGGGGCGCTGCGGTCCATGATCGGCGCCGATTTGGAACTGTACATCAGGCTCGAGCGGCGTGGCTTTTCGCTTGCGGCCGGCGAAGAAGTGGCTGGCGGAGGATTGGGAGCGCTGTACAACGGGCCGCCGCCAATCGTGGTCGAACCGCTGTAAGACTTCGATCCGCTAAACAGCACCGATCTTGGCGCTGCTGGTTGCGACACTGCCGACTGCGATTGCCCGACACCTGATGGAACTGACTGTGGCGGCGTGAGAATTATGGATTTTGAAGAGGAGATGATCGTCGCGCGCGACGCCGGTTGCGGAGTGGTGGTCGGCCCACGGGGCGAGGCAGTGGTCGATTGAGAGGGTGGAGCATATTCTCCGGCGGCGATGGCGGCCGATTTCGAGCCGCTGAAGAATTGCATCGTGCGCGGCGGAGCCTTGGGCGCCTGAGCCGCTTGGGTCGGCAGGGCGTCGGGTCGCGGCACGAGCCAGAGCGTGCCTCCGGCCCGCACATAGACAAATCCGCTGGCCAAAACCACGGACCAAATCACCGCCGTCGCGCGAACGAAGCTTTTGTATCTCATGCCCGAATTTTAGAACCGACAGCGCGACCGCGTCAAAGGAATTTTGCTCGTTGCGCGCCGGTAGTTACAGGGGCGTTACAAGTACCGGCGCCGCGGGATCGTCGCGGGCGCGGGTCAGCGGGGCGCCGGGCGGCTGCACATGATCGCTTCGCTGCGGTCACGGTAATTCGGCAGGATGGCGTTAAGCCGGCAGAGCTCGAGGGCTCGGCGGTTGATGGCGGACAATCCGCAGATTCTCAGCAGGCCATCGTGCTGCTGGATGCGCTTGGCGAGCACAATCAGTTGCCCGATCAGATAACTGCGCAAGAGCTCGACTTGGTCCAACTCGAGCACGACGCTGTAGGTGAAGTTCTGCTCGAGGATCGACCAGACTCCATCGGCGAGCGGCAGATCGCTCCAGTCGGTGTCCGGTTGTTGAATGGCGCGCACGAACAACAACTCCGGTCCCCGTTCTACCTCGAAACCTAAACCCGAGATCGTTTCTAACATGGCTCAGCTCCCGCCTAAGGTAGCCAATGGTGACAAATCTTTTCCGCTCGAAGCGCCATCATCATAAAGCGGTATTACAAGTCATGCAAAAGATTTTATGCATAATTCGTAATATCCGAATAAACGGACAATGTGCTAGCACGCGAGTTGACATGGAGATGATCGCGAACGCTGGTAAGAGGCGCTGGATGGAAAACCCTTGCTGCCTCAACTCAACCACCTTTAAGGGCGGCGCCTGAAAGTCCGAACTAACGGATAGTACCACAGAATCCGACCATTGCGAATTTTCCCAATACACACGCCCGTTAAACCAAATATCCGCTAGCACGCGGAAAATCAGATTGGCTCGAACGCTTTCCAGCGATCGGCAAGTCTGTCGTTAGCGGACCGGAGCGAACGATGCAACAACAGTCCTTCTTCATCAAGGCCTCAGTCTGGACCGTGGCGCTCGCGCTGCTCGCGACCTTGTTGGCGCCTCACGCCAAGGCGGAAGATATCGATCTGCTGCTCAACGGCCCCGAGCGCGTGCTGCCGCAATTGCGATTGGCGTCGCTGGACGACATCGTGCCGGACTATCCCGACGCCAGCCCGAAGCTTCGCAAAGAACGGCGGCTGCCGGAAGTGGTCGATGTATTCGACGGGGCGGCCCGGTTCACGGCCTTTCAGCCGCCCGCTCCCGCCCCGACGCAACCGCTGCAGCCCATCGCGCCAACTCAGCCCTTACAGCCGACGACCCCGAACCAGCCGGGCGCTCCGACTCCCGGGGAGACGGGCCAGTCGCCGATCTCGATCAAGGAATTGGAAACACTGGCGGGGGGCGCCGGAAGCGCGGTCGTGGCGCCGCAAACGGCGGCCCCCGGAGCGCCCGACATCGTCGCCGGTTTGGCGGCGGCCCAAGGAGGCGAGACGGTTTCGGCCCAGCATCGATCGGAAACATCCTACGATCCGGTGATTCGGGGCTACTACGGCGGGCAGATTTACTCAAGCGCCGATAGCGCTTACTGGTTCCCCGCGCGGCCCGACCTCGATACCGCGCTCAGTAAACTCGACCCGGCGCTCGTGCAAAGCATCACGGTGATCCCCGGTCCGTATGGAGTTCAATACGGTCCGGGTCTGACGTTCATCGACGTCCAAACGGCGCCGACGACCCGTAGCAAAAATGGATGCTTCGAAACGACCTATGATACGCTCGGCACGTTCAGGACCAACGGCAGCCAATACTCGGCCCGGGAAATCGTCAACGGGGGCAGCGGCGACTGGGGCTTTCGCCTGAGCGCGGGCGTGGCCAACGGCGCCGACTATCGAGCCGGCAACGGGCAGAAAATTCCTTCCGCGTACAACAATCACGACGAAATGGCCGAATTCGGCTACGACCTCAGTCCATCCACTCGTTTGGAGGTCGCCTACTTGCGATTCGATCAGCTCGAAACACAATATCCGGGCCGCGTGTTCGACATCGACAACCTGGGCACGGATGCGTTCAACGTGAAATTGGTGAACGACGACGTCGGGTCGCAACTGACCAAGTGGTCGCTCAGCGCCTGGTCCAATCGCACTGGCTATCGAGGCACGATTCACCAACACCCCGAGTTTCCCACCATCGAGCGATTCGAAGCCGCCCTCGATATCGAAGCAGGTCAAGATCCCTTCTTGGGAGTTCAATCGGTCATCACGGGAAATACGTCCGGAAATGCGCTATCCAGCGGAATTCGGTGGGGACAGCAATGGGGGGACACGGATAGCGTTCACTTCGACACGGGAACGGATTTCCGATTTTTGCAGCAGAGAATCGCCGAGCATCTCAATATCACGCCGCCGGACCCCGCCAACTTCTTTACGGCGGACAGCGGTGTCCCGACCTCGCATTTGGTCGATCCTGGATTGTATGCCGAGATCGTCGTGCCTTGGACCTGCTGCCTGAAGTCAAACATCGGAGCCCGGTACGACTACGTTCAAACGCACGCCAGCGCCGGCGAACTCGCCGATCCCAACCTGTTCACATCCAACCAATTCGTCGATGCAGACCTGAATCAGCGGGATTCGCTCTGGGCCGCCTATATCACCAACGAAGCCAAGCTGACCCAGAACTGGACGGCGCGCCTGAATCTCGGTCACGCCGAAAATCCGCCGACCTTGCTAGAGCGGTACTCGAACTTGGCCTTCGTCGGAATTGCACAGAGTGCTTTCACTCGATTGATCGGCGATGCGAATCTAAGGCCCGAGCGCGATTGGCAGATCGACCTTTCGCTGGAAGCCGAATTCGACAATTTCCGGGGCAAGGTAAGTGGCTATCATGCTTGGATCAACGACTATATCACGTACTCCGACGCCTTCGTCAGCTCCCCGCCGTTCTTCCCTTCGGCGCGAATTCTCAACTTCCTGCCGACTCGCCTCGCCACGCTGACGGGCTTCGAGTGGACGGGCGAGTACGACGCAACCTGCTGCTTGAGTCCGTTCGCTCGCATGTCGTACGTCTACGGCGTGGATCAAGAAATTCACACCGCCTTGCCGAGCATTCCGCCGCTCAGCAGCCAGTTTGGCGTTCGCTGGCACGACCCGAACAAGAATCGCCCATGGCAGGTGGAACTGTTTGGACGGGCCGATTATCGGCAAGACCATGTGGGCGTGATCCGCTCCAGTCAAGATCCGAGCGGCCTGACGGCGCTCGAACTTCCGACGCCCGGGTTCCTGGTTTGGAACATCCACGCCTATTACAACTACACGCCTAACTTCAAGCTGGTGTGCGGAATCGACAATATCTTCAATCGGACGTATCTGCAGGCCCTCGACCTGCGGCTTGGTGGACCACAAGTGTCTCCCAATGGACCGAGCGTATTCCCGACGTCATTCGTTTACGAACCGGGGATCAGCGGATACTTCGGCTTTGACTGGAAGTTCTAGTGATTGGGGAAGATCGAGCTGCATAGCAGGCCATTCAGATAGTTGAATGAACTGAGAATTGCGTTGGTGACGCTGATCTTAGTGCCCTTCGTGAACTTGCCCAGCAAATACTCGGTAATCGTCAACCGCGAGGCGGCGCCGAACGAATTGGGACCGGTTGAATTGGCCGTGCCCTTATCCACGTTGTTGACGCCGGCGATCGTCGACGCCGACTTGTTGGAGTACAGGATTTGCTTGATCGGTCCCACCGTGGCGTTAATGGTCGGCAATTGGTGGGCCTGCTGTTGCATGTAGGTGTAGCGACTGTCGTACAACAAGAAATCCGTGTCGGTCGCGAACACGGCGTTTTTGACGTCCGCGTCATTGATATTGTGCACAAACGTGCCCTGCGTCGGGCCTCCCAGCCAATAATCGGCGACCAAATAGTTGGTGAAGATCTGTTGCTTGGTGATCTTATGGTTGTCGCCAATCCCGCCGCCGCCGAAGATGACATCTCGGCTCAGGCCGCCGATTAAAATATCGTGCCCCAGGCCTCCGGCGACGAGCGTGGGAATGGCCGTGCCGGTAATGGTCTTGGCGTTCACAGCGCCGGTTATCGTGGGTCCGGTAAGAACGGTGCGATTTTCCAACCAGTCGCCCGTGCTGGTCGTGCTGCCGCCGAACAGTTCAATCAGGGCCAAGTCTCTCGCCTCGAAAACGACGCTCGGGGCATATTGGCCCGGCGCGTAGTTCGTGAACGCGGATTCCGGGGGGCCCATGACGGGGTCCGGCGTGACGGCCCGCGTGCGCATCGGCGGCAAAGTCGGCGCGTTGTTTTGGCTGGCCCCGGCCGACATGACGATGGCGGTCGTCTGATTCGTCCCTTCGGCCGCCGCGTCGATGATGAAGACGCTCATCGAGTGGGCTCCACCACCGTCCACCGCGACATCGAGCCCCGCCGATAAATTCAAGCCGGCGGCGGGAACCGAAAACAGGAATTTGTTCGTGAAGCATCCCGTGGGCGGATTGGCGCCGTCCAATTCTAGCCGCAGTTTCGGCGCGGCGGGCGCCATGCCGTCGGTTTGCACCGTGCCGGCCGTGTATGTGAACGCGATCACCGCCGGCGCGAAGCCGGTGATTTGATTGACGATCGAACCCGTGGCGCTGATGCGAGCGTTGTCGGCGGCGGCGCCACCGATATCGCTCACCACCAAGCCATTTCCGGCGCCGGATGTATTGACCGTCAGCGGGCCGAGAATCGACTGCAAGTTGCCCGTCGCCGTCGTGGCCGTGCGGCTGGTAGTGTTGGGGACGATCGTGGACGATACGTAGATGTTGTTGTTGCCGTTCAGGGCGTCGACTCTAAGAGGCGAGCCGGCATCGACTGCTTCGACGTTGAAAAAATCGTGGCCGGTGGCGCCGCCCGCTAGTTTTACCGAAGTGGCCACGATCGGAGCGTTCACGTCAATCTGCGATTGCGTGCCGCTGGACGTGAGCGTTACCGTGCTTGGGGAGGCGACCTTCGTCTGAGCATTGACGGCAATCGTGGCGCTGTTGCCAAGCGTAGTGACCGCGATTGTGCCCAGCGGAGCCAAGTTGCCGACAAGTCCGTTGAAGTTGACGTTGCCGCCGAGCGTGGCGGCGACACCGGCCATCACGGTCAAATCGAAGTGTCCGTTGACCGTGGAACCAAATGTGATGTTGCCGCCGGCGCCCGTGTCGGTCAGCCCTGTTGTGGCGCCGAGCGTGACCGCCCCTTCGTAATTTTGGCCGCCGGCTTTCGTTTTCACCGTGCCGCCATTGAGAGCGGCCGGGCCCTTAACGTCCAGCGCCCCTAGGGCGACGCTATTTCCCACGGCCGCGTCGAACTCGGTCGTTCCCGTCGTGTTGGTCGTCAGTCCTTCGACGCCAGCGGTCGTGGCGTCCACGGTCGCCGTCGCGCCCTTGAACCAGATCTTTCCGGCATTGGTGTCGCTGAGCGTTTCGGTGGCGCCCAGCGTGACGGCGCCTTCATACGTTTGGCCGCCAGTCCGCGTTTTGATGATGGCGCCGCTGAGCAGAGCCGAACCCTTGATGTCCAGCGCGCCTAGGACGACGCTATTCCCCACGGCCGCGTCGAACTCGGTCGTCCCGGTCGTGTTGGTCGTCAGTCCTTCGACGCCAGCGGTCGTGGCGTCCACGGTCGCCGTCGCGCCTTTGAACCAGATCTTTCCGGCGTTAGTGTCGCTGAGTGTTTCGGTGGCGCCCAACGTGACGGCGCCTTCATACGTTTGGCCGCCCGTCCGCGTTTTGATGATGGCGCCGCTGAGCAGAGCCGCACCTTTGACGTCCAGCGCCCCTAGGGCGACGCTATTCCCCACGGCCGCGTCGAACTCGGTCGTCCCGGTCGTGCTGGTCGTTAGTCCCTCGACGCCGGCAGTTGTGGCGTCCACGGTCGTAGTCGCGCCTTTGAACCAGATTTTTCCGCCGTTGCCGTCAGATAGCGTTTCGGTAGCGGCGAGTGTAACGGCGCCCGTATATGTTTGACCGCTGGCGCCGGCCGTCGTACCGGTTTTGACCGTGGCGCCACCCAAACTAATCTTGTCAGCAGTTACGGCCAGGCTGCCATGCAGCGCCGCGGCGCCGGTGAAGGTCACGGAGTTGGTCACCGCGTTGCCCGTTTTGGTCGTGATCGTCAGGTTTGTGTTCGCGTGATTGCCCAGGCCGTCGCTTCCTTGCGCCGAGGCGACCGTGACCGACCCGCGGGTCGGATCGGCGATGACGCCGGGGTTGTTCGACGTGTCGATGGTGAGATTGGTGTTGTTCCAAAAGGCGACCTTTTCGAAGGCCACGCCCGCGCCGGCGACGGGGGTTACCAAGAGGACGTGCTGGGCGCCGTTGGTGAAACTGGTGTTCGAGTCGGCGACGTTGACCCCTTGATCCCCGGCGGCCGTTTGAAGCGTCGCGGAGGCCATGCCGTGGATGTCGATCGGCGTGAGCCCCGAGAACGCGATCGAGTCGGTGGCGCCGATCGTGATCGTGCCCGAGCCGGCCGTCGCGCCTGAGGGCGTATAGACGGCGGTTTGGCCGCTGCCGCTGACGTCGAGCGAAGTCGGTCCGCCGCCACCGACGATCGTGATTCCACCCGCGGGAAGCGCGGCGGTGACGTCCAGGTTGACGTGAGCGATGTCCGTGCCGGCGCCGCCGTTATACGTCACCGTTTTGGTAAACGGATTGGCTCCGGTCAGGTTGACATTCACCACGTCCGTGCCGCCATCGAGATTCAACAGAATCTTTGTGCCGCCGATGTCGATGGCGGGTATTTTGAGCGTGTGCCCGTCCGCCGACAAATTAAAGCCCGCCAACTGAGTGAACAGTTGGTTATTCGGATCGGAAAGAACGTAGTTCGTGCCGTCGAACGACAGGGTCAACGAATCGGCCTCGCCCCCCGTGGCCACGTCGGCGACCACAAGGTTGTTCGATCCATCGAGACTCACGAGCGTGCCGCGCGCGTTGATCGCCAAGGCGCCGATCGCTCCGTTGCCGCCTCCACCGACCGAGCCCACGATGGTCACCTTGGCCGGATTGATCGTTGTCGACGCCGCGGCGATCGCATGCGTCACCGGGGTACCCACGTTGGCGAAGACTGTCAGGTTGCGGGCGGCGACCGCGTCGCGGTCCACGTTTCCGCCGAACGTCACCGAGTTTCCATCGACCGTGGTATTGGCTTCGAGGACGACGTCGTCGGTGAAGTTGGCGATTCCGGTGGTCCCTGCCGAGGCCGCGAACTGCCAAGTAAGGATCCCGATCGTGGCGCCGGCCGCGCCCGAGCCCAATTGGGTCGTGCCCCCGGCATCGGTGGTCAGGCTAGCGAGCGGCTTGTTGGCCGTGGTGTTCGAGAAATTGTCGGCGGCGCCACCCAACCCAACATTGCCTTTGAACCAAGTCGTGCCCTGGGTATTGACCGTCAGATTTCGCGGCGTCGCCTGGGCATCCGAATCGATCGTTGAGGAGAACGTGATATTGCCGCTGGCCGTGCTTGCCAAAACGGTATTGGCGCCCAGCGTAACGGAGTTCTGATAGCTCTGAAATGTCGTCGTCGTGACGGTGTTCGAGGCGCTGCCCGCGTCGACTTGCGTTGTGCCCGTCGCCGCAGTGGTATTGCCACCCGTGGTGACACTGAGCAAGCCGGCGTTGGCGCCGCTGCCGACGAAACCTTTGAAGTCGGCAATTCCGTCGGCGGTCACGGTCAGGCTACGAGCCGTCGCAGTTGCATTATCCACGGTCGACCCGAACGTGATATTGGCGACTGCCGCCGCGCCGGTGCTGACCAATATGGTGTTGGTCGATAGGACAACCGCGTTGTTGTACGTCTGTCCGCCAATGGTCGTCACTGTTCCGCCATTGAGGTCCGTGGGCGTGCTGTCCGCGATCGATGACGTGGTCACCGTTCCGGCAAACGTCGCCTGATGCACGGTGCTGTCGAGTTGAAACGCCTCGGCCACATTCAAGCCGGCGGCGAGGGTGGAGAACGTTTCCGTTCCGCCGCTCGGTCCGCTGATCTCGATCGTGGTGAAGCTGGCCGAATTCGTCACGATGGCGCCGTTGACGATCGGCGCGCCCGCGACACCCCCGCCCAGCGCGACGGCTTCGCCCCCGCCGGTGGAGAACGTTAGCGCTCCATCGATGCCGGTAATTGACGGGGCGACGGCGGCGCCGGTGTAAGTGAACTTTAGCGTCGTCCCAACCTGGGTCAGAGTGGCCGTCAGCATCCGGCGATCTTCCAGCCGCTCGAACACATGCTGCAGGCGGTCGAAGCCGAGGCTTCGGTCGCGGCGGGCGCCCTTTGTGCGGCTAAGTCGAGCTTTGTTCGATTTGCGGGAGTCGGCGCGAGCCATGAAACATCTCCTTCACAGGGTACAGCCCACCGAGAGAGGCCAAGGCGGTGGTAGCGGGTGTTGATGGATTGTGGACTACGCCGCCCAAAAGCCGGAAAACCAATCCTGTTCGTCCGGTTTTTTGATGATTGGCGTATCGTTCGTTCCAGTCTAATTCCGCTCACGGGGGGCAACAACCAAAAAAAGGGGGCGCTTCCAAATTTTCAGAAACTTTTTCCTGACTGGCGGGAATTGATAAGAAATTGCACTCGCGCCAGTCTGTGGGAGGGAATTCGGAGATGGGATATAGGGGATGGGGAAGCCAGGCGGCCGGAAAATCTCGACCAGTCGGCAAAATCGCTACGGCCGTTCCCCCTGGACTGTCGATAAAACCTGCGCGCACGAGATGCGCTCGCTCACGACCATTTCGCCATTAACTCACGAATTCGGGGTTCGCCATGAAAATCTCCCCCCTCCTCTCGCTTGCCCTCGGCTGCTTGATGCTCGGCGCCACCCAACTGGCCCGCGCCGCCGAACAGCCTGCTTGCATCACGTTCGTGCTCGACTGCTCGGCCGAGATGTCGGCCCTGGTCAAGAACGATTTCCGCGCGCCGCACGCAGCCGAACCGCCCTCCGACGCGCCGCCGGCTCGAACGGCCGAACCTGAAGTGACCGGCGCGCGTCGCGTCATTCGCAGTTCGGCCATCGACGAGCTTCCCGCCGGCCAGGAGATCAGCAAGCTCGACGCCGCGCGCCACGTGCTTGCGGCCACGCTCGACAAGCTTTCGGCCGAGGGCAATCACCGTGTTTCGCTCTGGCTATTCGGCCATCGCCTCGCCTGGGAACAGAAATCCGATCCGGGGCTGATGGAACAGACCACCTATCTGGAGCAAACGCTGGGCTTCGATGTGCTTCGCGACCTGCTGCCGGGTGACGATGTGGAAATGATTCGCCCGATGCTCCGGCTCGAGCCTCGCGACTTGGCCGCGATCGGCCTGCGCCTAAGCGCCGTTAAGCCTTGGGGCGAATGCCCGCTGTACTTGGGTATGGAACGGGCGATCGATGCCCACGACCGACATTCGCAAGCCGATCGCCGCGTCATCGTGATCTCCTGCGGCGTGAATCATCAAGGGCTCGCCAAATCGACCAGCAACAAGAGCAGCGTGCTCGACACGCTCGACAGCACGCCCGTGCCGGTGCACATCATCCGTTTCGGCGTCGAAGGCGATCGTCAACAGGAGAGCGAACTTGGCCAGATCGCGCGGACCAGCCACGGCAGCTACCATCGGGCCAATTCCGCCGCCGAACTCGCCAGTCTCGTCGAAGCGGCTCTGTCCGACGAACCGACCGGCTCGTTCGCGGGAACCAATTCGACAGCCAATTCCACAGTGATCGCTCCGGTTGGGACCAGCGGCGCCACGGTCAAAATGTCGCAGCCCGTTCTGCCGCCTCCCGCGGTGCTTAAGGGCAAGGTGACGTATTACAAGAGCATCGTTCGCAACGCCAAGGTGCTGCTCGATCTGGGCAAGACGAAGCGGGAAGCGAAGACCGACGCGACAGGCGAATTCGTCTTCGAGAACGTGCCGCCCGGCGCCGTCGTGATCCACGTGGAAGCCGTCGTGCAAAACAAGATCCGCACGAAGACGATGGAACTCTCCGTCGATCCGACCGCCGAAAAACCCACGGCGATCCTCATCGATCTCGAATAGTCGTCGGCGAGCGGGGCGGCGTAAGCCCCCGATCCTCGATTTCCCTGCCTCGAGCCTAGTTCACGAGGCTTTCCGCGCAGCGGTATTGGGCCCACCGTTGACGGTGGGTTTTCCGCGCTCGACAATTCCGCCGTCAGCCTCGTTCACGAGGCTTCTCGCTGAATTGGCTTGAGCCCCTTCCGCCCCCCCATGTTCGTTAATGCACCGAGCGCAATCGACGAGGTCTCACGAGTCTATTCGCGTCCCGTCGAACTAAGTTCAATGCGGTGGCCGTCACGGTCTTCAACCACCGCCCGGTATCCCCAAGGGCAAAGTTTTGGCGGTGATACCAGGCTCCCGCCCGCGCGGACAAGGCGATTTAGCCTCTCGTCGACGGAATCGACCTCAAACCCGATTCTCGTCGAGGCCGTCGACGGCTCGCCTTCGCGAAGCGGATAAATTTCAAAGACGCATCCGGGATCGTCCAATGCGTAATGCGCTGGTCCTGAACCGTGCGAATGCCGGCAAAAGCGTAAGCCTAGCTCTTCGTAAAATCGCGCTGCGGCGTCGATATCGCTCGATCGAATGACGAGCAGATTCAATCGGATGGCCATTTCGGTTCACCAAATCTGAACGGCCATGAAACGGGGATCGAGCCGCAAGGTTTATTTTTTGCCCATCAATGCGCTCAGATCGAGTTGGTGCTCGGCGCCATCGGGAAATCGAACGGCGAGCGACAGTTTTCCTCCCAGAGCGGCAATCCACGAGCTTAATGTGCTCATGCGCAAATCTCGCCCCTGCTCGATCTTCGAAATCGACGCCTGCTGAACGGACATCCGATCCCCGAGTTCCGTCTGCGACAATCCAATTTCTTCACGAAGTTCGCGCAATCCCATTCGACGCGGCGTGGTTTTTGTCTGGGATAAAAGGAGCGACAAAACGCGACGAAATGCTTCTACTTCCGAAGTGTAGGTTTCGTCGACACCTTCCCCGTAAGCCAAATCCGACCGAGAGGAAACACCGTATCCGCGATTCTTCCGCCATTCCACATTCACCGAATGATCCTGAAGCCTCACATCCAGGAATGAGCTGCCGTTGGCCCTTAAGGGCGTGTCCAATTCCAGAACTGCCGTCGGAAATCGCTCGGCGATCTTCTTGCGTAAAGTGGTTAGAGACACAATCCAAGCCTCCGTCGCGAGGTGACGCATCGAAGCGCGGGTTCGTCACTGATCCCAAACCGCCCGTCCGTCCGCGCCGTTCTTCTCAAACACCACGTCGTTTCCATTTACCGTCTGTATTTGAATAGAGCCATTGTCCCCGACAAAGGTGTTGTGGGCTCTGCTACGAAACCTGCGCACACGGTCATGGCCTTCCACATGACGCTCGCTATCAAGCTGCGGCGGATACATTCTGCCGTCTGTCTCCCAGTGTTCTGGGTCGTAGGGAATGTCCGTATGCTCGTTTTCGACCTCAATCAGAATGTCGCTGATTTGCGACAAAGCCTCTTCATACGTTTGCGGCGCCGGCGCCCGACCCAAGCGCTCAAGAAACAGCTTGAACCGGACATGCGTTGGTTCCATCCCGTTCATCTGTCCTTTTCGACGTCGCTGCTAATGCAACTATAGCGCAAAGAGAATATTCCGTCAAGGGAATGTTTTATTCAACTCGTTCATCGTCGTACGAACGGCCAGCTTCTAATCTCGGCGCGACTCGGGCCGGCTATTTGGTTTTCTCGCGCGGCAATTCCATTCGCGCTCGAAGGCCCTTGTCTTCGAACGTCAGGCCGAAATTGAGATCGCTGAAACCGCTTAGCAGCGCGGGCACGGTCGGCCCTGGCTTGGGTTCGCCTGGATGTCCATAAGCTGTCGACTCCATCGTCTGCCAGCGCTGGTTCCAGACGTATTGGCCGCCGCCGGGGCACACGAGCCGGGTGTTAAAATATTTCTCGTGCAGCTCGACAGGGTCCTGGTCCGGATAGCGGAGCTTCCATTCGGTGAGGATCGGCAGATTGTTCCAAGAGTGTAGGCGAAGCTCGTTTTCGTATTGATGATGGCGCGAATCGCTCAACAAGCCGATCATTTTTTTATCGACGGTGAGGCACGCGCTTTTGCCGAGCCATGGTCTGGCCGGCGCGACCGCCGTTTTGTCCCCCGGCTTGGCCGCGCGTCGCACGGTTTGGCGATCCAGGGCCCGTTTGAGCATGTCGAGATTGAACGTCACGAGGAGCGAGTCTCCCGAGATCGCGTAATACAGCGACGGTTCTTTGACGTCCGGAGGCAGTTGGCCTTTGCCGCGCTCGGTGGGGCTGATTTTGACGTACGGCGTGTCGTGATAAGTGAGCGATTCCCAGGCGACCATGCCCGGCGCCGTCTGCTCGACGAACAGTCGCAGGCCGACGATGAAGCCCGTCAGCTTGAGCGGGCTCGCCACATCGACATAGATCGCGACGGGCAGGCGATGCAAATTTTGCTCGAAGAACTTTTCGAACTGATCGTCATCGGTTTGCTTAGCCAAATCGGCCCAAAACGGATCGTCGTCGGCATAGATCGCGATCGACGATCCTAGCCAGGAAAGCGGATTGGCCGCCCCTTGGATCATCGTCTTTAACATGTTGTCGGCTTCACGGACCTCGGCCGCGTCGCGATTAAACGCGGTGACGAAGTGAACGAGCGCGTCGTGGGGATCGCCGGACGAAGGCTTGATCTCGGCGCCCGTCGCGAAGCCAATGAACTGGCGGTACTCCGTGTTGACGATCAGTGGCATGACCGTCAAATCTCCGGCGAGCTTCTTGTCGTTGGCGGTAATTCGCAGGGCGATCGGATCGAACGCCCAATTCCAATTCTGCTGATAGGTGTCGCGCCACCGCTTATAGAATTCGGCTTCTTGCTCGGTGACCTTTTCCAGGGGCAGCTCGATGATCGGGGTCTGAAACTCGGTCGAGCCGATCGCGGACGACGTCACGCCGCGCGAAGTGAGCCGCAGTTCGCCCGGGTCGGGACCGGCCAAGTCGGTGTGAATCGGCCCGGCCTCGACGCGGCCCGCGACGAGATCGTCGAGATAGGCCGTCTCGAGCTCGCTCAGAATGGCCGCGCCGCGCACCCGGCGGCTACTGGCGATTCGCCAGCGCGGACCGCACCAGCGGCGGATCGTCGCATCGCTGAGAAACAGAAACGCCGATTCGTCGACGGCGCCGCGCTCGTAACGAGTCCGGAAGAATTTGTATTCCGGGAGCGAGCCGATCGTCGGCAGTTTGTCCTTCGAGGCGCGGACAAGCTGGGTTAGTTGAGGCAGCGAATTCGCGACCACCACCACCCCATCCAGCCGGGCGACGTAGGACGAGACACGTCGATCGGCCGAGCGAAATCCCGAATAGGCGACTCCCTCGATCTTGCCCTCCACGGCCTTGGCCGCGGATTCGGACTCGGCTCCGGAGGCCACGCGCGCGGCGATCAGCGCATGAAGCACCGTGGGATTGGCGGCCTCGAAGAGAACGGCCACGTCGGTCCCCGACACGAAGTAGGGATCGGAGCCAGTCATGGCCACGCTCTTGACCAGCGCCGGGCCCAACAACCGCGACAGCGCCGACGTCGAGAGACAAAGTTGCCGCTCGTACCGCTCCTTGGTCCGCGCGTCTTCGGATCGCGGATCGGCCAGGCTCAGGATCCTCGATCCCTGCTCATCCAAATGATCGGCGACCTCGATCATCTTGGCGAACGAGGGAAAGAAGATGGCATGTTGGTCGGCCGGAATCGCCGCCGCCAGCGGATCGAGTGTCGGTTTGGAATCTTCCTTGAGAAGCTTCTTCCAATCGATCGCGGCGATCGTGATTCCGTCGAGCGACGCGATGTCCACTTTGGCCCGTTGTTGTTGAACTCCCGGTGGGGATCTTTCCAGCTGCAGATTTTCGGCAAGTGCCCGGCCGCCGCTAAATAGGTCGAACGTATCCTCGACTTGGGTCGTACTGTCGACGATTCGCGGGAGATTGGGGTTCGGCGCCGCGGCATTCTTCCCCAACTCGCGATCGGCGAGCTGAATTTGATGCCGATACCAAGCGCCACCGGGAATTCCACGATTGAGCAGCGATTGATAGTGCTGGACCTTCTGCTGGTAGAATTCGTTGGCGAATTTGTCGTTGGCCTTGGATTTAGGGACCCTGAATTTGAGCCGGGTCATTCCGGTGTAGTCGGGCTTGGGGACCATAAGCGATCCTGTCACATCCTCGCCCTGGGGCGCGCGAACGAACAGTTGGCCGACGGCGCCAACCTCGGGGGCGCCGTCGGTGTACGGAGAGCTCTCACCGCGAACGTAGGCCTCCCCTTTTCCGTCGACCACAGCATACGGTTGCATCTGCGGCGCCAGCCGATAAGCGCGGCTATTCCAGGTTCGCGCCTCGTCCGATTCAGGCGCCGGCAACTTCCCCTCGGTAAATTCGAGGTCCTTAAACGACACATGGAAGAAGGCGTCATCGGCCCGACTGACAGTCGCCAACGACAGCAGGACGCCAAGGGCCAGAAGTGGGTTTGTTCGCAACATGTTAGCGCCTTGAGATTGGGAATAAATGACGGACGAATCGCTGGGGTATGTCAGCCGCCCTTGAGCAAGGACGTTTCGCCAAAGTTAATGGCAGTCCGCTGGACGCCGATGAGATTCATATGTGATCGGCCTCGTGCAAATGACTACATCCGCAGGCTTCGCCGCGCCACGCGGACCAACCTTCCTTCAGGACCAGCGGGACCATCGCGAGCGCCGCGAGGGGATCGGCCCACCACCAGCCCAACCAGGCGTTGAGTCCTAGCCCGACCAATAAGATCGCGGCCAGATACGAACAGATTTCGGATTGCACGGAGTCGGCTTGAACGGCGCCGCTGGAAAGGTCGCGGGCCACCGAGCGTTTGGCGCGCGCAAGCCACTGCATGACGACGATCGAGCCGACCGCCAGGGCGATGCCCAGATAACTTTGTGCGGCCGGCTCGTGGCCGATCAGGCTGCGAATCGCGCCGACCCCGATGAATACGGCCAGCAGCAGCAAGCTGGCGCCAATCAATCGCAGAGCGGTTCGTTCGCGGCGCTCGCCTCGCGCGCCGGCCTGCATCCGCCAGAGTACGACGGCCGCGGAAAAAACCTCGATCACCGAATCGACGCCAAAGCCCAAGAGCGCCGTGCTATCCGCCCGAGCCCCGGCCAAAATGCCGACTCCGGCCTCGACCGTCGTGCAGCAGATCGACAGATAAGCGATCCGCCGGCCTCGCCGAATCGCCTCCGCACGATCGGGCGATGCAGCCAATGTTTCGGCGGTGGTGGCTGAAAACATCTGCGCAAGTTTTCCCGGGTTAACGGTCAACGCATTGAGTTCCGCTCGATATCGTGCGCCTCCGCATTATATGTTATGCGGTTGTGGCAGACTCGCCTACGGACAAGCGGACGGGGGCGCCTGGGGGAAATCAAAAGACTCGCGGCCGAGTCCGCGCGTCCCGCGGCGCGTCTCCAGCGCATAAAAAAACCCCGACCGGTGGGTCGGGGCTGCGCTGGAGCGCCAATTTCCGATTACTTAGGAGGGGACGACGGTAGCGGCACGCGGGCCCTTGCCTTTTTGTCCGCCACCACCCTGCTCGACCGTGTATTCCACTTGTTGGCCTTCGCGAAGCGAGTCAAACTGTCCATCTTGCACCGTGGAATGGTGGAAGAAGATGTCAGTCCCATTGCTGGTTTGAATGAACCCGAATCCCTTGTCACTGACCAACTTTTTAATAGTTCCCGCTGGCATCACACAAACTCCTTAAAGTCCTCTAGCACGGCCCCGGCTGAAAATGCTCCTGCCTGTAGTTGGCCGTGCGTCGATCATAGTCTGGCGCCGGCAGGAGCGATAGGGGGAGGGGGGAAAGTCGGGAGTCGGGAGTTCTTTTAGCCGCCGCATTTATGCGGTGTTCGGGCGCCGCTCGCGGCGAAAGCGGATTCGAAACGAGCCCTCAATGAGCGGTGGTGATTTTAGTTTTGGGATTCAGCATTCGGCGGCGGATTGCGCGGCGCGGCGCGGGACGTTTTTGACGCCGCACGGCCCGGTTGAGACGCCCGCTTTCATGCCCGTCGGCACCCAGGCGACCGTCAAGGGACTCACGGTCGACCAAGTTCGGGCGACCGGCGCCCAGATGGTCCTGGCCAACACGTATCATCTCACGTTGCGGCCCGGCGAGCGGCTGATCGAGCAATTCGGCGGCCTGCATGGTTTCATGGGCTGGGATGGCCCGATCCTGACTGACAGCGGCGGCTTCCAGCTTTTTAGCCTGGCGGCGATCGTGAAGATCGACGAACAAGGCGCCGTGTTTCGTTCGCATTTGGATGGCACGGCCGTTCAGCTTACACCCGAGCGGGCCGTCGAGATTCAAGAGGCCCTGGGGAGCGACGTGGCGATGGTGCTCGATCATGTCGTGGCTCTGCCCAACGAACCGGCCGCGATCGAGGACGCGATGCAGCGGACAATCCGCTGGGCCGCCCGGTCGCAGGCCGCCCATCGCCGCGTGGACCAAGCCCAGTTTGCGATCGTACAGGGCGGTCTCGACCCAGAACTACGGCAGCAGTGCGCCTCGGCGCTGGCGGCGATGGATTTCCCCGGTTATGCGGTCGGTGGTTTGAGCGTGGGAGAGACGCCGGACGAGATGTATCGGATTTTGGAAGCGACCGCGCCGGCGCTGCCCGCGTACAAGCCGCGATATTTGATGGGTGTCGGCCGGCCGCGGGATTTGTTGGAAGCGGTGCGCCGCGGCATCGATTTGTTCGACTGCGTGCTGCCGACGCGCAACGGCCGCAACGCGATGGCCTATACCGATGCCGGCCCGATTCGGCTCCGCAATCTGCAATACGCCACCGATCCGCGACCGTTGGAAAAAGGCTGCCCCTGCCCGGCGTGCCGCCATAGCCGGGGCTATCTGCGGCATCTGTTCATGGTCCACGAGATGCTGGGCCCGATTCTGGTCACGGCCCATAACCTGACCTATTATCAGAGGCTTCTCCGCGACGCGCGGGCCGCGATCGTCGAAGATCGGTTTTCGAAGTTTGCGGCGGGGAAATTTGAACTATGGAACGCGGCGAATGACTCAGCAAAATGACAAGCCGGCCGACCAGTACGCTGTCGACAAACTCCCGCGCGCTCCTGTCGTCGATTGTCACACGCACATCTTCTGCTGGGGCGAAAATCCCAATGACGGGTATCTGTCGCGAAACACCCGTCAGCGCTGGCTGACGCGATTGATCATGCGCTTGACCGGCGTGACGATAGAGCCGGGCGCAACGATCAGCGAAAAAATTCGCCATCGGTATCTCCGCGACCTAAATGGGTCGAATCTCGACTACGCCGTTTGTCTAGCCCAAGACGCCGTCTATCGGCCGGATGGCTCGCGGGATGACGATAACACGCATTTCTAAGTACATAGCCGCGGCATCCTGCTGCGGAGTACCGTCGTTTTGCAATACGGTTCGGCCGTTCCCAAAAAAAACAAGGCTTCGCGGCAGGATCCCGCGGCTATGTGCGCTAATCTTGCAGATGCCGGCCGGCGAGTTTGACGAACACGTCTTCCAGGCTCGCGTGGCGCGTATTGAGACTCGTCAGATGGCGATGCAGCGAATCCAATCGCGCGAGCAAGGCCGGCAGCACGACGTGCGGCTCGGACACCGACAGGCAGAGTTGGCCGTTGTCGGACTTCGCGCCAATCACGCCCGGTAGATCGGCGATCGACTCGGGCGTGATGTTCGGGCGCGGCGCGAAGTCGTCGAGCGTGAACTCGATCACGTGCTCGCCGCCGAGGCTGGCGATCAGTTCCTGCGGCGTCCCGAGCGCAATGACTTTCCCCTGATCGACGATGGCCACTCGATCGCACAGCCGCTCCGCCTCGTCCATGTAATGCGTGGTGAGCAGGACCGTTCGCCGCTGCTCTTTGAAACCGCGAATGATTTCCCACAACTGGCGGCGCGATTGCGGATCGAGGCCGGTCGTCGGCTCGTCGAGAAACAGCAGCTCCGGATCGCCGACCAGCGCACAGGCGACGGCCAGCCGCTGCTTCTGGCCGCCGGACAACTTGCCGATCAGGGCCCCGGATTTTTCGTCGAGCGACACGCGGCGCATCGCTTCTTCGGGATCGATTCCCCTCGCATAAAAGCTGCGGAACAGCGTGATCGTCTCGCGAACGGTGAGCTTGTCGGTCAGCCGGGTTTCTTGGAGCGAGATGCCGATCCGCTGCCGGATCGATTCGTCGTTCGGCCCGTGGCCCCAGCGAAGTCCCAGGACTTCGACATCGCCCGAGGTAGCTGGCAAGAGCCCTTCGATGATTTCGATCGTCGTGGTTTTGCCGGCGCCGTTGGGTCCCAGGAGTCCAAAGCACTCGCCTTCTTCGATTTGCAGATCGAGGCCCCGGACGGCCTCGACCGGAGGCCGTCCGTCGTAGCGTTTGACGAGATTGGAGACGCGGATCGCCGGCGGCATGAGTCACGGTTGGGATAACTTTGGCGGTTAGGCGATCGGATTTTATAGGGGTGAAGGGGCTCGGGGCTAGGGGTCGCTTCGCGGTCCGCCTGCGGTGGACAGGGGCTAGGGACGAAGGCAGACGGGCGCGGCTGCGCCGCTTCCGCCGCCGGAAGGCGGCATGCTCCTCGTCCCTAGCCCCTCTTTCTTCCTCAGTCGGCATAAATCACCTTTCACGCCGGCGACTTGAGCGGATCGCGAGTAGCGGCCGATGATCTTCAGCGGACTCGCGGTTTTCGGCGACTGCCGGTAGGAGACTGCCCATGTGGCGATCGATATTTTTAGCGCTTGGAATTTTTTCGTTTGTGCTGGGCGCCGAAGCGCTGCTGATCGACAGCGCGGTGTTCGCCAGTCGAGCGGCCGACGCTCACGATCTCGTGCCGGCCGAATGGGCGCCGTGGAGCTTGATGTCCACCGGGGCCGTGGTCGTGCTGTATTCGTTCACGCTGCCGCAGAAGCTGAAGGGCAGCGGGTGACAGTCTAGAGCCGCGCACGATAGTAAGCGGTAGCCGAAGTGGGTTGCTAATCTCACTCCGCTTACTATCGTGCGCGGCTCTAAAATCTCCGCTTACTATCGTGCGCGGCTCTAGCGATACGCTTCGCACTCCACGCTGCTTGCCGCTATACTGCCGCCGGCACGATCGGCGGTCTCTCCGCCGATAGCCGTCCAGTGATCGCGGAGCCTCGGCCGTGGAGTGGGTGCAGGTTTACAATCCGACCGGCTCGCAGCTCGTGTCGACGCTCCTTGCGGCGGCGCCGATCGTCGTGCTGCTGGGACTGTTGGGCATCGCCGGTTGGTCGGCGCCCAAGGCGGCCTCGGCTGGGCTGATCGCGGCGCTCGCGCTGGCCATCTTCGTCTGCCGGATGCCCGTCTCGATGGCGCTGGCGTCGGCCGGTTTTGGGGCCTGCTTCGGGCTGTTTCCAATCGGCTGGATCGTGCTCGGCGCCGTGTTTTTGTACGTTCTCACGGTCGAAGCGGGGCAGTTCGAGAAAGTGAAGTGCTCGATCGCGGGCTTGTCCCCCGACCGTCGGATTCAAGCCCTCTTGATCGCGTTTAGCTTCGGGGCGTTCGTCGAAGGGGCGGCTGGGTTCGGCACGCCGGTAGCCATTTCGTCGGCGCTCATGATCGGCGCGGGCTTTCCGCCACTGTATGCCGCGGGCCTTGCCCTGATCGCCAATACGGCGCCCGTGGCTTTTGGGGCGCTGGGGACGCCGATCATCGCACTGGCCCAGGTTACCGGAATATCCGCCGACACGCTCGGCGCCATGGCTGGCCGCCAATTGCCTTTCGTATCGCTGATCATCCCGGCTTGGATGGTGGTGGTGATGTCTGGCTGGCGGGGGCTCCGCGATGTCTGGCCCGCCGTGCTGCTGTGCGGTGGGAGCTTCGCCCTGGTGCAATACTTAGTTTCCAATTTCATCGGGCCGACGCTCGTCGATATCGCCGGCGGATTGACGTCGCTCGGGCTGCTCACGTTATTTCTGCGGTTCTGGCAGCCTAAAACAATTTGGACATTTCCCGAGGAGCTTCAGCCAACGGGCTCCGCGACGACGGCGATCGCTGGCGGCGATGATCCGCAAGCGTGCGGCCCGAAGCCCGTGGAATACACGCGCCGCGAAATCGCGGGCGCTTGGGTTCCCTGGCTCTTGCTCTCGCTGTGCGTGTTCGCCTGGGGCCTGCCGCAAGTCAAGACGCTGCTCGAGGCGGGCGGACGCGCCGCGCCAAAGTTTTCAGTTCCCAGTTTGGACCAGCGCGTGCGTCGCGACGCCCCCGTCGCCACCAGCTCTCGCGAGAGGGAGCGAGCCGTGTTCCAGTTCAATTGGCTCTCCGCCACCGGCACGGGAATCTTCATCGCGGCGATTTTGTCCGCCGCGTGGATGCGAGTCGGCGTGGCTCAATTCTTTCGGACGCTCAGTCGAACGTTCATTCGGCTCGGCTGGCCGCTGTTCACGATCGCCGCGATGATGGCGATCGCCTATACGACTCGGTTCAGCGGGGCCGATGTGATTCTCGGCTTGGCCTTCACGCGGTCCGGCCCGTTGTATCCCTTCTTCGCGCCGCTCTTGGGATGGCTGGGGGTGGCGATCACGGGGTCAGATACTTCCTCGAACGCGCTGTTCGGCAGCCTGCAAAAGATCACCGCCCAGCAGCTTGGCCTGAACCCTGTGCTGATCGCGACGGCCAATAGCACCGGCGGCGTGATGGGCAAAATGATCGACGCTCAAAGCATCGTGGTCTCCGCGTCCGCGACCGGCCAATACGGCAATGAATCGCGGATTCTCCGCTTCGTCTTCTGGCACAGCCTGGCGCTAGCGGGCCTGATGGGCCTGTTGGTGCTAACGCAAGCCTATTTCCTTCCCGGCATGATCCCGCGGCAGTAGCCAGCGAGATTTCTGGGAACCGCTAACAATACTCCGAGTGGCCGGGGCTCGCGGCGAAGGGAAGCCCCGAGAACGCGGAAATGACGATACACCCAATCTCTAATCACGTCATTAGACATTCGGGCTCTTCCCCTCTCCGGGGCTTCGGCGAAGACGCCTCCAGCCCCGGCCACCCGGCGTACCTCAGCGGCGCTGGCGAAGCTACGGCGACTTTTCCGCGCGGCCTATTTGCGGAAGCTCTAACGATCGTGCCGCCGGCAATGCCGCTTTCACCTCGTTTTCATTGTGGTGAATCCGCCTTCTAACATAGCTGTAACGGAAATGCGGTCGATTCTATGTGTGTCGAGGCTATCGATTGAAAGATGTAGCGTTCCACCACCGGGGAGCGCACTCGACGGCCGGGTAAGGGAACCTGGCAGACATGTTTTCGCGATGTCTCGTTCAAAAGGATTTACCAATGAGAGACGGACCTCGAAAGGTTGCCGGAGGCCTGCTGGCTGCCCTCCTGATGTGGGCGGGCGGCAACCGGGCCCAGGCACAGAATGGCCCCCAGAGCTACCCAACGCAGGCAGGCTACGGCGATGGCGCCCAGGCCACCGACCGCGGCGACATCTTGGAACAGATGCAGCGCCGGCTGGACGCCCAAGAAGGGGAAATTCGCGCCATGCGGGCTCAGCAACAAGCTGGCGCCGGCGCCACCCCGATCTCCTACGCCGCGATGAACGCTGAGGCAGCCGATCTGGCGGACCCCAAGAAGGCCCCCGCCGGCCCCAAGGAAGTGCCAATCTACACCGGCCCGAAGTTCGGCGACATCAAGGTTGGCGCCAAGGCGTTCATGGACAATGTGATTATTGATGAAAAACCGGGCGCACTGAACGCCGTTCGACGAAGCCTTCAGAACGTGGCCGTGCCGAAAGAACTCAATTACACGGGCATCGGCTTCATGCGTCTGTATTTGCAGGGCAACCTATACGAAAACGTCGACTTCAAATTTGAAATCGATCTGGCCAATGGTATCGAGTCTCCGACGACCAGCCCCTCGACGGTCCTAAATCCGCCTGCCCCGGCTGGTTTCACGGGCAAGACGATTTTCGACACGATCGCGATCAAGGACGTCTACTCGACGATTAAGTTGTTGCCGATAGTCGGCAACATTCGGGTCGGCCATTTCAAGGAGCCGTTTCAGTTGGACGAGCTGACTGGCGACGAAGATCACATCTTCTTCCGCCGCAGCTTAGACGATTCGTTCGCTCCGGCCCGCAAATGGGGCCTCATGGCGTTCAATTACATCAATGAGAACAAGGACCTAAGCTACTATCTCGGTTCGTTCCGCGATGGCGGCAACGACTTGGTTCCCTTCGAGCGTAGCAATGAAGGAGATTACGACGTCTGTACGCGGCTGGTGTGGCTGCCCTATTACGATGAACCGTCGGATGGCCGATACCTGGTGCATACGGGCTTTAGCTATCGTCACGTCGGCGCGCCCAACAGCGCCACCAACCCCAGCGCAACGCCCGACTTCAAATCCTTCAACGAGACCCCGGAAGCTCAGACGCTCAACCCGTTCCTCCAAACGGGCAACGTCCCCTGCGACACCTATGACGAGTTCAATCCTGAATTCGCCGCGATTTGGGGACCGCTGACGGTCGAGAGCGAAGCCACCTGGGTTAGGTTTAACGGCGACGGCGCGGGGGGCTCGGCGCCGGCGCGCACCGTTCGCGGCGCTTATGTGCAGGCCGCCTATATGTTGACGGGCGAAAACCACGGTTACGATCGCGAACTGAAACGGCTCGGCCCCGTGAAGCCTTACGAACCGTTCTTTCGCGTCAATACATGCGACGGCGTGTGCTGGGGCAAGGGCGCCTGGGAAGTCGCCGCTCGCTATTCGATGGTCGATCTGAACGATACGACCCTCAACCAGGGCGAAATCCACGACTGCACCTTGGCCCTCAACTGGTACCTGAACAACTACTGCCGCGTCTGGTTCGACTATGTGCATTCGGAAGTGACCTGCAGCAAGCCGCTGGCCGGCTCGACGCCAATCACCTCCGGCGACGTCAATCTGTATGAAATGCGTTTCAGCTACTCGTTCTAACTCGTAACGGTCTGCCCAGCGGACAGATCGATGACAAAGATCGATTTAACCAACAACCGGCCGAGCGCTGCGGCGCCGGCCGGCGGAGGCCAACAGCTATGAAAACGTTGATTCTCTCGCTCGCGACGCTGGGGGTCCTGGCGGCCCTGGCCGTCGCCAGCCAGGCTGGTGAACATGGTGGCGCAGGCTGCTGTGCAAGTTGCGGCTGCCAATGCGAATGTGCCAAGACCTGCCATTTGGTCTGCGGCACGAAGAAGGTCACGGTCGTCTGCTACGGCTGCAAATGCGAAGACTTCTGCATTGGCGGACCGAGCTGCAAAGGTTGCCTGCACGACGATGGCTGCTGCGATTGCGGCTGCAAGGAAAAATGCGGTTGCGATTGCGACTGCAACCACCGGCCGGATTGCCATCTGATCTGGCGCGAATGGTGCCCGAGCGAATGTGCTTGCCAGCACACCAAGAAGATCTTGACCAAGTACGAAGTGGTGAAAGAAATTCCGTCGTTCAAATGGGTCGTGGAGCCGCTTTGTGCGTCGTGCGCCCAAAAGGCCTCAGAGCATCCGATTCCCCCGGGCGCTCCGCCCATGCCGGGCGCTCCGGTTCCGCCGGCCCCGAAGTCGGCGGCCTTGAATCAGGCTGACGCGGTGTCGATGCGGTAGTCTGACTGTGAATTGAAAAAGTTCCAAAGTAGTCGAGCGACTCTGGCGGCCGTGCGTGTTCCCTGACACGCACGGCCGCTTTTTTATTAGCAGACAAAACGGTTTCGATGGCCGGGGCTTTCGCCGAATGGAAGCCCCGGCGGCCCGAACCTTTGATAGCGCTTCTAGATTGCCGGCCTGCGGCGTTGGCCGCTACGGTTTGGCCGGGGCTTCGCTCTTGGCTTTCAGCCACTCGACCTTGCCGGTCTCGAGGGAATACACGCCGCTCATGACGCGGATTTTTCCGGCATCGGCAAATCGGCTCAGGACTTTGCTTTGCGCGGTCAATTGCTTCGTTTGATAGAGCACATTTTCGCGAACGCCGGCTTCGAGGGCTTGTTCTTTGTCGGCCGCCAGATGGTCGCCCGGATGCACTTGCTTGATCAGATCGCCCAAGTTGCCTTCGAGCGGGCCACCGTCGATGGCCGCCTTCACCGCGCCACAGTTCGTGTGGCCAAGGACGACGACGAGCGCCGCGTGAAGATGCTCGACCCCGTATTCCATCGAGCCCAGCACGACGGGGTCGGTTACGTTGCCCGCCACGCGGACCACGAACAGGTCCCCCAGTTGCTGGTTGAAGATCATCTCGGGCACGACTCGCGAATCAGAGCAAGTCAAGATGACGGCCAGCGGACTTTGTCCCGTAGCGATCTTGGCGCGCTGCGCGGAGAAGGGAGCACGGCTGGCCGACTGGTCGGAGATGAACCGCTGATTTCCGTCGTTGAGTCGAGCGAACGCCTCCTCGGCCTTAATCTGATTGGCCGGTGGGTCGGCAGCCCGAGCGATGAAATCCGCTCGAACGCCGACTAGAAACAGAAGTCCGACGAAGATCGACCAGCGGGTTCGCATGATGAGGTCCTGTCTAATCCAAGAACGGAAGCGTGACGCGACTGCCGATATTTTGACGATCGTGACGTGGATTTACAAGGTTGACGCAGCGCAGGGCAGGCGAGAGGCCGGGGCGTAGCCGAATTCGTAAGAATTCGGAGTCGCGGGGGTGTCAGCTCGGAATTCTTACAAATTCCGCTACAACGCGCGTAGCAAAAAAAACGGCCCCGCTGGGTGTGCGCAGCGGGACCGTGGGCGAGCGAGTCGCGGGCCGAAAGGCTTTATTTTGTCGGGCTGGCTTAGGAAAGCCGGCGTTCTTGTTGATAGATTGCGGCGATGAGTGAGTCTTGTTAGCTCGTTCGCCGCGGGGTGTGGCGCGAAGTGAGTCTTGTTAGCTCGTGCGCCACGAATTGACCGAGTATGACTCTGCCGGCTTGCGCGCTAATGCGGCTGGACCCTCGATCACAGGGTCGGCTGGGCGTTCGCGCTAGGGCTGCCACAGCCGTTTGCATCACCGCTTCGCGGAAGCACACGATCAGCCCGACGTGGGACGGGCGCGGACGCAAGGCAACTGGGCCGTGCCGAGCGTGCCGCCGGCCGTGCCGAATTGTCTCTGTGGACCGCGAAGCTCACAAGAACGCGAGCCGCGCGGCCGGTTGACGTCCAACTTCGCCGAGTTCCTTGCCGCGTGGGCAGGATCTCGAGCCGGCCCCAGGCCGAATTCGACTGAAGGGGATTAAATCACAAATGTACACTACAGGCAAGGATCGTTTTTGGGCCAGTGAGCCGGGGGGGCCGTCAGGTTGCAACTAGGAAAGGAACTAGGACAGGAACTAGGAAAGGAACTAGGAACTAGGAACTAGGAACTAGGAACTAGGAACTAGGAACTAGGAACTAGGAACTAGGAACTAGGAACTAGGAACTAGGAACTAGGAACTAGGAACTAGGAACTAGGA